>NZ_BAAASR010000002.1:623483-692745 GCF_039532985.1 Streptomyces gobitricini | reverse complement strand
CGGGCCCGGCGCCGGCCACGAGCCCCGCCCCGCCGGCCACGAACCCCGCCCCCGCCCCGGACCACGCGGCGGGCCCGGCACCCGCGGCGACCGCCGGGGCGGGCCCCGACGCACGGGGCGGCGCAGGGGCCGCTCCCGCTCCCCCCGCCGACTGACCCGCCCCGACCCCCCCCGCGAGAGTGGAGAAGCCCGTGACGGAAGGCCACAGCAGCCCGAGCACCAACCCCAGGATCGGGATCCTGGTGGTGGCGTACAACGCGGAGGCGACGCTGGAGAAGACCCTCGACCGGATCCCCGCCGACTTCCGGCCGAGGATCGCCGAGATCCTCATCCTCGACGACGCCAGCCACGACGCGACGTTCACCGCCGGGTGCCGCTGGTCCCAGCTCGACGGGATGCCGCCGACCGTCGTCATGCGGCACACCAAGAACCTCGGGTACGGCGGCAACCAGAAGGCCGGGTACGCGCTCGCCGCCGAGCGCGGGCTGGACATCGTCGTCCTGCTGCACGGCGACGGACAGTACGCCCCCGAACTGCTGCCCCAGATGGTGGAGCCCCTCGAACGCGGCGAGTGCGAAGCCGTGTTCGGCTCACGGATGATGCGGCCCCGGGACGCCCTGCGCGGCGGCATGCCGCTCTACAAGTGGCTCGGCAACCGGGTCCTGACCCGGCTGGAGAACGCGCTGCTCGGCTCGGAGCTGACCGAGTTCCACTCCGGCTACCGGGCCTACAGCGTGGACGCGCTGCGCCGCCTCCCCATCGAGCGCAACACCGACGCCTTCGACTTCGACACCCAGATCATCGTGCAGATGGCCGACGCCGGGATGCGTATCCACGAGATCCCCATCCCCACCTACTACGGCGACGAGATCTGTTACGTCAACGGCATGCGGTACGCCAAGGACGTCGTCAAGGACGTCCTCGAATACCGGCTGGCCAAGAAGGGGTTCGGGACGTGCGGATGGATCCCCAAGCCCGTCGAGTACGCCTTCAAGGAGGGTGACGGCTCCTCGCACGCCGTCATCCTGGACCGGATGCGCGGCCTGCCGCCCGGCCGGGTCCTCGACGTCGGCTGCTCCGGCGGCGTGTTCGCCGAACGTCTGGAGGCCCTCGGCCACACGGTCACCGGCATCGACTGCGTCGAGGTCGAGGGCGTACGGGACAGGTGCTCCGGCGGGTTCTTCCTCGCCGACCTGGAGGAGGGGCTGCCCGCGGACCTCGGCGAGGGGTACGACTACGTCGTCGCCGGTGACGTCATCGAGCACCTCTCCCGCCCCGAACGCCTGCTCGCCGACGTGCGCGGCGTCCTCCGCCCCGACGGGCACGTGCTGCTGTCCGTACCGAACTTCGGCCACTGGTACTCACGGCTGCGCGTCGCCCTCGGCATCTTCGACTACGACCGGCGCGGCATCCTCGACGAGACCCACCTGCGGTTCTTCAGCCGCGCCAGCCTCCGTCGCACCGTGCGTGCCGCCGGGTACGACGTGCTGTCCATCGGCGCCACCGGCGCGCCCTTCTGGTCCGTGCTCGGCGGCGGACCGGTGTCCACGGTGCTCGGCGGGGTGTCGAGGCTGCTGACCCGCCTCCGCCCCACCCTCTTCGGCTACCAGTACGTCGCACTGCTCACCCCGCATGCGGCGCGGACGATCATCGCGGGGGAGCACATCGATGTCCAGGACATCCTCAACCGTCAGTTCGTCCCGGCGGACTCCACCACCCACCGCGTCGGCGTGTGAGAGGCGCACGTTGACCCTGCCCAGCCTGGCGCTGCTGCTGTTCGCGGTCCTCTCCTCGGCGGCCGGCCAGATCATGCTCAAGCACGGCATGGCGACCGCCGCCACCGCCGCCGGGAAGGCCGGCGGCTCGCTGGCGGTACGCGCCGCGACCACCCCCTGGGTGGTGCTCGGCCTCGCCGTGTTCGCGATCTCCGCCATCGCCTGGATGTCCACCCTCGCCCGGGTTCCGCTGTCCATCGCGTACCCCTTCAACGCCCTCGGCTATCTGCTGATCGTGCTGGCCGGTTCCACACTGCTGCACGAGCGGACCTCGGTGTGGACCTGGGCCGGCTCGCTGCTGGTGGTGATCGGCCTCGTGACGGTCTTCCTCGGCCAACGGAACTGACCCACTTCGGAAGGACCGAACGCCCATGCCCGCCCTCAGCGTCATCGTGTCCGGCCACGCCCCCCTCAGCCGGCTCCGCACCTGCCTGGACAGCGTCACCGCCCAGACCCCGCCCGACCTCGACATCGTCGTCACCGTCCCCGACACCGACCGGCCCGCACGGGCCCTCGCCGCCGGCCACGAACTGCGCGACCCGCGCGTCACCGTGGTGCCCGTCGCCGCCGGCGCCCCGGCCGCCACCGCCCGGGCGGCCGCCGCCCGCGCCGCGACCGGCACGCACCTGCAGTTCCTGCACCCCGCCACCGACCGGCTGCCCGACGGCGCCGCCGCCGCCCTCACCGCCCGGCTCGACGCCCTGCGGGACGCCCCGGACGTCCTGCTCCTGGACCACCACCACGCCCACTGGTGGGACGACGCCGTGCCCAGCGGCTCCACCGGCCTCCTGGCCGGCGTCCAGGGCCCCACCACCCTCGCCGCCCGCCCCGCCCTCCTCGACCTCGAACCCCTCCTGGGCAACCGCCTCATCAGCGCCCGGCTCCTGGCCGAGCACCCCGACCTCGTCGGCACCGAAGGACACGACGAGCTCTACCTCTCGTACGCCGTCCTCCTCCTCGCCGGGCGGGTCACCGCCTGCACTGACGTCGGCCTCGTCCGCCACAAGGACCGCCCCAGCCAGCGACGCGCCAACGGCCCCGAACAGCACTTCGCCGCCTTCGGCCAGTACGAACGCCTCCACCAGCTCGCCCACGCCGCCTCCGCGCCCCCCGCCCTGCGCACCCGGCTCTACGACCGGATGGTCGGCGACTACCTGGCCACCCTCGCCCGGCGCGACGAACTGCCGCCCGCCCTGCTCACCGAGTACTTCCGGCGCGCCGCCCGCCACACCGCCCGCTTCCGCCCCGAGGGCCACCACCGGCCGGGCGGCCTCGACGGCGTGCGCCACGTCCTCCTCGGCCGGGGCGCCCACCTCGGATACCGCCTGCTGCGCATCGCCAACGACAAGCGCCGCGCCGTCCAGTCGGTCACCGCCGCCCGCGCCGAACAGGTGGCGGCCGTCCGCACCCGCCGCCGCTACCACCGCCGGCTGCGCCGCGCCGTCGACCAGGACCTCGCCGTGTTCTCCGCGTACTGGGGGCGCGGCGTCCACTGCAACCCCGCGGCCATCGCCGCCGAGCTGGCCGAACTCGCCCCCGACATCCGCCAGGTGTGGGTGGCCGAACCCGACCGCGTCGATCTGCTGCCGCCGGGCACCGACCACGTCGTCCCCGGCACGCCCCGCTACTGGGACGTCCTGGCCCGCGCCAAGTACCTGGTCAACAACGTCAACTTCCCCAACGGGATCGTCAAGCGCCCCGGTTCCGTGCACCTCCAGACGCACCACGGCACCCCTCTCAAGCGCATGGGCGTCGACCAGCGCGACCACCCCGCCGCCGCCCAGGGGCTCAGCCTCGAAGCCCTGCTGGAGCGTGTCGACCGGTGGGACTACAGCCTGTCCGCCAACAGCCACTCCACCGAGACCTGGCAGCGTGCCTACCCCGCCGGCTACCGGTCCCTCGACTACGGCTATCCGCGCAACGACATCTACCACCGCGCCACCGCCGCCGACGTCCGCGCCGCCCGCGCCAAGCTCGGCATCGAACCCGGCCGCCGGGCCCTGCTGTACGCCCCCACGCACCGCGACCACCAGCCCAGAACCCGCTGGACGCCCCGCCTGGACCTGTCCAGGCTCGCCGACGACCTCGGCGACGACACCGTCCTGCTCGTACGCGGCCACTACTTCCACGACCGGCTGCCCGGCCCGCGCCACGACCGTGTCCTCGACGTCACCGGCTACGACCCGGTCGAGGAACTCGCCCTGGCCGCCGACGCGCTCATCACCGACTACTCGTCGATCATGTTCGACTACGCCAACCTCGACCGGCCCATCGTCCTGCACACCGACGACTGGGAGACCTACACCGCCACCCGCGGCGTCTACTTCGACATCACCGCCGAACCGCCCGGCCACGTCACCCGGGACCAGGACGGACTCACCGAGATCCTGTGCGACGGCACCTGGGACGACGAGGCGGCGGCCAAACAGCGCCACGACTTCCGGCTGAGGTTCTGCGAGTACGACGACGGGCGCGCCGCCGAACGAGTCGTCCGCCGGGTCTTCCTCGGCGAGGGCGAGGAGAGCCTGCCCCCGGTCCTGCCGCTGGAACGGCGCATCCCCGCCCCCACCCCGCGGGAGGCGCACCGATGACCCCCCTCCCCGACGTCACCGTCACCGTCATCGTCCACAACGACGCCGAGCGGCTGCCGCGCGCCGTCGCCTCCGTACGCGCCCAGACCCACCGCGACATCGAGATCGTCATCAGCGACGACCACTCCACCGACGACACCCCGCGGGTCGCGGCCGAGCTGGCCGCCCAGGACGACCGTGTCCGGGTGCTGCGTCTGGAACGCAACAGCGGCGGCTGCGGCGCGCCCCGCAACCGCGCCCTGGAGACCGCCCGCGCGCCGTTCGTCATGTTCCTCGACAGCGACGACGAACTCCCGCCGCGCGCCTGCGAACTCCTGCTCGCCGCGCACGCCGGGGCGGACCTCGACTTCGCGATGGGAGCGGTCGAGCGGGTGCGCACCGACACCGGGGACGTCTCTTTCTGGATGGCGCACCTGTTCGCCCGGCGGCGCACCGTCCGGGGCATCGAGGACGAGCCGCGGCTGCTGTTCGAGCCGCTGTCCACCAACAAGATGTACCGCAAGGAGTTCCTGGACCGGCACGCCCTGCGCTTCCCCGAGGGGCTCCACTACGAGGACCAGCTGTTCACCGCGCAGGCGTACACCCTCGCCCGCGCCTTCACCGTCCTCACCGAGCCGGTCTACCGCTGGTACATCGCCCCCCACGCGGCGGCGGACACCGCCACCATCTCCAACCGGCGCCACCTGCTCTCCAACGTCCGCGACCGGGTCGCCATCGCGCGGCTGATCGACGACTTCCTCGCCGGGCAGGGGGTGTCGGACGCGGTACGGGAGGAGAAGGACCACAAGTTCCTCTCGCACGACCTGCGGCTGTACGCCGGTGACCTGCCCTACCGGGAGACGGCGTGGGTCGCGAAGTTCGCGGCGGAGATCCTCCCCTACCTGGAGGGGCTGTCCGCCGCCGCCTTCGGGCGGATGCGGCGCGACGAGCGGGTCGTGGTGGGCCTGCTGCGCGAGGGGCGGTACGAGGAGGCCCGGCTCGCGGCCCGGGGCCTGGGGCAGGGCGTGGGCCCCCGCGGGACGGTGACCGACGCAGGGGGGCGCGCGTACTGGGGGAGCGTGCTGCCCCGGACCCCGGCGGGGCGGTCCGACCTGGACCTCACGGAGCTGGACCTGACGGGCTGCCCGTTCGCCTCCGCCCGGTTCCGGCACGAGATCACCCGGGTGGGGCGCGGCGAGGACGACACCGTGGAGCTGGCCGTGCGCACCTACGACCCCGGGCGGCGCCTCCCGCTCGCCCCGCTGCCGGCCCGCCTGCACATCTCGCCCGGCGGGCGGCGGCTGCCCGTGCCGCTGCGGATGGACCCGGCGGGGCGGGGCGTCTTCGAGGGCACCGTACGGCTCCGCCCGGCCGCCGCGACGCTGCCCGCGCACGGCTTCCAGGGCGTGCGGCACCCGGTGCTGGAGGTCACCGAAGGGCGCCCGGGCGCGGGAGCGGGCAACACGGGCGTGCTGCTCGCGCCGCTGCACTTCACGCCGTTCGACGTGGCCGGGGCGGGGCGCCACCGCGTCACGGTCGAGCCGGAGGGGCGGGAGGCGGGACGGCTGCAGCTGCGCTGGCGGCCCGGTGGAGCGGTGGGCCGACTGCTGGTGCCGGTGGTGCGGAAGGGCCCCGTGCGGCGGGCCGCGAAGGCGCTGGTACGCCGCTGAGCCATCGCGCTGCCGGACCCACCGCGGTGACGGGACTCACCGCGGTGACGGGACTCACCGCGGTGACGGGACTCACCGCGGTGCCGGGAACAGCGCCGCCCCGGCCCCGCCCATCGACGGGGCCGGGCGGCGGTCCTCCAGCGGGATCACGGGCGGCAGGGCCGCCGGGTCCTCGCCCAGGAACAGGTGCCGCACCACCCGCTCGGCCGCGTGCCCGTCGTCGTACGGGCAGAAGCGCGCCCGGAACGCCGCCCGCAGCTGTGCGGAGCGGGACCCGCGCCAGTGGCCGGTGGCGAAGATGTCGATCAGTTCGTCCTCGGTGCGGGCGACCGCGCCCGGCGGGAAGTCCCGCAGGTCGAAGTAGGTGCCGCGGGTGGCGTCGTACGCCGTCCAGTCCTCGGTGTGCACGACGATCGGCCGGTCCAGACCCGCGTAGTCGAACATCAGCGACGAGTAGTCGGTCAGCAGCGCGTCCGACGCCAGGCACAGCTCCTCGACCGAGCCGTGCCCCGACACGTCGATGATCCGGGGGTTGCCGTCCGCGGGGAACGGCGAGCCGTGCGTGGGGTGCGGGCGGGCGAGGACCACGTAACGCGGCCCGAGCGCCAGCAGCAGCCGTTCCAGGTCGAGCAGGCGCGGCTGCGGGTGCGCGTAGTCGCGGTGCGTCGGGGCGTACAGGATCGCCGTGTGGCCCCCGGGGACGCCCAGCGACTCGCGCAGCAGGGCCACGTCGGAGGAGGTCGCCCGCTGGAAGACGTCGTTGCGCGGCGAGCCGAACTCCAGGGTGCGGTAGGCGGCCGGGTAGACCCGCTCCCACACGAGGCTGGAGTGCCGGTTGGCGGACACCAGGGCGTCCCACTTGTCGATGTTGCGCAGCAGCTGCGCGAAGTCCGTGCCCCGCCCGGCCGCCGGCCGGGACTGGAGGTCCAGCCCCATGTGCTTGAGCGGCGTGCCGTGCTGGGTCTGGATCAGCAGCTGGCCGCGCCGCTTGACCAGTCGGCGGTCGAAGTTGACGTTGTTGACCAGGTACTTGGAGCGGGCCAGCGCCGTCCAGTACGCCGCCGACCCCGGGTGCAGCCTGCGCGTGGCGGGCGGCACGGTGTGGGCGTGCTCGGGCGCGCAGATCCAGGCGGTGCGCACGTGCGGGGCGAGTTCGCGGACCCGCTCCTCGATCGCGGCCGGGCTGCACGCGTAGCCCCGGTGCCAGTAGGCGGCGAACACCGCCCGGTCCTCGCGCACCGGCAGACACAGCTGGATCCGGTAGTGCGTCTGGAGCAGCGCGCCGCGCGCGGCGCGCCCGGCCGCCCGTGCGTACCGCTCGGCCCGCTTCAGGTGTGCGCGGGCGGCGGTGATCGCGCGGTACGTGCGGTGGCTGCCGAACCGGACCAGGGCGTGCCGCAGCCGGGTGGTGAACTTCGGCGTGGCGCCCGGGGTGCGGAAGCGGCGGTAGTGGCGGCGGGCGCGGCGGAAGAAGTCGGCGCGGGTGCCGCGCGGGAGGCGGCCGGGGGCGGAGAACACGGACGTGAAGTGGTCGGCCATGCGCCGGAACAGCACCGGCCGCCAGCGCGCCAGGTCGGGACGGGCGTCGATGAACGCGAAGACCCGCTCGTACTGCTCGAACAGGTCGAAGTGCCGGGGGCTGGTGGTCCGCAGGATGGAGCCGGTGCGGCGCTGGCGGTAGTGGACGCAGACCCGGTCCAGGGTGGCGATCGACCCGGCGGCCATCAGCGCCGGGTACGTCCAGGGGGTGTCCTCGTAGAAGCCGGGCGGGAAGGTGAAGCCCTCGCGCTCCAGGAACTCCCGCTTGTACGCCTTGTTCCACACCACCATCAGGACCTTCAGCAGCCCCGGCCGCTCGGTCAGCGGGAACGGCGCGGGGCCGTCCTCCGTGAGGTGGCTGCGGAACTCGTGGCGCACCGCCTCGCCCGACCAGTAGACGCGGGCGTAGTCGTACACCAGGAGCTCGGGCGAGCCGGTCTCCTTGAGGCGGTCCGCGACGGCTTGCAGGGCGCCCGGTACGAAGGTGTCGTCACCGTCCAGGAAGAGGACGTAATCGCCGGTCGCGCGGGCGAGCCCGGCGTTGCGGGCGGGCCCGAGACCGGCGTTCTCGGACAGGTGGACGGCGACGACCCGGCGGTCGCGGGCGGCGAACTCGTCGATCACCGCCCCGCAGCCGTCGGGCGAGCAGTCGTCCACGGCGATCAGTTCCAGGTCCTCGAAGGACTGGGTGAGCACCGACTCCAGGCACTCGTGCAGATACGCCTGGACCTTGTACGCGGGGACGATGACGCTGAACCGGGGCATGGCCCGGGAACGTCGGATGAACCGACCGGGTTACGCCCGCCGTGGCATACGGGGGACCCGGCGGCTCACCCGTACCTCACCCGGATGTACCGCGCCGGGACGTCACTTGACCGCACCCGCCATCACGCCGGAGACGAACTGCCGCTGGAAGGCGAAGAAGACGGCGAGCGGTATCACCATCGACACGAACGCGCCGGGCGCAAGGATGTCGACGTTGTTGCCGAACTGGCGCACCTGCTGCTGGAGCGCCACCGTGATCGGCGGCGACTCGGAGTCCGCGAAGATCAGCGCCACCAGCATGTCGTTCCACACCCACAGGAACTGGAAGATGCCCAGCGAGGCGATGGCCGGGCCGCCGAGCGGCATGACCACCCGCGTGAACAGCCGGATCTCACCCGCCCCGTCCAGCCGGGCGGCCTCCAGCAGCTCGCGAGGGATCTCGGCGAAGAAGTTCCGCAGCAGGAAGATCGCGAACGGCAGGCCGAACGCCACGTGGAAGAGCACGACCCCGAGCGTCGTCTCGAAGATCCCGACCGCGCCGAACAGCTTCGAGACCGGCACGAGCGCCACCTGCACCGGGACCACCAGCAGCCCGACGACCAGCAGGAACCACCAGTCGCGGCCGGGGAACTCCATCCACGCGAAGGCGTACCCGGCGAGCGACCCGATCACGACGACGAGGACGGTCGCGGGCAGGGTGATCAGGACCGTAGCCCCCAGCGAACCGGTGATGGTCTCGTTCTCCAGGATCGCGGCGTAGTTGGCGGTGGTGAGCTGCGCGGGCGCCGTGAAGACCGTCCACCAGCCGCTGGCGTTCATGTCGGCGGGGTCCCGCAGCGAGGACAGCAGCAGGCCCACCGTCGGCATCAGCCAGAACAGCGCCACGAGGACGAGGAAGACCCGCACGGCCCCGCCGCCTGCCCGGGCGGCGAGGCGTGCGGCGAACGACTGCCTGGCCTTGGCGGTGACCGTTCCGCTCATCGCCGGGTCTCCTTCCGTATGCGGCGGATGTTGAAGAACATCACCGGGATCACCAGCAGGAGGAGGAGTACGGAGATGGCGCTGCCCACACCGAGGTGCGCGTCCGTGCCGAACGACGAGCGGTAGAGCTGGAGCGCGAGGACGTTCGCGTCGTCCTGGACCGAGCCGGGCGCGATGATGTACACCAGGTCGAAGATCTTCAGGACGTTGATCATCAGGGTGACCAGGACGACCGCGAGGACCGGCGCCAGCAGCGGGACGGTCACCCGGCGGAAGACCTGCCACTCACTGGCGCCGTCCACCCGGGCCGCCTCCAGCAGCTCACGCGGCAGGCCCGCCAGGCCGGCGGCGATCAGCACCATCGCGAAGCCCGCCCACATCCAGACGTAACTGCCGATGATGGCCGGGGTGACCAGGGACGGGCCGAGCCAGTCCACACCGTTGTACTGGGCCCGGAAGTTGCTCTCGGGCAGGCGCAGCAGGGCCCCGTCCGCCTCCTTGGGGAGGGAGAAGGTGCCGTCGGCGGCCGCCGACGCCGTGGCGAGGACCCGGCCGTCCCTGACCGCCTCCACCTTCAGGCCCTTCAGGCCCAGCTCCTTGGCGTCGATGGCGTTGGGCGATCCGCCGCCGCCACGGGTGAAGTCCAGCCACGCGGTTCCCGTGACCTGGTCCTCCGTCGGGTCCGCCGCCTTCGCGGGCTTCGCGTCCCGGGGCATGTCCGGCGCCGCCACACCGATCAGGGGCAGCTCGGCGGGCGTGCCCGCCCGTACCGGCTCCTTGGTGATGAACGCCCCGCCGCCCGCCGCCTCCAGCGGGTGCACGGGCAGCGGCCGGGCCCTGGGGTAGGTCGCCGACTCGGCGAACGTGTCGTGCACGCCCACCCAGACGGCGTTGGCGACACCGCGGTCCGGGTCCTGCTCGTACACCAGCCGGAAGATGATCCCGGCGGCCAGCATCGAGATCGCCATCGGCATGAAGACGAGCAGCTTGAACGCCGTCCCCCACCGCACCCGCTCGGTGAGGACCGCGAAGATCAGCCCGAGGGCGGTGGCCACGGTCGGCGCGACCACCACCCAGACGGCGTTGTTCTTGACGGCCGTGAGGATCGTGTCGTCGGTGAAGATCTCGACGTAGTTGTCCAGGCCGGCGAAGCCGCTGCCCGCCTGGTCGAAGAAGGACCGGTAGACCGAGTACCCGATGGGGTAGACCACGAGCGCGCCCAGCAGCACCAGCGCGGGCAGCAGGAAGCCCGCCGCGACGAGCCTGCGGGTGCCGGAGACGCTCTTGCGTGAACCCGGGGACGTCGGCCGCACGGCCGCCGCGCCCCCCGTTGCCGGCGCCGTCACGGCGTCAGCTCTTGCCCTTGTACGCCTTGGCCGCGTCGGCCTCCAGCCTCGCCTGCGTACCCGCGATGTCCTTCGGGTTCTTCAGGAAGTCCTGGAGCGCCTTCCACTCGCCCTTGCCCGGCGTCCCGCCGAACGACTGCGGCATCTGGTCCGACATGTCGAAGCGGAAGTCGTCGCCCGCCGCGATGAGCGCCTTGCCGATGTCGCGCTGGACGTCGTTCGGGTACACCGCCGGGTCCATCGACTTGTTGGGCGAGATGAACCCGCCCTCGGCCGCCCAGACGCTCGCGGCGTCCGGGGACGCCAGGAACGTCAGCAGCGCCTGGGTGGCGGGCTTGTCGGTCAGCGCGACCGCCACGTCGCCGCCGGTCACCACGGGCGGCTCGGAACCCACCGCCGGGAAGGGGAACGCCTTCGCGTCCGTACCGATCTCCGCCTCGGTCTGGGCGATGTTGATCGAGACGAAGTCGCCCTCGAATACCATCCCCGCCTTCGGCGCGTCACCGCCGGTGAAGGTCTGCGTCACCGACGCCGGGAACTCCGTCTGGAGGGCGCCCGCCGCACCGCCCGCGATCAGGTTCGGCCTGCCGAACACCTCGGCGAGAGTGGTGAGGGCCCGAGTGACGGACGGGTCGGTCCACGGAATCTCGTGCTCGGCCAGCTGGTCGTACTTCTCCGGCCCCGCCTGGGAGAGATAGACGTTCTCGAACCAGTCCGTGAGGGTCCAGCCGTCCGCGCCGCCGATCGAGAAGGGCGTCACACCGGAGGCGGAGACCGTCTCGGCGGTGGACAGCAGCTCCTTCCACGTCTTCGGCTCGGACACCCCCGCGTTCTCGAAGACGGCGGTGTTGTACCAGATCAGCGACTTGTTCGCGGCCTTGAAGTACACGCCGTACTGGGTGCCGTCGACCGCCCCGAGGTCCTGCCAGCCCTTGGAGTAGTTCTTGGCCAGCTGCGCCTTGGCCTCCGCGCCGGCCGGCTTGGCCCACTTGCGCTCCACGGCCTGCTCCAGCGCGCCCACCTGCTGGAGCATGGCCACGTCCGGCGGGGCGCCACCCGCGATCTTCGTACCGATGTAGTTCAGCATCGCGTCCTGCGTCGGTACGTAGGCGACCTCCGCCCCGGTGCGCTTCTCGAACTCGTCGAGGACCTTGGTGAACGCCTGCTGCTCCGGACCCGTCCACACCGCCACGACCTGGACCTTCTGGCCGTCCAGCCTGGGCAGCTGAACGGTCGCCGCGCCGGTGCCGGCGTCCTTGTCCGGCTCGGCACCGCCCTTGCCGCCGTCGCCGTCGCCGCAGCCGGCGAGGGCGAGCGCGCAGACGGCCGCCATCGCGACGGTCGTCAGGCGTGGCGTGTGCGGCCTGTGTGGCGTGCGTGGGATGTGTTCCCCGTGTGCGCCGTATGCCCTGCGTGTCCGGCGTGCCCTGCGAGTCCGAAGAGTTGTGCGCATCACTGCCCCGTCTCTTCCGTGCGCGTACGCGTCCCGTCCGTCAGGTCTACGCCCGGCGCACAGGGGCCGCAATACCGCCTTCCATGTCAAGTCGGGGATCGTGATCGGGTCGTGACGTGGGGTCAGGGCTCCTCAGGCGTGCGTTCCGGGCACGAGCGGCGGCAGTGGCGCCGCCTCGACCGAGCGGGCCGCCCGGTCCAGCGCGCTGGCCAGCAGCGCCAGGTCCGTCGGACCGTTGCCCAGTTCCCGCACCGGGCGGCGGGTGGGCGGATCGCCCATGCGCTCCCACTCCAGCGGCACCACGGTGGGCCGCTGGGTGGCCGTCCGGGGGATGCGCCCGGTGACCCGGCCGGCCTGGAACGGCGTCACCCGGCCGTCCGGATGCCCCAGCCGGCCGCGCCCGGGAGCCGGGACGTCCGGCCCCGGAGAGGCGGGCGGGGCGTCCAGCACCACCCGCAGCCGGGCCTGGTGCGCCAGCTCCGTGTCGGCCGTCCGGTCCGGGCGCGCGGACGTCACCACCAGGTGCACGCCCAGCCGGTGCCCGTCCCGGGCCACGGCCTCCAGGGCCCGCACCACCGACCCGGCCGCGGGGCGCCCGGGGCTGCCGAGCGCGGGTGCGACCAGCGCGTCGTAGTCGTCGACCAGCACGACCAGGCGCGGCAGCGGGGGCGGCACCTCGTCCTTCGCGGTACGGGCGGCGGGGCGCAGCCGCAGCGTGCCGGTGGACGTCGTGTCGGGGCCGTCCGGCTCCCGGGGGCCGGCGGGGCGGCCCGGGTCCGAGGGCCGCCGCGGGCCGACCATCCGGTCCGCGACCTCCCGCTGGGTGTGCCACTCGGTGAACTCCTGGCGGCCCAGCAGCTCCGCGCGGCGCTTCAGCTCCGCGCCGAGCGCCTGGGCGAACTCCCGCATCCGTACCGGGTCCGAGGCCACCAGGTGCTCGGCGGCGTGCGGCAGCTCCATACAGGGCGCGAGCCCCTCGCCCCGCTCGCCGCCCGCGCCGTCGACCAGCAGCAGTCCCAGCCGGTCGGGGCGGGACGCGGCCGCCAGGGACGCGGCGACGGAACGCAGCAGCTCCGTGCGCCCGCTGCCCGCGGGGCCCTCGATCAGCAGGTGGGGGCCCTCCGCGGTGAGGTCCACCACCAGGGGGCCGCGCGGACCGGCGCCCAGCACGGCGGTGCCGTCCGGGGCCGAGGCCCAGCGGGCCATCAGGGACGCGGGCGTCGCGCGGGCCAGCCCCAGCTCGTCCAGGAGCCGGGAGGACGGGGGCAGGGGCACGGCGGTGGCGCGGCGTGGCCCGGGGCCACCGGCGGCTCCGGCGCCCGGGGCGCCCTCGGCACCCTCGTCGCGCTCCGCCCGCAGCGGGGCGAGCGCCCGCGCGAACCGCTCGGCCCAGGCGGCGGACACCGCGTCGACGGTGCCGACCGTGCCGTGACCGGCGGGCCGACCGCCCGCCGTGCGCATCAGGCGCAGCGCCGTCGCCACGTCGCCGGACAGCAGCGCGACGGCTCCGCACTCCCGGAAGGCGAGGGAGGCGGCGCACGCCGTCTCGTACGTCTCCGTGACCGGGGACATCGGCGAGGCGGCCGGTGTCTCGGCCAGGCACACCAGGTGGATGCCGGCCGCGGCGCCCGCACCGGCGAGCCGCGCGGTCGTCTCGCGCAGCGCGGCCGAACCGGGATCGCCGTCCACGATCACCACCGTGTACGCCCCGTACGCCGCGCCGTGCCGCTCGGCGGCCTCCGCGACGGCCTTGCGGTCGGCGCTCGCCCAGCCGGGCCCGAGCGGCCCGTCGTCCAGCCGCCGGGTGAGCTCGGCGGTCCGGGCAGCCGCCTGCTCCCGGTCGAACGCGAGGAGCAGCCGGCAGTCCTGGCCGTGGGCGGGGCGCACGTGCGGGAGCCAGCCGAGCCAGCTCCACTCGCGCTTGCGGCCGGCGCCGCTGATCAGCACGACCTCCAGATCGGTGGGCGCGTGCAGCGCGACGAGCTGGGCCACGACGGAGCGGGTCAGGCCGAGGAGCCTGGCCCGGGGCCCGGCCAGCCCGAGCGACCCGGCCTCGCGGAGGCCCACCGTGACCGGTACGGCGGACAGGTCGGCCCGGTCGGTGGTGCCGAGCCGCACGGCCAGCGCCTCCGGGTGGCCGGGGCCCCGCTCCCACAGGCGCGGTCCCGGGCCGAGGGCGGTGAGCAGCACGGCGGCCGGATCGGGCCAGGTCTCAAGGGCGGTGCCGCCCGCGAGGGCCGCGGGCCCGGGCCCCTCCGGCGCCCCGGCCGGCCCGTCGGACCGCCCGCCCGCGAGCCGCCGCGCCCATGCGCCTATGCCCCGCTTGCGGGCGGAGGAGGCGGAGGAGGGTGTCGTGGCGGCGGTGGTGGTTGCGGGGGTGCCGGGCGCGGTGGTGGCGGGGGCGTCGCCGGTGACGCTCAGGGTGCCGCCCACGGAGGTGCCGCGCGGCGGGGTGGGCTGCGGCGAGGCGCCGCTCCGGTGGGGTACGCCGCCGACCGGCACGCCGCCGACCGGCACACCGGCGGCCTGCGCGCCGGCGGCCTGCCGGGGGCCGCTCACGGGCACGGCGCCGTATGCGCCGGCTGTGCCGTCCGCCCGACCGTCCGCCCGGCCGTCCGCGCCCGGTACCTGCCCGGCCAGCGGGGCCCGGCCGCCGCCGTCGGGGCCGGCCGGCCGCCGCGGCAGCAGTGGGTCGCCCTCCGCCCGGGCGGGGGCCGCCGGGGACGCCGTGCCCGCGCGGGACACCCGCAGATGGCCCTCACCGTCGGGCACGGTGGCAGGCGAGGCGCCGTCGGCCGGGTGCGGGGCGGCCGTCAGCCGCAGCGACGACTCACCCAGTCGCAGCAGGGCGCCCGGCGCCAGTCGGACCGGGCGGGTGCCGACCTCGGCGCCGTCCAGGGTGGTGCCGTTCGTGGAGCCGAGGTCCGCGACCGTGACCCGGCCGTCGTCGGTCACGGTCACCGCGCAGTGCAGGCGGGACACGTCGGGGTCGTCGAGCGGCACGTCGGCGTCGGCGGAGCGGCCGATGCGGATCTGGCCGGGGTGCAGCAGGTGGACCCCTCCCGCGTCCGGCCCGGCCACCACGTGCAGCCGCGCCGCCGCGCCGTCCAGGGGCGCGTAGTCCTCGCCGGGCACCTGGAGCGAGAGCACCGCGCCGTCCACCAACGGCGGCTCGCCGAGCACGCGGCGCTGCGCGTCCAGCCGCTCACCGCCCGCGTGGAGCACGACGGCGCCGGAGGAGTCGGTGCCCGACACGGCGGCCGCCAGCCCGGAGGCGACGGCGGCCAGCGGGGTCCCGGCCGGGGCGGTGACAAGCACGTCACAGGCGCGCCCCGCGGTCTGGCCGCCGGTCGGCGCCGCGAGGACGGTCAGCCGGATCTGCATCGCCGTCAGCGGTCCCTTCTGCGCGGCGCGCCCGGCGGCGGAGGGAATGGCCCGTCTCGATCTCCCCCCACCCGCCACGGACGCGTCGTCCGGTCAGGTCGGCACGGACCGCGGGGCTCCCGACCCCGCGATGGGCCGTGCTGGGGGCATCCTCCCACCTGGGACTGACAACTCGTCCCCGGCCCACCCAGAAATGATCTTGATCGATCGGAGGCGGTCGGGAAAACGCCTGCTTGGGTACGCCTTGGGATCATGTGCGCCGGCGCGAGTCGTGTCACCCTGGCAACCGTGTCCCTTTCGAACGCGTCTTGCAGGGTCGAACGGGAGCGGAAGACGACCCGCCGGTGTGCCACCGTCCGGCACTACAGTGGGGCGGACACCCGGGCGGACCCGAGAGGGGGGCCCGGACAGGCAAGGACCACGATCGCAGGGAGCGCATGACGTGCGGCCGGTAGGCAGCAAGTACCTGCTCGAGGAGCCGCTCGGGCGCGGCGCCACGGGCACCGTCTGGCGAGCCCGCCAGCGTGAGACCGCGGGCGCCGAGGCGGCCGTGGCGGGCCAGCCCGGCGAGACCGTCGCGATCAAGGTCCTCAAGGAGGAGCTCGCGAACGACGCGGACGTGGTGATGCGGTTCCTCCGGGAACGCTCCGTCCTGCTCCGCCTCACCCACCCGAACATCGTGCGCACCCGCGACCTCGTCGTCGAGGGAGACCTCCTCGCCCTCGTCATGGACCTGGTCGACGGCCCCGACCTGCACCGTTACCTCCGGGAGAACGGCCCGCTCAGCCCGGTCGCCGCAGCCCTGCTCACGGCCCAGATCGCCGACGCGCTCGCCGCCAGCCACGCCGACGGCGTGGTCCACCGCGACCTGAAGCCCGCCAACGTGCTGCTCGCCGAGCGGGACGGCCGGATGCACCCGATGCTCACCGACTTCGGCATCGCCCGCCTCGCGGACAGCCCCGGCCTCACCCGTACGCACGAGTTCGTCGGCACGCCCGCCTATGTGGCGCCCGAGTCCGCCGAGGGCCGCCCGCAGACCTCCGCCGTGGACATCTACGGCGCGGGCATCCTGCTCTACGAGCTGGTCACCGGCCGCCCGCCGTTCGCCGGCGGTACGGCGCTGGAGGTGTTGCACCGCCACCTCAGCGAGGAGCCGCGCCGCCCCTCCACGGTCCCGGGCCCGCTGTGGACCGTCATAGAGCGCTGCCTCAGCAAGGACCCGGAGCGCCGCCCCAGCGCCGAGAACCTGGCCCGCGGCCTGCGTACCGTCGCGGCCGGCATCGGTGTGCACGCCACGCCCGCCCAGATCGAGGCGGCCGAGGGCGTGGGCGCGCTGCTCGCACCCGACCCGGCGCCGGCGCCCGTCCCGGAGACCCCGGGCGCGGCGGACCCGACCCAGGTGCTGCCGAGCAACGCCGGCCAGTACGACCCGGCCGCGCCCACCAGCGTGCTGCCCACCAGCGGTGCCGGCGGGCAGGGGGGCCACGGCGCCGCCGACCCGACCGCGGTCATGCCGCCCGTCCCGGCGCGGCCCGACGGGCAGCCGCAGCCCGAGGAGCCGCACCCGTGGCAGAACCAGCTGCGCGCCGCCCGTGACCGCAACGAACAGACCCAGGTCCAGTACCTCGACCCGAGCCAGGACCCCCTGCGCCGCCGCCCGCAGCGCCAGGCCCCGCAGCAGCCGCCGCAGCCGCCCCAACACCGGCAGCAACAGCAGCCCTACCCGCCGCAGCACCAGGGCCCGCAGCAGCGACCGCCCGCGCGCCGGCAGTACGCGCCCCCGCCGCCCCAGCATCACCAGCCGCACCCTCCGCAGCACCACCAGCCGCGACAGCCCCAGCAGCCGGCACCGAGACCGCCGCGTGAGCCGCGTCCGCCCCGGCAGCGCAGTGCGAACCCGATGCGCATCCCGGGCCTGGGCTGCCTCAAGGGCTGCCTGTTCACGATCGTGCTGTTCGTCGTGGCGGGCTGGCTCATCTGGGAGCTCACCCCGCTCCAGGACTGGGTCGCCGAGGGCAAGAGCTACTGGCAGGCCATCAGCGACGGGGTGACGACGGTGTCCGACTGGATCTCGGACCTCGGCAACAGCACCGGCTCGACCGGCGGCACACCCACAGGCCAGTAAGTCTGTCGCTTTGTCGACTTCCGAGGGGTGATTTCCCCTCGGTGGTGAATACCGGCGCCCGAGCCCGCGTAACTTGGTCGGGAACGCCAGCCGCTGAGGGAGCAGTCTTGGCACGGAAGATCGGCAGCCGGTACACGGCCCACCAGATCCTGGGGCGGGGCAGTGCCGGGACGGTGTGGCTCGGCGAGGGCCCGGAGGGCCCCGTCGCCATCAAGCTGTTGCGCGAGGACCTGGCCTCCGACCAGGAACTCGTCGGGCGCTTCGTCCAGGAGCGCACCGCCCTGCTCGGGCTGGACCACGCGCGCGTGGTGGCCGTCCGAGACCTGGTCGTCGACGGCAACGACCTCGCCCTCGTCATGGACCTGGTCCGCGGCACGGACCTGCGCACCCGGCTGGACCGCGAGCGCAGACTCGCCCCCGCGGCGGCCGTCTCGATCGTCGCGGACGTCGCCGAGGCCCTGGCCGCCGCGCACGCCGCCGGGATCGTCCACCGCGACGTCAAGCCGGAGAACATCCTGCTCGACATGGAGGGCCCGCTCGGTCCCGGCGGCGCCCACCCCGCCCTCCTCACCGACTTCGGCGTCGCCAAGCTGATCGACACCCCCGGCCGCACCAAGTCCACCCGCGTCATCGGCACGCCGGACTACGTCGCCCCCGAGATCGTCGAGGGGCTCCCGCCGCGCGCGGCCGTCGACATCTACGCCCTGGCGACGGTGCTGTACGAGCTGCTCGCCGGCTTCACGCCGTTCGGCGGCGGACACCCGGGCGCCGTGCTGCGCCGGCACGTCACCGAGACCGTCGTCCCGCTGCCCGGCATCCCGGACGAACTGTGGCAGCTGATCGTCCAGTGCCTCGCCAAGGCCCCCGCGTCCAGGCTGCGCGCCTCCGAGCTCGCCGCCCGCCTGCACGACCTCCTGCCGCTCGTCGCGAGCATGCCGCCGCTCGACGTGGACGAGCCGGACGCCGAGCCCTCCGTGGAGGCGTACGAGGACGACCCGTACCCGACGGTCCCGAACACCCCGCGCCGGACCGCCGTGCCGCTGGTGCCGGGCTCGTCCACCGACTCCAACCGGGACACCCACACCTCCATGCGCGTCCCGGCCCCCGACGAGCTCTCCGGCGGCCCCCGGGGCACCGCCCGCGCCCCCCGCCCTGCCGGCGGACACCGCCCCGGGTCCGCCCGGCACAGGTCCGAAGCGGTCCGCAAGCGCCGCATCACCATCGGTATCGCCACCATCGCCCTCGCCACCGCCGCCGGGATCGGCGGCTACCTGGCGGCCGGCGAGGACGACCCGGGCGCCCCGCCCCAGGACTCCCAGCGTTCCGCCCCGTCGCAGCCCTAGGGAGCTGCCCGCCGGCGTCCCCCTGGCGGTACGGGCGCGGGAGCGCCCCCACCACGGGCCCCTCCTCCACGGGCCTCTCCTCCGCCGCGTGACCGCACCCGCCGCGTGACCCCACCCGCCGCCGGGCCGCCGGCGCTGTCGCGGCGGGCCGCCCCCCCCCGGATTCCGGCCCCGGACCAGGAAGAGCGGCCCTGGTCGCCGCCTGGGGGGCCGGGCTGTCGCACGCAGCCGTTACGCTGGTGTCGTGGCAGTCGTCGATGTATCCGAAGAGCTGAAGTCCCTCTCCTCGACCATGGGGTCGATCGAGGCCGTCCTGGACCTCGACAGGATGAGGGCAGACATCGCCGTGCTCGAGGAGCAGGCCGCGGCCCCGTCCCTCTGGGACGACCCGGAGGCGGCGCAGAAGATCACGAGCAAGCTCTCGCACCTCCAGGCCGAGGTGCGCAAGACCGAGGCACTGCGCAGTCGCATCGACGACCTCGCCGTACTCTTCGAGCTCGCCGAGGAGATGGACGACTCGGACACCCTCGCCGAGGCGGAGGCGGAGCTCGCCTCCGTCCGCAAGGCGCTGGACGAGATGGAGGTCCGCACCCTCCTGTCCGGCGAGTACGACGAGCGCGAGGCGCTGGTCAACATCCGCGCCGAGGCGGGCGGTGTCGACGCCTCCGACTTCGCCGAGCGCCTCCAGCGGATGTACCTGCGCTGGGCCGAGCGGCACGGCCACTCGACGGAGGTCTACGAGACGTCGTACGCGGAAGAGGCCGGCATCAAGTCGACCACCTTCGTCGTCAAGGCCCCGTACGCCTACGGCACTCTCTCGGTGGAGCAGGGCACGCACCGTCTGGTCCGTATCTCCCCCTTCGACAACCAGGGCCGCCGCCAGACGTCCTTCGCGGGCGTCGAGGTGCTGCCGGTGGTGGAGCAGTCCGACCACGTCGAGATCGACGAGTCCGAGCTGCGCGTGGACGTCTACCGCGCGTCCGGTCCGGGCGGCCAGGGCGTGAACACCACCGACTCGGCCGTGCGCATCACGCACATCCCGACCGGCATCGTGGTCTCCTGCCAGAACGAGCGCTCGCAGATCCAGAACAAGGCCAGCGCGATGAACGTCCTCCAGGCGAAGCTGCTGGAGCGGCGCCGCCAGGAGGAGCAGGCCAAGATGGACGCCCTCAAGGGCAACGGCGGCAACTCCTGGGGCAACCAGATGCGTTCGTACGTCCTGCACCCGTACCAGATGGTCAAGGACCTCCGTACGGAGTTCGAGGTCGGCAACCCGCAGGCCGTCCTCGACGGTGAGATCGACGGCTTCCTCGAGGCGGGCATCCGCTGGCGGAAGCAGCAGGAGAAGTAGCCCTCGGGCAGCAACACCTCGGATTCACCGGGCCTTTCGGCGCCGGACAACCTGTCCAGCAGGTGGTCCGGCGCCGTCCGCGTACGCGGGAGCAATTCGCTGCCGCAAGCGCAACGTTGGCCCTGACCTCGCTTTGTCGACAAGGAAACTGGCCTTTGGTGGACCGGTGTTCGCCTTTTACGTCACAGTTGCATCGTTGCACGCCCGGCAACTGTGACCATTTCGGGCATCGCACGCGCAACCGCCTTGACGCTTGTACGAAAAGTGGGAAAGCTGACGCGCGGCATGCGCATGACTGGGGCGCGTGTGATCGGGGGGCAACTGAGCAAGACCCCCAGCGTCCGCTGCCCCGAGCGCTGCTCCATGGACGAATGAGCTACTGGGGGTAGCAGGCAGATGACCAAGAAGACGCGGGTCCGCGTGGCGCGGATCGCAGCCGGTGCGGTGATCGCAGCCGGAGCGTCCCTGACCGCGGCGGGCGCCGCCTCGGCGGTCGGAGGTGTCGAGGTCCCCGGCATCGGCGTTCAGGCCGAGGTGAACGAGGGCGGCATCGAGGCCGGCCTTGGGATCAACGACGGTGACCCGGGCGGTGTCGACGGCGGTGCCGACCAGGGTGGTACCGGTGACCAGGGTGGCACGGGCGACCAGGGTGGCACGGGCGACCAGGGTGGCACGGGCGACCAGGGTGGTACCGGTGACCAGGGTGGTACCGGTGACCAGGGTGGTACGGGCGACCAGGGTGGCACGGGCGACCAGGGTGGTACCGGTGACCAGGGTGGCACGGGCGACCAGGGTGGCACGGGCGACCAGGGTGGCACGGGCGACCAGGGTGGTACCGGTGACCAGGGTGGTACCGGTGACCAGGGTGGTACGGGCGACCAGGGTGGTACCGGTGACCAGGGTGGTACGGGCGACCAGGGTGGTACCGGTGACCAGGGTGGCACGGGCGACCAGGGCGGTACCGGCGACCAGGGTGGCACCGGCGACCAGGGTGGCACCGGCAACTCCGGCGGCAACGGCGGCAACGGTGGCAACCAGGGCGGTTCCACCGCCACCGGCGGCAGCCAGGGCGGCTCCACGGCCACCGGCGGCAGCCAGGGCGGTTCCACCGCTACCGGCGGCTCCGGCACCTCCGGCTCCGTGACGGGCGGTAACGACGCCGGCACCTGCACCGTCGACCTCGACGGTGCCGAGTGCGCCGACAACACCGACACCAACTCCGCCGGCTCTCAGCCGGTCGAGCAGGGCAAGGCCAAGGAGGAGCTCGCCGAGACGGGCGCCGCCGAAACCTCGTTCCTGCTCATCGGCGCCGCGACGATGATCGCCGGTGGCATCGGCTTCCGCATGCTGCCGCGCCTCGTGGGCGGTGGCCGTACGGTCGCGTAACCGGCCGTAGAGCGACGGAAGGGCCCGGGCAGGCCTCGATCGGCCGCCCGGGCCCTTCCGCGTGTACGACGCACGCCCGACGGACGTACGGGAAGCCTTACGCGGTCTGGTGCGCCAGCAGGGCCACCGCCGCGACCAGGATCAGCACCAGCGACAGCAGGGCCGCCGGGTTCAGTCCGCCGAAGGGGCCCTCCTGCTGGAGGCGCTCCCGGTTCGCCCGGCAGACGCGGCACCGGCCCTCGTTGACGGGTGCCGCGCAGTTGGCGCACACCAATCGGTCATAGGTCATGCGCTCTCCTCCTCCCGCGCGGCGGAGCCGCAGACGCGGACCGTGCACTGACGCGGACCGTGCACAGGTTCTCTCCGCACAACGCTCAGGGAAACGCAACCGTTCCCCCTACCACTGTGCCAGCTTCGGAGAGTTTAGGCGCGCCCCGCCGGATTACCGCCGCCGCGGGCTCCTACCGCACACGGACAAAAGGCGCAAGGCAGAACGGCGACTGCACGCGGCATGCCCAGTCGCGTATGGTCACGCTCACCTACTCCCTGCCGACCGTGGTGCACCCGTGATCCGATTCGACAACGTCTCCAAGACCTACCCGAAGCAGAACCGCCCCGCCCTGAGGGACGTCTCCCTGGAGATCGAGAAGGGCGAGTTCGTCTTCCTGGTCGGGTCCTCCGGCTCCGGAAAGTCCACCTTCCTGCGGCTGGTCCTGCGCGAGGAGCGCGCCAGCCACGGCTCGGTGCACGTTCTGGGCAAGGACCTCGCCCGGCTGTCCAACTGGAAGGTGCCGCACATGCGCCGCCAGCTCGGCACCGTCTTCCAGGACTTCCGCCTGCTGCCCAACAAGACCGTCGCGCAGAACGTGGCGTTCGCGCAGGAGGTCATCGGCAAGCCGCGCGGTGAGATCCGCAAGGCCGTCCCCCAGGTCCTCGACCTCGTCGGCCTCGGCGGCAAGGAGGACCGGATGCCCGGCGAGCTGTCCGGTGGTGAGCAGCAGCGGGTCGCCATCGCCCGTGCGTTCGTCAACCGGCCCATGCTGCTGATCGCCGACGAGCCGACCGGCAACCTGGACCCGCAGACCTCCGTCGGCATCATGAAGCTGCTGGACCGGATCAACCGCACCGGCACCACCGTCATCATGGCGACGCACGACCAGAACATCGTCGACCAGATGCGCAAGCGGGTCATCGAGCTGGAGAAGGGCCGTCTCGTACGCGACCAGGCGCGCGGCGTCTACGGCTACCAGCACTGAGCAGCAGCACCCGCAGCACCCCGCAGCAAGGAAAGGCTGAACGCACGCGATGCGCGCCCAGTTCGTACTGTCGGAGATCGGTGTCGGCCTCCGTCGCAATCTCACGATGACCTTCGCCGTCATCGTCTCCGTGGCTCTGTCACTCGCCCTCTTCGGCGGTGCGCTGCTCATGCGCGAGCAGGTCAGCGTGATGAAGGACTTCTGGTACGACAAGGTCAACGTCACGATCTACCTCTGCAACAAGAACGACGCCGCGGCCGGCGGCACCTGCGACAAGGGCGCGGTCACCGCCCAGCAGAAGAAGGAGATCGAGGCCGACCTCGCCAAGCTGGAGAACCTCGTGGAGAAGGTCCACCACGAGACGGCGGACGAGGCGTACAAGCACTACAGGGAGCAGTACGGCGACACGGCCATCGCCAGCATCATCACGCCGGACCAGATGCAGGAGTCGTACCGGGTCAAACTGAAGGACCCGGAGAAGTACAAGGTCGTGGCGACCGCGTTCGCGGGGAGGGCGGGTGTGCACTCCGTGCAGGACCAGCGCCAGACGCTGGAGAACCTGTTCCAGATGATGCGGGGCATGAACGTCGCGGCCCTGTGCGTCATGGCGCTGATGCTGGTCATCGCGCTGATGCTGATCGTCAACACGGTCCGTGTCTCGGCGTTCAGCCGGCGCCGTGAGACCGGCATCATGCGGCTGGTCGGCGCGTCGAGTTTCTACATCCAGATGCCGTTCATCATGGAGGCCGCCGTGGCGGGCCTGCTCGGCGGCGTCGTGGCCTGCGCGATGCTGCTGGTCGGCCGGTATTTCATGATCGACGCGGGGCTCAACCTGGCGCAGAGCATGCCGCTGGTCAACTTCATCGGCTGGGACGCGGTGATGACGGTGCTTCCGCTCGTCATGGTCATCGGTCTTCTGATGCCCTCACTTGCGGCCGCCATCGCGTTGCGCAAGTACCTGAAGGTGTGACGATTGCCAATGGCGCCGTGCGGACAACAACCGTGCGGCGCCTTTTCCTTGTCCTAGAGTGGGCGCCATGCTGGGCCCCGCGTTCTGTACCCGGCCCCGCGGCGCTCGCAGCCGCGGGGCGGCCCTGACGTTCGTCTTCGCCTCCGTCCTCGTCGCCGCCGCGGTGACCAACTGCCTTCCTCACGAGGAGGACCCGCCCGAGCGGCCCGTCGCCCGGGCCGTCCCGGACGCCGGTGCCGGACGGGGCGAGGTCGACCAGCGGGAGCTGGCGCGCGCGGCGGCCGAGGCCATGGCGGACGGCAAGTCCGGCGCCAAGGCCGCCAAGGAGGTCGTCAGCCGCAGCGGCGACCGCTGGGGCGTCGTCTACGACCGGCGCGAGTACGAGGAGTTCGAGCAGGCGCTCGACGGACGCTACACGGGCGTCGGCCTGTCCGCCCGCCGCGCGGCCGACGGCCGGATCGAGGTGGCCCGCGTCCAGGGCGGTGGCCCGGCGGACCGGGCGGGTCTGAAGGTCGGCGACCGGATCCGCTCGGTCGACGGCCGCCCGGTGGACGGCCGGTCCGCCGCCGAGGTCGTCGCCCTGCTGCGGGGCGAGGGCGCCCCGCCCGGTTCGCCGGTCTCCGTCCGGGTGCAGCGCGGCACGCGCGCGTGGAGCCAGACGCTGCGCCGGGCCAGCCTCGCCACCGAGGACGTGACCGTGCAGCGGCTGGCCGACGGGGCGCTGCGGATCAGGGTCGCGGCGTTCACCAAGGGCACGGGCGGGCGGGTGCGGGACGCGGTCCGCGACGCCCCCCGGGGTGCCGGTGTCCTGCTGGACCTGCGGGGCAACAGCGGCGGTCTGGTCACCGAGGCCGTCGCGGCGGCGTCCGCCTTCCTCGACGGCGGCCTCGTCGCCACGTACGACGTGCACGACGAGGACCGGGCGCTGTACGCGCAGCCCGGCGGCGACACCGGCAGGCCCCTGGTGGCGTTGGTGGACGGCGGCACCATGAGCGCGGCCGAGCTGCTCGCCGGGGCCCTCAAGGACCGCGGCCGGGCCGTCACGGTCGGTTCCCGGACCTTCGGCAAGGGGGCGGTCCAGCTGCCCAGCCGGCTGCCCGACGGCTCGGTCGCCGAGCTGACCGTCGGCCACTACCGCACCCCTTCCGGGCACGGGGTGGACGGCCGCGGCATCGTCCCCGACGTGGTGGTCGCCGACCGTGCCGAGGAGCGGGCCCGTACGGTATTGAGTGGCCTCGGGGGCGGCACGTAGTGCGAAAATGGCGGCACTATGGCCAAGGAAAAGAACACAGGGCGCAAACTGATCGCGCAGAACAAGAAGGCGCGGCACGACTACACCATCATCGACACCTACGAGTGCGGGCTGGTGCTGACCGGTACCGAGGTGAAGTCGCTGCGCCAGGGGCGGGCGTCGCTGGTGGACGGGTTCGTCCAGATCGACGGCAACGAAGCCTGGCTGCACAACGTGCACGTACCGGAGTACGCGCAGGGCACGTGGACCAACCACAGCGCCCGCCGCAAGCGGAAGCTGCTGATGCACCGGTACGAGATCGACAAGCTGGAGTCGAAGTCCCAGGAGACGGGTCACACCATCGTGCCCCTGTCGCTGTACTTCAAGGACGGCCGGGCGAAGGTGGAGATCGCCCTGGCGAAGGGCAAGAAGGAGTACGACAAGCGCCAGACGCTGCGGGAGAAGCAGGACCGCCGTGAGGCGGAGCGGGTGATCTCGGCGGTCAAGCGCCGCGAGCGGGCCTGACCGGCCCGTTCGGCCGCCCGCCCCGGAATAGGCTGGCACCGTCGGGCGTTGGTCACGTACGATGGCACCTGCCCCTCACAGCGGGGGCGAGCCCCCTCGGGGGCACGGTTTGAAAAATCAACATGGGGATGATCGGTTTCGACAGCGGATGTCGAAGCAGGGGAAGCGTGTCGAGGAAGCGGCAATGATCTCGTAAACCATATGTCGCAAAAAATAATCGCCAACACCAAGCGCGATTCCTTCGCCCTCGCTGCCTAAGTAGCGAGCTTGCGAAGTGTCAGCCCGGGGCTGTTCCCGACCCGGATCCTGGCATCAGCTAGGGAACTAAACCTCTAGACCCGGTCACGGGGTGTAGAGGGAAATCAAACAGTGACTGAGCCCGTCGGAGACTTGTCCGCGTGATCTCCGGGGCCGAGAAAATCGCAGCGGACTGCACACGGAGAAGCCCTGATTCTGCACCGTTGGACGCGGGTTCGATTCCCGCCATCTCCACGAGCGGTACCTCCGGGGGCTTGCCCCCGGACCCGTCACCCCATGTGGGCGAAGGCCCGGCAGCCGTCACGGCAGCCGGGCCTTCGCCATACCCGCGCCCGCCGCCAGGACGAGGGCGCCCGCCGCCGCCGTGACCGGCACGGCGTACCCGGCGGTGGCGCCCGCGTGCTCGACCGTCCAGCCGCCGGTCGCCGAGCCCACCGCGATGCCCCCGAGCAGGGCGGTGACGGCGAGCGTCATGCCCTCGTTGAGCTGCGCCGCGGGTGTCAGGCGCTGGACCAGCGTCATGCCCGTCACCATCGTCGGCGCGGTGGCCATCCCCGCGACCAGCAGGGCGCCCGCCAGCGCGACCAGCGAGCCCGTACCGGCCGCCGACAGCAGCGGCAGCGACATCAGGGCGGTCATCGCGGCGAGGCAGCCGAGCAACCGGCGCCGTACGTCGCCCCCGGGCACCGACACCGACCCGTACACCAGACCGGCCGCGCACGACCCGGCGGCCTGGAGCGCCAGCAGCGCGCCGGCCACGGGGCCGTCCGCGTACGCCAGGGTGACGACCTCCATCGACCCGAAGACCGCGCCGGTCGCCAGGAACACCACCAGCAGGGCCGGCATGCCGGGGGTGCGCAGTGGTGTGCCGGCCCCGCCGGCGCGGGGTGCGACGGGCGGCTCGGTGGCGCGCTGTGCCGCGAAGAGCAGCACCCCGGTGAGCAGCAGGGCCGCGCCGGTCAGGGTGCCGGCCTCCGGGAAGAGGGCCGCGCACAGGAACGCGGCGAGAACCGGGCCGATCATGAAGCACAGCTCGTCGACGGCCTGCTCGAAGGCGTTCGCAGTATGGAGCGCGGCGGGGTCGCCCCGGTGCAGGTGAGCCCAGCGGGCACGGGACATGCCGCCGGTGTTGGGCGTGGTCGCGGTCGCGGCGTACGCGGCGAACAGCGTCCAGGCGGGCGCCTGGTGGCGCACGCACAGCAGCAGGGCCAGCGACCCGAGGACGGCGAGCACGGTGGCGGGCACGGCGATCCGGGCCTGCCCGTACCGGTCGACCAGGCGGGCCGTGAACGGCGCCACCAGCGCGGTGGCGGCCAGCCCGGTGGCGGTGACGGCGCCGGCGAGGGCGTAGGAGCCGTACGTCCCGGCGATCATGATGACCGCGCTCACGCTGAACATCCCCATGGGGAGGCGCGCCACGAGGTTCCCGGCGGTGAAGGCCCGGGCGCCCGGTGTCGCGAACAGGCGGCGGTAGGAGGCGAGCGTCCCGCGCGACGTGGGGCGGGGAGCCGGGCCGTGTGCCGACTCCGTGTAACGGGGGGCGATGACGGGGGACTCGGCGGTGAGGGCGAGCGGCGGGGTGCTGTTCGACTGCGGCATGCGGTCAGCCTCGTGCCGGGGGGCGCCGGCGGTCCAACACCTGGTGGGGGCCCATTGACGCGCCCTGGTTGTAAATTCGGCCCGTGGCCCATGACATCGAACCCCGGCTCCTGCGCGCCTTCGTGGCCGTCGCCGAGGAGCTGCACTTCACGCGTGCCGCCACCCGGCTGTACGTCGCCCAGCAGGCGCTCAGCCGGGACATCCGGCGCCTGGAGCGGGAGCTGGGCGCCGAGCTGTTCACCCGGACCACCCGGCAGGTGGTGCTCACGGTCGACGGGGAGCGGTTGCTGCCGTACGCGCACGGCGTGCTGGCGGCGTACGACGAACTGGGCGCCGCCTTCGCCGACGGGGCGCGGCCGCTGCTGGTGGACCTCAACACCGACGGGATGATCAGTGGCCGGGTCCTGGCGCGGGCCCGCGAACTGGCTCCCGAGTGCGAGTTGATGGCCCGCTACGAGAGCGGGCTGACCGGTGCGGCCGCCGAGATCCTGGCGGGACGGCTGGACGTGTCCTTCGGCCGGTTCGCCGGGCTGGTGCCCGCCGTCCGCGCCCGGCTGTCGGCCCAGCCCGTGCGGTGGGAGGCGATGGCCGTGCTGCTGCCGGACGACCACCCGCTGGCCGGCCGGCCGGAGGTGGAGCTGGACGCGCTCGCCGGGGAGTCCGTGTACGCGGGTGCCGGGAACCCCGCCACCAGGGAGTGGACCGACCTGGCCGAGCGGCTCTTCGCGGGACGCGGCATCAGGGTCGCCCCGCCGGCCCCGGTGGCGATCGGGTTCGAGGAGTTCCGCCGGGTCATGGCCAAATCTCGTTGCCCCGTCCTGGTCGCCGTGGACTTTCCGGCCATGCCCGGGTGCGTGCTTCGGCCGCTGATCGACCCGGTGCCGCTCTCACCCGTCTCGCTGGTGTGGCGCAAGGGGCTCAAGCACCCGGGCGTCGAGGCGCTGCGCAAGGCGGCGGCCGCGCTGGCCGAGTCCGAGGGGTGGCTGAAGCGACCGGCCGGAGCGTGGCTCACTGAGGGTGATTTGACGCACATGTGCCCGAATCAATGAACCATAAGCCCAGTCGTTGCAGGCGTGCGCTACATTCATTGCCCGGGTGCAGTGAGGTGGGGGCGCTCCGCGTGGGTGGGGGCCCGGTCCGGTGCGAGTACCCAAGTGGTCCGTGTGCGCACCCAAAGGTCCGTTCAGTGGGGGATGTGCGTACAACAGTGGACAATTGGCGAGAAAGTGCCTGGGACGGGCACCAGAATGAGCCACACGACGGGACCGCCCAGCTCGACGGCTTCAGCGCATTCGACGCGTTCGGACGCCGGGACGGCGGTGCCGGACACCGGGCCGGTGCCTCCGAGTACCCGGCCGATGCGCCCGGCTACCAGCCCGTGGGCACGACACCCCCCGCCGAAGGCCACGCCTACGGCCACCACGATTACGGCCACCCGGCCGGCCCCACCGGCTACCCGTCCGACGATCACGGCTACCCCGCCGGGGAGCCCGCCTTCGCGACCGGCGGCCAGGGGTACGGGGACGAGGGTCTCGCCTTCCAGGGCGACGGACACGCCCACCCCCTCGACGTTCCCGGCCACGAGGACGAGACCATCGCCTACCGGGCCGACGCCTTCGGCCCGGACGCCGGGGCCACCGCCGTCGGGGGCGTGGAAGGCCTGACGGCCGAGCTCCCGGCCGTGACCACCGCCATACCCGTGGGCGCCTCCGCGCCCGTACCGCCTTCGGCTCCCGCGCCGCCGTCCGCCTCACGGTCCGTGCCGACGGACCAGGAGCTCTCCGACGGGCCCGTCTTCGTCGACGAGAGCGGCCGCCGCAGCAAGAAGTTCCGCCGTCTCGGCTGGGTGCTCGCGACCGCGTGCGCGGTGTACGCCATCACGCTCGTCGTCTCCGTCATCGGCGGCAACTCCGCCGCCCCCTGGCTCCTCATACCCGGCCCCGCCGACGAGAAGAAGACCGAGACCGTCCAGGTCGAGCCCGCCCCCAGCACCAGCGAAGCGCCCGAGGACGGGCTCCCCGGGACCGTACCCGGCGCCCCGGCCCCCACCGACTCCAGCGGCGAGGCCGTCCCGCAGCCCGCCGACGGCGGCAGCCAGGGCGTGCCCGCCACCCCCCGCCCGGGCACTCCGTCCGCGCCGGACAGCACGCCCAGCCGGGAAGCCGCCGGCGGCGCCGAGGTCGACGAGAAGCCCGTCGGCCGGCCCACTCCCGCCCGGCCCACCGACGCCGGGAACACCGAGCAGCCGCCGCCCGTCACGCCTCCCAAGTCGCCGGATCCGGATCCCACGGACACCCCCCCGACGCCCCCGACGGAAGAACCCGCCGACCCGCCGGTCGGAGAGAGCGGCGGCCAGCAGATGGCCGCGGAAGGCGCACAGTAAATGACTTCCCCCGGCAGGCGGCGCGCGCAGAAGCAGAGGCGCGTCCGCCGGCGCAGACTGCCCATGCGCTATCTGCTGCCCTCCCTCCTCCTGGTCGCGCTCCTCGCGATGCTGATGCTGCGCGGTTACGTCCACAGCGAGATCCTCGCGGACCACCGCGTGCGCCCCCCGGTCTCCTACGACCAGGTGCCCGAGCACATCCTCAAGGGCGGACCGGTCATCGACGCCCGCGACAGGAACGCCCCCAAGGCGCTGAGCGTGCCCGAGAAGAAGCTCGTCCTGACCTTCGACGATGGCCCGGACCCGGTCTGGACGCCGCGCGTCCTGGACAAGCTGAAGGAGTACGACGCCCACGGCGTCTTCTTCGTCACCGGCACCATGGCCTCGCGCCACCCCGACCTGGTCGAGCGGATGGTGAAGGAGGGCCACGAGGTCGGCCTGCACACCTTCAACCACCCCGACCTGTCGTTCCAGACCAAGAACCGGATCGACTGGGAACTGTCCCAGAACCAGCTGGCGATCGCCGGCGCCGCGGGCATCCGCTCCTCGCTCTTCCGGCCGCCGTACTCGTCGTTCTCCAGCGCCCTCGACAACGAGGCCTGGCCCGTCACCCAGTACATCGGTGAGCGCGGTTACATCACCGCCTTCAACAACACCGACTCCGAGGACTGGAAGCGCCCCGGCGCCGACGCGATCATCAAGCGCTCCACCCCCAAGGGCACCCAGGGCGCGATCGTGCTGATGCACGACTCCGGTGGTGACCGCTCCCAGACCGTCGAGGCGCTCGACCGTTTCCTGCCGCAGATGCAGAAGCGGGGGTACGACTTCACCGTCCTCACCGAGGCGCTCGGCGCGCCCAGCGCCCACACCCCGGTCACCGGCATCGAGCTGTGGAAGGGCCGGGCCTGGGTCACCGCCGTCGCCGTCTCCGAGAGCACCACCACGGTCCTGGTCGGCGGCCTGGCCGTCATCGGCGTCCTCGTCATCGGCCGCTTCGGCCTGATGCTGGTGCTGTCCTTCGCGCACGCCCGCAAGGTGCGCCGGCGCGGCTTCACCTGGGGCGCCGCGGTCACCGAGCCGGTCACGGTGCTGGTCCCCGCGTACAACGAGAAGGAGTGCATCGAGAACACGGTGCGCTCGCTGATGGCCAGTGACCACCCCATCGAGGTCATCGTCATCGACGACGGGTCCACGGACGGCACCGCCGACATCGTCGAGAACATGTGGCTGCCCAACGTCCGGGTGGTGCGGCAGGTCAACTCGGGCAAGCCCGAGGCGCTCAACAACGGCATCCGGCACGCGCGCCACGACATCATCGTGATGATGGACGGCGACACGGTCTTCGAACCGTCCACCGTCCGGGAGCTGGTGCAGCCCTTCGGCGACCCGCGTGTGGGCGCCGTCGCGGGCAACGCCAAGGTCGGCAACCGCGACTCGCTCATCGGGGCCTGGCAGCACATCGAGTACGTGATGGGCTTCAACCTCGACCGCCGGATGTACGACCTGCTGGGCTGCATGCCCACCATCCCCGGTGCCGTCGGCGCGTTCCGCCGCGACGCCCTGGAGCGGGTCGGCGGTATGAGCGAGGACACCCTCGCCGAGGACACCGACATCACCATGGCCATGCACCGCGACGGCTGGCGCGTGGTCTACGCGGAGCGGGCGCGCGCCTGGACCGAGGCGCCGGAGTCCGTGCAGCAGCTGTGGTCCCAGCGCTACCGCTGGTCGTACGGCACGATGCAGGCCATCTGGAAGCACCGCCGCGCGATCATCGAGCGCGGCCCGTCCGGCCGGTTCGGCCGGGTCGGACTCCCGCTGGTGTCGCTGTTCATGGTGCTGTTCCCGCTGCTGGCGCCGCTCATCGACGTCTTCCTGCTGTACGGCCTGGTCTTCGGCCCCACCGGCCAGACCGTCGTCGCCTGGCTCGGCGTCCTCGCCATCCAGGCCGTGTGCGCCGCGTACGCCTTCCGGCTCGACCGCGAGAGCATGGTCCACCTCATATCGCTGCCCCTCCAGCAGCTCCTGTACCGGCAGCTCATGTACGTGGTGCTGCTCCAGTCCTGGATCACCGCTCTCACCGGCGGCCGGCTGCGCTGGCAGAAGCTGCGCCGGACCGGTGTGGTGGAGGCGCCCGGCTCCATACCGAGCCAGCGGCGCAGCGGTGACGATCGGAGGCCCGTCGCATGACGACCCCCACCAACCGCCCGGCCGACGACGGAGCCGACTGGTTCCGTATCCCGGCCCAGGCCCAGGCCCAGGCCCAGGCTCCGGCCCCGGCGTCCGGGGACGACGGCCGCGGTACGCCGGACGACACCGCCTTCCTGGGTGTCGGCCCGCTCGGCTCCGGTGCCGACGCGTTCGGCGACCCGGGCCCCGTCCGCCCCGGCGCCCACGCCGGCGGCCCGGCCCGGCCGGGGTACGGCGCGGACGGGTACGGCGGCGGCCGCGCCGCGGCAGGCCGCGGCACCGCTCCCGGCGCGTACGACACCGACCCCTTCGGCTCCGGCCCCGCGAGCACCGGTCCCATGAGCAACGGGCCCGGACCCATGAGCACCCGCCCCGCCGGCGACGGACCGGCCAGGAACGGCGACCCGTTCGGCGACCCGTTCGGCGACCCGTTCGGCGCCCCGGCGGCCCACGGTGCCGGCGCGCTCGTGGCGGACGAGCCGGACGTGCGGCGCGCCGCTGCGGGGGACACCGGCACGACGACCGTGCCGGAGCCCACCGGAGCCGTACCGCGCGCGCGGCACAAGGCGCCCGTCGCGGGCGGCCCCGCCCCGGCGGCCGCGCGGCCCGGCCGCGACCGCTACCTGGACCTGCTGCGCGCCATCGCACTGCTGCGCGTGATCGTCTACCACATCTTCGGCTGGGCCTGGCTGACCGTCCTCTTCCCGTCCATGGGCGTGATGTTCGCGCTCGCCGGGTCGCTCATGGCGCGCTCGCTGTCGCGGCCCGCGTGGGGCGTGATCCGGGGGCGTGTCCGCCGGCTGCTGCCGCCCATGTGGGCGTTCTCCCTCACCGTCGTACCGGTCATGCTCTACCTCGGCTGGAAGCCGCTGAAGGAGGAGGGGTTGTGGTGGTTCGCCAAGCTGGCCACCTACATCTTCCCGATCGGCGCCCCGCCGTACCCCTGGCACAGCGGTAGCCAGTCCGGCCTGCTGGAGGACACCTGGGCCGTGCAGGCCGCGGGGCCCCTCTGGTACATCCGCGCCTACCTGTGGTTCGTCATCGCCTCGCCGCTGCTGCTGTGGGCGTTCCGCAAGCTGCCGTGGGCGACCCTGCTCGCGCCGCTGGGCCTCACCGCGATCGTCGGCTCCGGTCTGATCAAGATCCCCGGCGAGACCGGCAACGCGATCACCGACTTCGCCGTCTACGGCTCCTGCTGGGTGCTGGGCTTCGCGCACAACGAGGGCCTGTTCCAGAAGGTCCCCCGCTACATCTCCGTCTCCATGTCCGCGCTGATCATGGCCTTCGGCCTGTGGTGGGCGTCCGGTCACCTCGGTCCGGACGGCTGGGACCTCAACGACATCCCGCTCGCCCAGGCCACCTGGTCGTTCGGCTTCTGCGTGATCCTCCTCCAGTACTCGCCGTCCTGGAAGGAACTGCCCGGGAAACTGGCCGGATGGGACACGCTGGTGACCCTCGCCAACAACCGGGCCGTGACGATCTACCTCTGGCACAACCTGCTGATCATGGCCACGATCCCGATCATCGACCTGCTGTGGAAGATCCCGGGTGTCTGGCCGACGTACTCCGGCTACCTGGAGAGCGCGTACACCGTGCTCATGCTGATCGTCGTCTTCCCGCTCATCGGCCTGATGATCATGGCCGTGGGGTGGCTGGAGGACGTCGCCGCCAAGCGGAAGCCGAGGCTGTGGCCGAACGGCGCACCGAAGAAGGCGCGCCGCTCACAGTGAGCCCGAGCCTCGGGTGAGAGCAAGGTTTCAGCCCGGTCACCTCACATGACCGGGCTGAAACGCATCCTCCCTAGCGTCGGTCCTGACGGGATGCAGGACCTGACGGCACAGTGGAGGTACGCGATGAGCGGCCGGTGGATCGAGCGGTGGGAACCCGAGGACGAGACCTTCTGGCGGGAGAAGGGGGAGCGGATCGCCAAGCGGAACCTGCTGTTCTCCGTCTTCTCCGAGCACATCGGGTTCTCCATCTGGTCGCTGTGGTCCGTGATGGTCCTGTTCATGGGACCGGAGTACGGCATCGACCCGGCCGGCAAGTTCTCCCTCATCGCGGTGGCGACGCTGGTGGGCGCCGTGATCCGGGTCCCGTACACCTTCGCCGTCGCGCGCTTCGGCGGCCGCAACTGGACCATCTTCAGCGCGCTGATGCTCCTGCTGCCCACGGGCGCCGCGTACGCCGTGATGGAGCCGGGCACGTCGTACACCACCTTCCTGCTGGTCGCCGCCCTCACCGGCGTCGGCGGCGGCAACTTCGCCTCGTCGATGACGAACATCAACGCCTTCTTCCCGCTCCACAAGAAGGGCTGGGCCCTGGGCCTCAACGCGGGCGGCGGCAACATCGGCGTCCCCGTCGTCCAGCTCATCGGCCTGCTCGTCATCGGCACGGCCGGAGCGGCCCAGCCGCGGGTGGTGCTCGGGATCTACCTCCCGCTGATCGTGGTCGCCGCCCTCTGCGCCGCGCTGTACATGGACAACCTGGCGCCCGTGAGGAACGACACCGGCGCGGTCAAGGAGGCCGTCCGGGACGCCCACACCTGGATCATGGCGTTCCTGTACGTCGGCACCTTCGGCTCGTTCATCGGTTACAGCTTCGCCTTCGGCCTGGTCCTCCAGACCCAGTTCGGGCGTACGCCGCTCCAGGCCGCGTCCCTCACCTTCATCGGACCGCTGCTCGGCTCCCTCATCCGGCCGCTGGGCGGCTCCCTCGCCGACAGGCACGGCGGGGCCCGCATCACGGTGTGGACCTTCGTCGCCATGGCCGCCGCGACCGGCGTGGTCGTCTACGCCTCCGTGATGGAGTCGCTCGCCGTCTTCCTCGTCGGCTTCATCTCCCTGTTCATCCTCAGCGGGCTCGGCAACGGCTCCACGTTCAAGATGATCCCCGCCATCTTCCAGGCCAAGGCCCATGCCTCCGGCCTGGAGGGCGAGGAGGCCGCAGCGTACGGGCGCCGGCTCTCCGGCGCCGCGATCGGCCTGATCGGCGCGGTCGGCGCGGTCGGCGGGCTCGCCATCAACCTGGCCTTCCGGCAGTCCTTCCAGACGGCCGGCACCGGCACCGCCGCCTTCGTCGCCTTCCTGCTCTTCTACGCCGCCTGCCTGACCGTCACCTGGGCGGTATACCTTCGCCGCCCGGTGGAGGTCCCCGCCCAGCGCCGGCTCAGCTACTCCGAGGTGTGACGGGCGTGGCACGCGACGGCGTCGTACGTAACGGGGGAGAAATGTCGCCGAACCGCGACCGTCACGGACCCTTGCCAGTCTCTGATGTCATGCACGAGTACGAGCATGGTTCCCACGGCCCGCTCGCCGGGTTCACCGTCGGCGTCACCGCCGCCCGCCGCGCCGACGAGCTGGGCGCGCTGCTGGAGCGCCGCGGAGCGGCCGTCCAGCACGCACCCGCGCTGCGGATCGTGCCGCTCGCCGACGACGCCGAGCTTCTCGACGCCACCAAGGCCCTCGTCGGCCACGCCCCCGACCTCGTGGTCGCCACGACCGCGATCGGCTTCCGGGGCTGGCTGGAGGCGGCCGACGGCTGGGGGTACGGGGAGGAGCTCCTCGACCGGCTGCGCGGCGCGCAGGTCCTCGCCCGGGGCCCCAAGGTCAAGGGCGCGGTACGGGCGGCCGGGCTGACCGAGGAGTGGTCGCCCGCCTCGGACTCCATGGCCGAGGTCCTGGAGCGGCTGCTCGGTCAGGACGTGACCGGGCGCCGCATCGCACTCCAGCTGCACGGCGAGCCGCTGCCCGGCTTCGTCGAGGCGCTGCGCGACGCGGGCGCCGAGGTCGTGGTCGTCCCCGTCTACCGGTGGATGCCGCCCGAGGACCTCGCGCCCCTGGACCGGCTGGTCGACGCGACCGTCGCCCGGTCGTTGGACGCCCTGACGTTCACCAGCGCCCCGGCCGGCGCCTCGCTGCTGGCCCGCGCCCAGGACCGCGGCCTGCTGCCCGAGCTGCTCGACGCGCTGCGCCACGACGTGCTCGCCGCCTGCGTCGGGCCGGTCACCGCCCTGCCGCTCCAGGCGCACGGCGTCGACACCGTCCAGCCGGCCCGGTTCCGGCTCGGCCCGCTGGTCCAGCTGCTGTGCCAGGAGCTGCCCTCGCGGGCGCGGACCCTCCCCGTCGCCGGGCGCCGCGTCGAGATCCGGGGCCACGCCGTCCTGGTCGACGGCGACCTGCGCCCGGTGCCGCCGGCCGGCATGTCCCTGCTCCACTCGCTGGCCCGCCGCCCCGGCTGGGTCGTCTCCCGCGCCGACCTGCTGCGCGCCCTTCCCGGCGCGGGCCGCGACGAGCACGCCGTGGAGACCGCGATGGCCCGGCTCCGCTCGGCCCTGGGCGCTCCCAAGCTGATCCAGACGGTCGTCAAACGGGGCTACCGCCTGGCCCTGGACCCGGCGGCGGACGCCAAGTACGCCGACACATGAGGACGTTCCGCGGGGCCGCGACCACGGCACCCGCGGGGCGGCCGCTCACCGGCGCGCTCCCACCACCGCGGCGACACCTTCCGGCGGCACGTCCCGGCGACACCCCTGGGCGGCACGTCCCGGTGGCACCTCCGGCGGCAGGTCCCGGCGGCACGTCCGGGGGGCGGCGTACCGTGCGGTCGTGACCGCCGAAGACCTCCGCATACGCCCCGCCGACCCCACCGACGCGCCCGCCCTCGCCGAGGCGCTCGCCCGCAACCGGGACCACCTGAGGCCCTGGGAGCCGCGCCGCCCGGAGACGTACTTCACCGCCGACGCGCAGGCCGCCCGCCTGTCCGCCGCCGGCAGCCGCTCCTGGGCCCTGGCCGGAACGGAGGGGATCCTCGGGCTCGCGACCCTCTCCGGCATCGCCCACGGGCCGTTCCGCAGCGCCCACCTCGGGTACTGGGTCGACGCCCGGTACACCGGACGCGGCCTGGCGACCCGGCTCGTCGAGCACGTATGCCGGGCCGCACGGGACGAGCTGCGGCTGCACCGGATCGAGGCCGGTACCGTCCTCGCGAACGGCGCCTCCCAACGGGTGCTGCTCAAGAGCGGGTTCCAGTGGTTCGGCACCGCCCCGCGCTATCTGCACATCGACGGTGCCTGGCGCGATCACCACCTGTTCCAGCGGATCCTGCACGACGACCCGCCCCCGCTCGGGTAGGCGGGGTTCCCGTCGCGGGCGCGGACGGGCACTCTGGGGCGCATGGTGGCATGGCGGTTCCACTCCGGGCGGCTCTGCCTGGACCTGATGGCCGAGCCGCCGTCCGACGCGGGGCGGCTCGCACAGTGGCTCGTCACCGCCGGGCTCGTACCGGCGGGGACACCGCTCGACGGGGTCGACGGGCGGTGGGTGGAACGGTTCGCCGAACTGGCGCGGGACGTCGACGAGTTGGTGCGGGACCAGCTCACCGGTCACGCACGGTACGCCGGTTCCCGCCTGGACCACCTCAACGCCGTCGCCGCGTCGCCGCCTCCCGTGCCCCGCGCCGTACGCGGTGAAGAGGGCGGCCTCGTACGGGCCCTGGCGGTGCCGCCCGACTGCGGTGCCCTCCTCGCGGCCGTCGCCCGCGACGCCGTCGACCTGCTCACCGACCCCGTCACCCGCGCCCGGCTGCGCCAGTGCCAGGGCGAGGGCTGCCACCGTGTGTATCTGGACACATCGCGAGGGCACCGCCGCCGCTGGTGCTCCAGCGAGATGTGCGGCAACAGGGAGCGCGTCGCGCGTCACCGGGCGCGCACACACGGGTAGTTACGAAACCTCCTGCGAAAAAAATCTCCCCGCGTTGAGTAAACCCTCCCGCCCCCCACGTAGTGATGGGGGACAGCGAGTCAGATCAAGGTCTCGACCGGGAGGTTCCAGGTGCGCAAGGATGCCGCCGTGGCCGATGACCGTCGGGGGACGCATCGCGCCCGGCATCGAGCGGTGCCCGCACGCACCCAACCGGACGTCCCGGACGAAGAGTTGATGCGTGCCCTCTACCGTGAACACGCCGGGCCCCTGCTCGCCTATGTACTCCGCCTCGTCGCCGGCGACCGCCAGCGGGCCGAGGACGTCGTACAGGAGACGCTCATCCGTGCCTGGAAGAACGCCGGTCAGCTCAATCGGGCGACCGGCTCTGTCCGACCCTGGCTGGTGACGGTCGCCCGGCGTATCGTCATCGACGGCCACCGCAGCCGGCAAGCCCGGCCGCAGGAGGTCGATCCGTCGCCGCTCGAGGTCATGCCCGCGGAGGACGAGATCGACAAGGCGTTGTGGCTGATGACGCTCTCTGATGCGCTCGACGATTTGACGCCGGCCCACCGGGAAGTCTTGGTCGAGACGTATTTCAAGGGGCGTACGGTCAACGAGGCTGCCGAAATCCTCGGCATACCCAGCGGGACCGTGCGGTCCCGGGTGTTCTACGCACTGCGTTCGATGAAGCTCGCGCTGGAGGAGAGGGGGATCTCGGCATGACGTCGCACCACGCTCCGCAGGGGAACGAGTCGGTGCACGACGCAGTCGGCGCGTATGTGCTCGGCATTCTGGACGACGCCGAAGCCACCGCCTTCGAAGCGCACCTGGCGGGCTGCGCCCTCTGCGCCCATCACCTGGAGGAGTTCTCCGGGATGGAGCCGATGCTGGCCATGCTCGCCGAGGCCCCCGGTCCGGCCGCCCGGCCCGTCGTCCTCCCGATGCCGGAGCGGCCCGGGGCGCCCGGCGCCCCGCCGGCACCGATGCTCGACCGCCTGGTCGACGAGGTCGCGCTCAAGCGCGCCCAGCGCCGCCGCCGCAGCCGTTTCCTGGTCGCGGCGGCCGCCGCGCTGATCATCGCGGGCCCCGCGGCCGCGTTCGTCGCCACCTCCGGCGAGCAGGACGACCGGACCAACCAGGCGGCCGACCCCCACCCGACCAGCCCCGCCGAGGACGCCTTCTTCCACCACATGGACGAGAAGGTCCAGCACACCGACACCGGCACCAGGGTCAGCGCCACCGTCGGCATGGAGAAGAAGGCCTGGGGCACCCACACGGTCCTGGAGCTCAAGAACGTCAAGGGCCCGCTCAAGTGCAACCTGATCGCCGTCTCCAAGACCGGCGAGGAGGAGGTCGTCACCTCCTGGGCGGTCCCCAAGTGGGGGTACGGCATCCCGGGCAGCACCCACGAGACGGGCAAGAACCCGCTGTACGTCCACGGAGGCGCCGCCATGGACCGGAACGACATCGACCACTTCGAGGTCCGCACGTTCGACGGACAGCGCCTGGTGGAGGTCCCCGCGGCCACCGCCTGACACACCCCCCTCCCGTGGCGTACGCTCGACGGCTGCCCAGCACGTCAGAAGGGGGCCTCGGTGGCCGCGCAGGAAGCCGACCGTGGTGTCGATACGATCCGCGACCGGGAGATCGGTACCGAACAGGACCACCTGGACCAGGTGTACCGCCGCCTCGAGGAGAAGATCCACGAGGCGGAGTTCCTGATGAACGACGCCGCCCAGCGCGGCCAGGTCGGCACGCCCGGCGCCCTCGCCGAGCGGGACGCCCAGGTGTTCCGGGCCGGTATCCACCTCAACCGGCTCAACAACGAGTACGAGGACTTCCTCTTCGGCCGCATCGACCTGCTGCACGGCAAGGACGGCAAGAAGGGCCCCGACGGCGCGTACACCTCCGTCGAGCCGGCCGACGACGCCGTACGCCCGGACGGCACCGCCGACATCGGGGAGACCCTCCACATCGGCCGCATCGGCGTCCTGGACTCCGACTACGCGCCGCTCGTCATCGACTGGCGCGCCCCGGCCGCCGCGCCGTTCTACCGCTCCACGCCGGTGGAGCCCGGCCGGGTGGTACGCCGCCGGGTCATCCGCTCGCGGGGCCGCAAGGTCCTCGGCGTCGAGGACGACCTGATGCGTCCCGAGCTGACGGCCCGGCTGGGCGGCGAGGACCTGGCGGTGATCGGGGACGGGGCGCTGATGGCCGCGCTCGGCCAGGCGCGCAGCCACACCATGCGCGACATCGTCTCCTCCATCCAGGCCGAGCAGGACCTGGTCATCCGCGCGCCCGCCGCCTCCGTCACCTATGTCGAGGGCGGCCCCGGCACCGGCAAGACCGCCGTCGCCCTGCACCGCGCGGCCTACCTGCTCTACCAGGACCGGCGCAGATACGCGGGCGGCATCCTGATCGTCTCGCCGACCCCGCTGCTGGTCGCCTACACCGAGGGCGTCCTGCCGTCGCTGGGCGAGGAGGGCCAGGTGGCGATCCGCGCGGTCGGCAGCCTGGTCGACGGGGCGGAGGCCACGGCGTACGACGAGCCGGCCGTGGCCCGCGTCAAGGGCTCCTCGCGGATGCGGTCGGTGCTGCGCAAGGCCGTGCGCGGTGCCCTGGAACTGGGGGACGCCCCCGAGCGGCTGCGGGTGGTGGCCTTCGGGCGGCGCCTGGAGCTGGCGGGCGAGGAGCTGACCCGGGTCCGGCACGCGGTCCTCGGTGGCACGGCGCCGGTCAACCTGCTGCGCCCGCGTGCGCGCAAACTGCTGTTGGACGCCCTGTACGCCAAGTCGGGCGCGGCGTCGCGGCACCCCGGCGACCCGGAGCTGGCGGCGGAGCTGCGCTCCTCGTTCGACGAGGACGTGACGACCGAGGACAGCTTCATCGCGTTCCTGGACGCCTGGTGGCCCGAGCTCACGCCCCGGCGCGTCCTGGAGACGATGGCCGACGAGAAGCGGCTGGGCCGCTGGGCGCGCCGGGTGCTGAACCCGGGCGAGGTGCGGCGTCTGGCCCGCTCCCTGCGGCGCGACGAGCTCTCGGTGCACGACGTGGCCCTGCTGGACGAGCTCCAGACGCTGCTGGGCGCCCCGGCGCGCCCGCGCAGGAAGCGGGAGCTCGACCCGCTGGACCAGCTCACCGGCCTGGAGGAGCTGATGCCGGTACGGGAGGAGTCGCAGCGCGAGCGTGCGGAGCGGCTGGCGCAGGAGCGCACCGAGTACGCCCATGTGATCGTCGACGAGGCGCAGGACCTCACGCCCATGCAGTGGCGGATGGTCGGCCGGCGCGGGCGGCACGCCACGTGGACGGTGGTGGGCGACCCGGCCCAGTCGTCGTGGTCGGTGCCGGAGGAGGCGGCCGAGGCGCGGGACGAGGCGCTGGGCACGCGGCCGCGCCGCCGCTTCGAGCTGACGGTGAACTACCGGAACCCGGCCGAGATCGCGGAGCTCGCCGCCAAGGTGCTCGCCCTGGCGATGCCGGGCATGGAGGCGCCTCGGGCGGTCCGCTCCACGGGGGTGGAGCCCCGCTTCGTGGCCGTCCGGGACGGGGACCTCGCGGGCGCGGTGCGCGAGGAGGCGCGGCGGCTGCTGGACCGGGTGGACGGCACGGTGGGCGTCGTGGTCGCGATGAACCGGCGCGAGCAGGCGGCGCGCTGGCTGGCGGACCTGGGCGACCGGGTGGTTGCGCTGGGCAGCCTGGAGGCGAAGGGCCTGGAGTACGACGCGACGGTCGTGGTCTCTCCCGCCGAGATCGCCGACGAGTCTCCGGCCGGCCTGCGGGTGCTCTACGTGGCGCTGACCCGCGCCACCCAGCAGCTGACGGTCCTCTCGGGCCGTCGCGACGACCCCGACGCGGACGGTGTGCCGGACCTGCTCCGCGACTGACCGCGTGGCCGGGCCTCCTTCGCCGCCCGGCCCCCGGGGCGTGCCCCGCAGGGCGAAGGCCCTGGGCCCGCCCCTGGTGGCGGGGGCCCTGGGCCCGCCCGGACCGGGGGAGGGGCGGGGCGGGGGAAGCGTCGGTCCGATGTGGTCCGGCGAGGGGGAGCCACTTCCCGGGACGGTTTGTTAGCCTGGTGGTGGCACCGGCTCGATCCAAGCCCCCGGGCCCAACCTTCGTCGCTACGAGCGACCACTTGCCGCGAGGCGAGCATGGCGGGCCGGTGCCACTCACGTCATACGCAGCAGGTCCGTGTCATCGTCCGATGACACGGACCTGCTGGCGTTTGGGCGTCGGGGCTTCCGCCAAGACCATGGTTTCTCGTATGGTGGAAAACAGTTTCCGAAGAATGAACGACCGAAACGACCGCTATTACCTGCTACTCGCAGGTAGGTGCGACCATTCGGAGTGCTCCGCCCCGGCCACCAGCCGGCGCGGCGCGGCAACGAAACCAGGGAAAGCAGAGGAACACGGCCATGGCAACGGCGCCCAGCGTCTCGTACTCGATGACGGTCCGGCTGGAGGTGCCCGCGAGCGGAACAGCGGTCTCCCAGCTCACCACGGCTGTGGAATCCTCCGGCGGCTCGGTCTCCGGCCTCGACGTCACCGCGTCCGGGCACGAGAAGCTGCGGATCGACGTCACGATCGCCGCCACGTCCACCGGACACGCCGAGGAGATCGTCGAGAAGCTGCGCGGCATCGAGGGCGTCGTCATCGGCAAGGTCTCCGACCGTACGTTCCTGATGCACCTCGGCGGCAAGATCGAGATGGCGTCCAAGCACCCCATCCGCAACCGTGACGACCTCTCCATGGTCTACACGCCCGGCGTGGCCCGGGTCTGCATGGCCATCGCGCAGAACCCCGAGGACGCCCGCCGCCTCACCATCAAGCGCAATTCCGTCGCAGTCGTGACGGACGGCTCCGCCGTGCTGGGCCTCGGCAACATCGGCCCCAAGGCCGCGCTGCCGGTCATGGAGGGCAAGGCGGCCCTCTTCAAGCGGTTCGCCGGCATCGACGCCTGGCCCATCTGCCTGGACACCCAGGACACCGACGCCATCGTCGAGATCGTCAAGGCGATCGCCCCCGGCTTCGCCGGCATCAACCTGGAGGACATCTCCGCGCCCCGCTGCTTCGAGATCGAGGCGCGCCTGCGCGAGGCCCTCGACATCCCGGTCTTCCACGACGACCAGCACGGCACCGCGATCGTCGTCCTGGCGGCGCTGACCAACGCGCTCCGCGTGGTGGGCAAGGCCACCGGCGACGTACGGGTCGTCATGTCCGGCGCCGGAGCGGCCGGTACGGCCATCCTCAAGCTGCTGATCGCGGCGGGCGTCAAGCACGCCGTCGTCGCCGACATCCACGGCGTGGTGCACGCGGGCCGCGAGGACCTCGTCTCCGCCGACCCCGGGTCACCGCTGCGCTGGATCGCCGACAACACCAACCCCGAGGGCGTCACCGGCACCCTGAAGGAGGCCGTGCGCGGTGCCGACGTCTTCATCGGCGTCTCCGCCCCGAACGTCCTCTCCGGCGACGATGTGGCGGCCATGGCCGACGGTGCGATCGTGTTCGCGCTCGCGAACCCGGACCCGGAGGTCGAGCCCGCAATCGCCCGTCAGACGGCGGCAGTTGTGGCCACCGGCCGGTCCGACTTCCCCAACCAGATCAACAACGTACTGGTCTTCCCGGGAGTCTTCCGCGGCCTGCTCGACGCCCAGTCCCGCACGGTCAACACGGAGATGATGCTGGCGGCGGCGACCGCGCTGGCGGACGTCGTCACCGAGGACGAGCTGAACCCGAACTACATCATCCCGTCGGTGTTCAACGACAAGGTCGCGGGCGCGGTGGCGGGTGCGGTGCGTGACGCGGCCAAGGCCGCCGGCGCCAGTGTGACGGCGCCCACGTCCATCTGACGCCCGGCGCGTCGCGAGTCCCCGGGCCGTGAAGCCGCCTTTAGGGTGGCGGTTCGGCTCCGGGGAGTTCCGGCACAGTCGACTCAACGTCACCACGGCGGGCCTGTGGCGCTTTTCGTGTGACTCCGGAGGGTGCCGGATTGGCTTTCCCGCCGCTGGTGGGGGCAGGATGCGTATTCGGGCGCGAGGGTCTGACAGCAGACCCGGGTCCGGGGACTGTCCAAGGGCCCTGGCAGCATCGGCTTCGCTGTGCCCACTATGCGGCTTCGCCGCGTGGCACGCCTCAACAGCAAGAAGAACACGGGAGTACAACATGAACCGCAGTGAGCTGGTGGCCGCCCTGGCCGACCGTGCCGAGGTGACCCGCAAGGACGCCGACGCCGTGCTGGCCGCGCTCGCCGAGACCGTCGGCGAGGTCGTCGCCAAGGGCGACGAGAAGGTCACCATCCCCGGCTTCCTGACCTTCGAGCGCACCCACCGTGCCGCTCGCACCGCTCGTAACCCGCAGACCGGCGACCCGATCAACATCCCGGCCGGTTACAGCGTGAAGGTCTCCGCGGGCTCCAAGCTCAAGGAAGCCGCCAAGGGCAAGTAAGTCCCCCACGGCGCGTTGAAAAGGGCGGTCACCTCCCGAGGGGTGACCGCCCTCGCGCATGCCCGCCCACGGGCCTCGCCGCCCCCGGGCCCCGGCGGGCACGGCCGGGCGGCCCCACGGAGCTCCGTACGGCCGTACGGGTGCCCGGGCGTGGCGAGCGGTCGTTCGTGAGCCGGCGAGGACGGGTGCGGCGGGCTGGTGGGGCGCGGGCGGGTGCGGTGGGCGTACGGGGCGTAAGGGACGTGCCTCCCGTGCGGCGGCTCCTGGGCCGCTCGCGGGCCCGTCCGCTCGCCCTCGTACGGCGCGGGGGAGCGCCGTACCGCCGTGGAGGGCTCCGAGAGGCCCCCGCGACGGCGGCACGCGGTCCGTACACGGCCCGTACAGGCCCCGTACAGCCCCTGTACGGGCCCCGGAACGACCGATGGCCCCTCGCCGTGGGCGAGGGGCCGTCGGAACGGCTTACGTGACGTCAGACGATCGCGCTGCCGGGCAGTTCGACCTTGGCGCCGAGCTCCACGAGCTTCTCCATGAAGTTCTCGTAGCCGCGGTTGATCAGGTCGATGCCGTGGACCCGCGAGGTGCCCTGCGCCGCCAGGGCCGCGATCAGGTACGAGAACCCGCCGCGCAGGTCCGGGATGACCAGGTCCGCGCCCTGGAGCTTCGTCGGGCCGGACACGACCGCCGAGTGCAGGAAGTTGCGCTGGCCGAAGCGGCAGTCCGAGCCGCCCAGGCACTCCCGGTACAGCTGGATGTGCGCACCCATCTGGTTCAGCGCCGAGGTGAAGCCGAGCCGCGACTCGTACACCGTCTCGTGGACGATGGACAGGCCCGCGGCCTGCGTCAGGGCCACCACCAGCGGCTGCTGCCAGTCGGTCTGGAAGCCGGGGTGCACGTCCGTCTCCAGGGCGATGGCGTTGAGCGCGCCGCCCGGGTGCCAGAAGCGGATGCCCTCGTCGTCGATCTGGAAGGCGCCACCCACCTTCCGGTACGTGTTGAGGAACGTCATCATCGAGCGCTGCTGGGCACCGCGCACGTAGATGTTGCCCTCGGTCGCCAGCGCCGCGCTCGCCCAGGAAGCCGCCTCCAGGCGGTCGGGCAGGGCACGGTGGGTGTAGCCGCCGAGCTTGTCGACACCGGTGATCCGGATCGTCCGGTCGGTGTCCATGGAGATGATCGCGCCCATCTTCTGCAGGACGCAGATCAGGTCCTCGATCTCCGGCTCCACGGCCGCGTTCGACAGCTCCGTGACGCCCTCCGCCAGCACGGCCGTCAGCAGCACCTGCTCGGTCGAGCCGACCGAGGGGTAGGGCAGCCGGATCTTCGTGCCGCGCAGCCGCTGCGGGGCCTCCAGGTACTGGCCGTCCGCCCGCTTCTCGATCGTCGCGCCGAACTGGCGCAGCACGTCGAAGTGGAAGTCGATCGGCCGGCCGCCGATGTCGCAGCCGCCCAGGCCCGGGATGAAGGCGTGGCCCAGGCGGTGCAGCAGGGGGCCGCAGAACAGGATCGGGATGCGCGACGAGCCCGCGTGGGCGTCGATGTCGGCGACGTTGGCGGACTCGACGTGCGTCGGGTCCAGCACCAGCTCGCCCGGCTCCTCGCCGGGCCGGACGGTCACGCCGTGCAGCTGGAGCAGTCCGCGCACGACGCGGACGTCACGGATGTCGGGCACATTGCGCAGTCGGCTCGGCTCACTGCCGAGCAGGGCGGCGACCATCGCCTTGGGCACGAGGTTCTTCGCGCCGCGGACGCGGATCTCGCCCTCCAGCGGGGTTCCGCCGTGGACAAGCAGTACATCGTCTGTGCCGGTCATGAATCTCGCGTTCCGGAGAGGGTCGGGCAGGGGGCCAGGGAAAAGGGTAAGGGGGCGGAGTGGCCTTGTTGGTAGCCCGAGGACGCAAGGCAGATGTAATGAATTCGGCACAACACCCTCCGTCCTCCGCTCCTTGCGGAGGGTTACGGTCCGCTTTCGGCCAGGGCCGGAGTCCGCGTCCCCGGTGAGCTGCGGTTCGGTGCCGGGGGTCGCGAGTCGGCCGCTCGCGCCCCGCGAAGGGCCGAGATGCGGGATCATGTCTCGCATGACCGAGGTGTCCTCCCTCACAGGGCGGCTGCTTGTCGCCACCCCCGCGCTGGCGGATCCGAACTTCGACCGCGCGGTGGTGCTGCTGCTCGACCACGACGACGAGGGCTCCCTCGGCGTGGTCCTCAACCGCCCGACACCGGTCGGCGTCGGCGACATCCTCGAGGGCTGGGCCCCGCTCGCCGGTGAGCCGGGCGTGGTGTTCCAGGGCGGTCCGGTCTCCCTCGACGCGGCGCTCGGCATCGCCGTCATCCCTGGTGACGAGGGACCGCTGGGCTGGCGGAGGGTGTACGGCGCGATCGGCCTGGTGGACCTGGAGACCCCGCCGGAGCTGCTGGCCGCGGCTCTGGGCAGCCTGCGGATCTTCGCCGGGTACGCGGGCTGGGGGCCGGGGCAGCTGGAGGACGAGCTCGCCGAGGGCGCGTGGTTCGTCGTGGACTCCGAACCGGGGGACGTCTCGTCGCCGCGGCCGGAGGGCCTGTGGCGTGAGGTGCTCAGGCGCCAGCGCAGCGAGCTCGCGATGATCGCCACGTATCCGGACGACCCCTCGCTCAACTGAGCCCGCCGGCGTCGGGCCCCGGCCCGGCCCGGTGGCCGGCCGGGACGCCCGGGATGTTCATGCGGTAAGACGTGTATGCGGTCATACGACTGATTCCGGCCATGTGTCGGACATACGTCCCGTGCGGGCGCCTCGCGGCCCGCGAGTGAGCGGCTTCACACCCCGTGCGCCGGTGCCCCCCGCCACGGACGCGCGGGCCTCGCTCCCGGCACGGCGCCGGCGTGGGTACCCTTGGAGCTCATGAGCACTCTTGAGCCCGAGCGCGGGGCAGGTACGGGGACCCTCGTAGAGCCGACGCCGCAGGTGTCGCACGGCGACGGCGACCACGAGCGCTACGCCCACTATGTCCAGAAGGACAAGATCATGGCGAGCGCCCTCGACGGCACTCCCGTGGTGGCGCTGTGCGGGAAGGTCTGGGTGCCGGGCCGCGACCCGAAGAAGTACCCGGTCTGCCCCATGTGCAAGGAGATCTACGAGTCCATGGGCGCCGGTGGCGACAAGGACAAGGGCAAGGGCGGCAAGGACAAGAAGTAGGTCCCGCCGACCGCCGGACAGGGCCCCCGGGGCGCGTACGCAGGTACGCGCCCCGGGGGCCCTCGTCGTTTGATCAGGATGATCGGGAAGTGGTCGAGACCTCTTGTGGGCGCTCCGGGCCCGTTCTAACCTCCTGCGTGTTGTGCAGCACGAAACGGCTGTTGCGCATGCTGCAACACCATCGGAGGGGAATCCGCCATGAAGCTTCCTGCCCGGCTCGTCGCCCCGGTCGCCGCCGCCCTGGTGCTGGCGGCGGCCGCGTGCGCCCCCCAGACCTCCGACACCGGCGCCGAGAAGGACGAGAGGACCGGCACGCTGCGCGTCTGGCTCTTCCAGGAGGTCAACAACAAGCCGAAGGAGCGGGTCGTCGACGCCGCCGTCGCCGCCTTCGAGAAACGGCACCGGGGTGCCGACGTCCAGGTCGAGTACATCCCGGTCGACACCCGCGCCCAGCGCGTCAAGGCCGCCTTCAACGACCCCGCGAGCGCGCCCGACGTCATCGAGTACGGCAACACGGACACCGCCGGTTACGTCAAGGACGGCGGACTGGCCGACGTGAGCGCCGAGTTCGGCGCCTGGGCGGACGCCAAGGACACCGACCCCACCGCGCGGGCCTCGGTCACGGTGGACGGCAAGGTGTACGGCGCGCCGCTCTTCGTCGGCGTACGGGCGCTGTACTACCGCACCGACGTCTTCCGCGACCTGGGCCTGAAGCCGCCCGGGACACAGACGGAACTGATCGCGACCGCGAAGAAGATCCGCAAGGCGAAGCCGGAGCTGTACGGGATAGCGGTCGGCGGCGCGTACACGTACGGCGCGCTGCCCTTCCTCTGGGCGCACGGCGGTGAACTCGCCACCCGGAACGGCGGTTCGTACACCTCGGCCGTGGACAGCGCGGCCGCCCGCAAGGGCATCACCGCGTACACCTCGCTCTTCGGCGACGACAACTGCCCGGCCGCCAAGTGCGCGTCCATGGGGGGAAACGCGACGGTCACGGCCTTCGCCTCCGGCAAGGCGGCGATGGCGATCGGTGGCGACTTCAGCCGCGCGGCCGTGGAGGCGGGTGAGGCGAAGGGCAAGTACGCGGTCGTCCCGCTGCCCGGCGTGACGGCCGGGACGATCGCGCCGGCGTTCGCCGGTGGCAACAACGTCGGTGTGCTGAGGAGCAGTTCGCACCGGACGCTGGCGGTGGACCTCATGAAGTCGCTGGCGGGCAAGGACGCGCAGCGCGAGCTGTTCGACGCGATGGGCTTCCTGCCGACGTACACGGACGTGCGGGCGGAGGCGGCGAGGAAGCAGCCGTCCGTGAAGCCGTTCATCGACACGCTCGCGGCAGGGGCGAAGTTCGTCCCCGCGTCCCCGGCCTGGGGGCGGATCGACGCGTCGCTGGTCCTGCCGACGATGTTCCAGGAGATCGTGAGCGGCCGCAAGGACGTGGCGACGGCGTCCGACGACGCGGCGGAGAAGATGGACGCGGCGTTCACCTCGGCGGGCTGACGCCATGACGTACGAAGCGATCCCACCCGGCCGGCGCCCCGCCCCCGGCGCGGGCGCGGGTTCCGGCTCCGGTGGGGTCGCGGGTTCCGGCTCCGGCGGGGTCGTGGGCGCGGGGCGGGGCGCCGCCCCTGGCGCGGGTGCCTCCGCCGGGCGAGGTGCCGCCTCCGGCGGGGGTGCGGGTGCCTCCGGCCGGCGGGGCGTCTCTCCGGGTGCGAGCGCGGGTGCGGGCGTGGGTCCCTCCGGCGGGCGGGGGGCCGTCCTGCCCGGTTCGGCCGCATCGGGCACTGCCGCCACACCGGGCGCGGCGGGGTGGGCCACGGCCGGGTCGGGGCCGCCCGGGAAGCCTGGCCGGCGGGAGCGGCCGGACCGGCGCCCCGGCGCGGCACCGGCGCGGCGGGGGCGGCACGGGGGCTGGACCCCGTGGCTGTACCTCGCGCCCGCGCTCGTCGCGCTCGGCGCCCTCCTCGTCTACCCCGTCTACCAGCTCGGCCTGATCTCGTTCCTGGAGTACACCCAGGCCCAGGTCAGCGGCGGGGAGCCCACGTCCTTCCGGGGCTTGGGCAACTACGCCGACCTCTTCCGCGATCCGCAGTTCTGGCAGGTCCTTCTCGCCACCGTGCTGTTCGCCGCCGCGTGCGTCGTCACCACCCTGGCCGTCGGGTGCGCCCTCGCCGTCCTGCTCACCCGGGTCCGCGCCGTGCCCCGTCTGACGCTCATGCTCGCCGCGCTCGGCGCGTGGGCGACGCCCGCCGTCACCGGGTCCACCGTCTGGGTGTTCCTCTTCGATCCCGACTACGGCCCCGTCAACAGGGTGTTCGGCCTGGGCGACTTCTCCTGGACGTACGGGCGCCTCAGCGCCTTCGCGCTCGTCCTGTTCGAGGTCGTCTGGTGCTCGTTCCCGTTCGTGATGGTCACCGTCTACGCCGGCATCAGGGCGATCCCCTCCGAGGTGCTGGAGGCCGCCGCCCTCGACGGGGCCTCGCAGTGGCGCACCTGGCGCTCCGTCACCGCCCCCGTGCTGCGGCCCATCCTGCTGGTGGTCACCATCCAGTCGGTCATCTGGGACTTCAAGGTCTTCACCCAGATCTACGTGATGACCAACGGCGGCGGCATCGCCGGCCAGAACCTCGTCCTCAACGTCTACGCGTACCAGAAGGCCTTCGCGTCCTCCCAGTACAGCCTGGGCTCGGCGATCGGCGTCGTCATGCTGCTGATCCTGCTCGCGGTCACGCTGGTCCACCTCCGGATCGTGCGACGCCAGGGAGAGGAACTGTGATCCGTACCCACCGCCCCCGCCGCCTCGCCGCCGAGGCCGCCACCCTCCTGATCGCGGCCGTGGTCGCCTTCCCCCTGTACTGGATGGTCCTCTCCGCCCTGAAGCCGGCGGGCGAGATCCAGTCCACCGGCGCCCGCCCCTGGACCCTCTCGCCGTCCCTCGACTCCTTCCGCCGCGTCTTCGAACAGCAGGACTTCGGACGGTACTTCGTCAACAGCCTGCTGGTCGCGGGGACGGTGGTCATCGCCTCCGCCCTCATCGCCTTCCTCGCGGCGACGGCGGTCACCCGCTTCCGCTTCCGGTTCCGCACGACGCTGCTGGTGATGTTCCTGGTCGCGCAGATGGTGCCGATCGAGGCGCTGACGATCCCGCTCTTCTTCCTCATGCGGGACTTCGGTCAGCTCAACACCCTCGGCTCGCTCATCCTGCCGCACATCGCCTTCTCCCTCCCGTTCGCGATCTGGATGCTGCGCGGCTTCGTCAGGGCGGTGCCCGAGGCACTGGAGGAGGCCGCGTACATCGACGGCGCGAGCCGCGCCCGGTTCCTGTGGCAGATCCTCTTCCCGCTGGTCTTCCCGGGGCTCGTCGCGACCAGCGTCTTCTCCTTCATCTCGACCTGGAACGACTTCCTGTTCGCGAAGTCGTTCATCATCAGCGACACCTCGCAGTCGACGCTCCCCATGGCCCTGCTCGTCTTCTTCAAGCCGGACGAGAACGACTGGGGCGGCATCATGGCCGCGTCGACCGTCATGACCATCCCGGTGCTGGTCTTCTTCGTACTCGTGCAGCGCCGCCTGGTGTCCGGGCTCGGCGGCGCGGTGAAGGACTGACGACCCGATGGACCTCATCCCCGCCCCCCGCGCCTGCCGACGGGTGCCGTCCTCCGGACACGACCGCCTCGACGCCGGGACACTGCTGGAGGCCCGGGCGGGAACGGAAGGCGTCGCACGGTGGTTCCGGGCCACGATCGGGGCCGCCACCGGCCTGCCGTTCCCGGACGGCGACACCACCGACAACCGCGTCGTGCTGGACATCGACCCCGGACTGGCGCCCGAGGGGTACCGCGTCGCCGTGGACGGACACGGCCTTCGCATCCAGGGCGGCAGCGCCGCCGGCGTGTTCTGGGGAGCCCAGACCTTCCGTCAACTGCTGGGCCCGGAAGCCTTCCGGCGCGCACCCGTCGACTCCGGGCGCGCCTGGGACGTCCCCGCCGTCGTCGTCGAGGACGCGCCCCGCTTCCCCTGGCGCGGCCTGATGCTCGACGTCGCCCGCCACTTCCTCCCCAAGGACGACGTCCTGCGCTACGTCGACCTCCTCGCCGCCCACAAGCTCAACGTCCTCCACCTCCATCTCACCGACGACCAGGGCTGGCGCGTCGAGATCAAGCGCTACCCCCGGCTCACCGAGGACGGCGCCTGGCGGGCGCGTACGAAGCGGGGGCACCGGGCCTCGGAACTCTGGGACGAGACCCCGCACGGCGGTTACTACACCCGGGACGACATCCGCGAGATCGTCGCGTACGCCGCCGAAAGGCACGTCCGCCTCGTCCCCGAGATCGACATCCCCGGCCACTCGCAGGCCGCCATCGCCGCCTACCCGGAGCTCGGCAACACCGACGTCGTCGACACGACCGCCCTGCCCGTCTGGGACACCTGGGGCGTCAACCCGAACGTACTCGCCCCCACCGACAACACCCTCCGCTTCTACGAGGGCGTCCTGGAGGAGGTCCTCGACCTCTTCCCCGCCGCGACGTCACCCTTCGTCCACCTCGGCGGCGACGAGTGCCCCAAGGGCCAGTGGAAGGCCTCCCCGGCCGCCCAGGCCCGTATCGCGGAGCTCGGGCTCGCCGGCGAGGACGGCCTCCAGGCCTGGTTCATCGGCCACTTCGACCGCTGGCTCGCCGAGCGGGGCCGCCGCCTGATCGGGTGGGACGAGATCCTGGAGGGCGGCCTCGCGCCCGGTGCCGCCGTGTCCTCCTGGCGCGGCTACGCCGGCGGGATCGCCGCCGCCGAGGCGGGTCACGACGTCGTCATGTGCCCCGAGCAGTACGTGTACCTGGACCATCGGCAGGGCGGCGGCCCCGACGAGCCGGTGCCCATCGGGTACGTCCGCACCCTGGAGGACGTCTACCGGTTCGAACCCGTACCGCCGGGGCTGTCCCCGGAGGCGGCCGCACACGTCATGGGCACCCAGGCGAACGTGTGGACCGAGGTCATGGAGTCCCGCTCCCGCGTCGACTACCAGGTCTTCCCGCGCCTCGCCGCCTTCGCCGAGGTCGCCTGGTCCACCCGGCTCCCCGCCGACCCCGCCGAGCGGGACTTCGCCGGCTTCGAGCGCCGGATGGCCGCCCACTACCGGCGCCTGGACGCGCTGGGCGTCGACTACCGCCCGCCCGGCGGCCCGTTGCCGTGGCAGAGGCGCCCGGGGGTGGTCGGACGCCCGATCGAGGGGACGCCCCCGAACGTGTGAGCCCCGGCGAAGCCGTACGCGCCCGAGCCCGGCACCTGGGACCGTGGGGGCCGCCGGGAAGGAGTCGTACAAGGTCGCCGAGAAGTGGCAATCCGCCTGTGCCGCCGATGGTGTGGCAAACCGGTTCATACCGCAGGTCACGGGACGTCCGGGGCGGATGTGTGCTTCGTGGACCCTCGCGCCGACCGGCCCGGAAGATGTGCCAGAGTTGCCACGTCGGGGCTGTGAGCACGTACGGTACGGCCACACAGGCGGGACAGCCGGGACGGCCGGGACACCGGGAAGGGGCAGCTGGGTTGACCACGCACGCACCGCAGGCGGCGCAGTCCGTGACGCTGCCGACCACGCTCGGCGAGGCCGTGGCGGCGCTCAGCGCCATGCCCGCCGCCGTGCCCGTGGCGGGCGGTACGGACTTGATGGCCGCCGTCAACAGGGGCCAGTTGCGGCCCGCCGGTCTCGTCGGCCTCGGCCGCGTCAACGAGATCCGGGGCTGGCGGTACCAGGACGGCCACGCCCTGCTGGGCGCCGGTCTCACCCACGCGCGCATGGGCCGCCCGGACTTCGCGGCGCTCATCCCCGCCCTCGCGGCGGCCGCCCGCGCGGCCGGTCCGCCCCAGATCCGCAACGCGGGCACCCTGGGCGGCAACATCGTCACCGCCGCGCCCACCGGCGACTCCCTGCCCGTGCTGGCCGCCCTGGAGGCGGACCTGGTCGTCGCCGGACCGGGCGGTATGCGCGAGGTGCCGGTGGCGCACCTGCTCGCGGGCCGGGAGCTGCTCGGCCCCGCCGAACTGATCGGTCACGTCCGCGTACCCCTGCTGCACGCCCCGCAGGTGTTCCTGAAGGCCACCGGCCGGACCGGCCCCGGGCGGGCCACCGCGTCCGTCGCGGTCGTCCTGGACCCGGCGCGGCGCGGCGTGCGCTGCGCGGTCGGGGCGATCGCCCCGATGCCGCTGCGGCCGCTGGAGGCGGAGCGCTGGATCGCGTCGCTGATCGACTGGGACGGCGACCGCGGCCTGGTGCCGGAGGCGCTCGCGGCGTTCGGCGAGTACGTGGCGGCCGCCTGCATCCCGGACCCGCCGGGTGGGGAGCAGTTGCCGCCCGCCGTACTGCACCTGCGGCGTACCGTCGCCGCGTTGGCCCGACGGGCACTGGGGAGGGCGCTGTCGTGACCACCGACGAGAACGACGACCGGCGGGGGCAGGGCGGCTGGCAGCCGACGCCCCAGGGCGAGTACGACGGCGACGCGACCGCCTTCGTGCAGCTGCCGCCGGACATGGCGACGACCGGCGCCCCGCTGGAGGCCCCCGGTCACGGCTACGTGCCGCCGGAGGCATGGGCGCCGCACGATCCGAACGCGACGGCCCAGTGGTCGTACCAGGCGGCGCCCGCTCCCGCGCCCACGGAGCCGACCGGCCAGTGGACGATTCCGGTCGCCCAGGGGGATCTACCGGACGAGTCGGGCGAGTTCACCACGTCGGCGCTCGCCTCGCACTGGTCGAGCGGCAACGCGCCGGCCACTCTTCCGGGCGGCGCCCCCGCGCCCTGGGCGACGCCGGAGCCGCGGCCCGCCGAAGCCCCCGCCGAGGAAGCCCCCGAGCCGGCCCCCGACGCGGACCCGCACGCGGTCCCGGACCCGGCTCCGGAACCCGCCTCGGCACCGGGAGCGGAAACCGATCCGGGTCAGGCTCCGGATCCGGAGCCGCACCCCCATCCGGAGCCGCACCCCCACCCCCATCCGGAACCCCCTGCGCATCCCGGACCGGGCCAGGGACCGGACGAAGAACCGGCCCATGAGGCCCACCACGAGGCAGCCCAGGGGGCGGACCCGGAGACGGCCGCCCACCACGCGGCGCCGCCCCCTACCCACGTCACGGACAGCGACGAGCACCCGCACATCTCGTACGTGCTGCGCGTCAACGGCACGGACCGCCCCGTCACCGAGGCGTGGATCGGCGAGTCCCTGCTGTACGTGCTGCGCGAGCGGCTCGGCCTCGCCGGCGCCAAGGACGGCTGCTCCCAGGGCGAGTGCGGCGCCTGCAACGTCCAGGTCGACGGCCGGCTCGTCGCCTCCTGCCTGGTGCCCGCCGCGACCGCGGCCGGGAGCGAGGTGCGTACGGTCGAGGGGCTGGCCACCGACGGCGAGCCCTCCGACGTGCAGCGCGCCCTCGCCGCGTGCGGAGCCGTCCAGTGCGGCTTCTGCATCCCGGGGATGGCCATGACGGTCCACGACCTCCTCGAGGGCAACCACGCCCCGAGCGAACTGGAGACCCGCCAGGCGCTCTGCGGAAACCTCTGCCGCTGCACCGGCTACCGCGGTGTCGTCGACGCCGTACGCGAGGTCGTCGCCGGACGCGCCGCGAGCGCCGCCTCCGCCGCGGCGGAGGCCGCCGGAGCCGCCGAGGGGGCCGAGGGCGCCGCGCGGCAGCCCCGTATCCCGCACCAGATCCCCCACCCGCACGACGGAGGCACGGCGTGAGCAACGACGCGGCCACCGCCATCCCGGCGGTCGACGGCCCCCAGGGCCCCCAGCAGGAGCTGCCGTCCCACGGGCTCGGCGCGTCCCTCCCGTCCGCCGACTCCCGCGCCAAGACGGAGGGCACCTTCCCGTACGCCTCCGACCTGTGGGCCGAGGGCCTGCTGTGGGCGGCCGTCCTGCGTTCCCCGCACGCGCACGCGCGCGTGGTCTCGATCGACACCACGGCCGCCGCCGAGATGCCCGGCGTACGGGTCGTGGTGACCCACGCCGACGTGCCCGGCGAGGCGACGCACGGCCGCACGGTCGCCGACCGCCCCGTCTTCGCCTCCGACCTCGTGCGCCACCACGGCGAGGCCATCGCGGCGGTGGCGGCCGACCACCCGGACACCGCCCGCCTGGCCGCCGCGGCCATCGCGGTCGAGTACGAGGTCCTCGACCCGGTCACCGACCCGGAGCAGGCCTTCGCCGCCCCGCCCCTCCACCCGGACGGCAACCTGATCCGCCACATCCCGCTGCGCTACGGCGACCCGGACGCCACCGGCGAGGTCATCGTCGAGGGCCTGTACCGCATCGGCCGCCAGGACCCCGCGCCCATCGGGGCCGAGGCCGGGCTCGCCGTGCCCCGCCCGGACGGCGGTGTCGACATCTACACCGCCTCCACCGACCCGCACACCGACCGCGACCTGGCCGCCGCCTGCTTCGGGCTCGGCCCCGAGCAGGTCAAGGTGGTCGTCACCGGCGTCCCCGGCGCCACCGGAGACCGCGAGGACCCCGGGTTCCAGATCCCGCTGGGCCTCCTCGCGCTCCGTACCGGCTGCCCCGTCAAACTGGCCGCCACCCGCGAGGAGTCCTTCCTCGGCCACGCCCACCGTCACCCCACCCTGCTGCGCTACCGCCACCACGCCGACGCGGAGGGCCGTCTGGTCAAGGTCGAGGCGCAGATCCTCCTCGACGCCGGCGCCTACGCCGAGGCCTCCTCCGAGTCGCTCGCCGCCGCCGTCGCCTTCGCCTGCGGCCCCTACGTGGTGCCGCACGCGTTCGTCGAGGGCTGGGCGGTACGCACCAACAACCCGCCCTCCGGGCATGTGCGCGGCGAGGGCGCGATGCAGGTCTGCGCCGCGTACGAGGCGCAGATGGACAAGCTCGCCGCGCGCCTGGGACTGGACCCCGCCGAGCTGCGCCTGCGCAACGTCCTGGCCACCGGCGACATCCTCCCCACCGGCCAGACGGTCACCTGCCCCGCCCCGGTCGCCGAACTCCTCCAGGCCGTCCGCGACTTCCCCCTGCCCGCCCTCCCCAAGGACTCCCCGGAGGACGGCTGGCTCCTCCCCGGCGGTCCGGAGGGAGCGGGCGAGCCCGGCGCCGTACGCCGCGGTGTCGGCTACGCGCTCGGCATGGTCCACATGCTGGGGGCCGAGGGGACGGACGAGGTCTCCACCGCCACGGTCAAGGTCCACGACGGCATGGCGACCGTCATCTGCGCGGCGGTCGAGACCGGCCAGGGCTTCTCCACGCTCGCCCGCCAGATCGTCCAGGAGACCCTGGGCATCGACGAGGTCCACGTCGCCTCCGTCGACACCGACCAGCCCCCCGCCGGCCCGGCGACCCACGGCCGCCACACCTGGGTCTCCGGAGGCGCCGTCGAGCGGGCCGCCAAGATGGTCAGGACCCAGCTGCTCCAGCCCCTGGCCCACAAGTTCGGCATGTCCACCGAACTGCTCCAGATCACCGACGGGAAGATCACCTCCTACGACGGAGTCCTGTCGACCACCGTCATGGAGGCGCTGGAGGGCAAGGAGCTCTGGGCCACCGCCCAGTGCCGCCCCCACCCCACCGAGCCCCTCGACGGCGCCGGCCAGGGCGACGCCTTCGTGGGCCTCGCCTTCTGCGCCATCCGCGCGGTCGTCGACGTCGACATCGAGCTCGGCTCCATCCGCGTCGTCGAGATGGCGGTCGCCCAGGACGTCGGCCGCGTCCTCAACCCCGCGCAGCTCGCCACCCGTATCGAGGCGGGCGTCACCCAGGGCGTCGGCGCCGCCCTCACCGAGAACCTCCGCACCGCCCGCGGCCTGGTCCGCCACCCCGACCTCACCGGCTACGCGCTGCCGACGGCCCTGGACGCGCCGGACATCCGCATCGTCAGGCTCGTCGAGGAACGTGACGTGGTCGCCCCGTTCGGCGCCAAGGCCGCCAGCGCGGTCCCGGTGGTGACCTCTCCGGCGGCGGTGGCCGCCGCGGTGCGCTCCGCCACCGGCCGCCCCGTCAACCGCCTGCCGATCCGCCCCCAGGCGGCGGTCGCCGCCCCTACCGCCTGACCGGCCGGGGAGAAGGGGGCCCGCCCGTGCGATCCGGTGTCGTGCTCATCACCGGCATCATGGCCGCCGGCAAGTCGACCGTCGCCCAGGCGCTCGCCGAACGGCTGCCGAGGGCCGCGCACGTACGGGGCGACGTCTTCCGCCGCATGATCGTGTCGGGGCGCGCGGACATGCGCCCCGGGGCGGGCGACGAGGCCCTGGCGCAACTGCGCCTGCGGTACCGGCTGTCGGCCGCCACCGCCGACGCGTACGCCGACGAGGGCTTCACCGCCGTCGTCCAGGACGTGGTGCTGGGACCCGAACTCGCCGCGTACATGCGGCTCGTCCGGACCCGGCCCCGGTACGTCGTGGTCCTCGCGCCGCGGCCGGACGTGGTCGCCGCGCGCGAGGCGGGGCGGGGCAAGACGGGGTACGGCGGCGGCTGGACACCCGAGCGGCTGGACAAGGGGCTGCGCGAGGAGACCGCCCGGATCGGGCTGTGGCTCGACACCTCCGGGCTGACGGTCGGGGCCACGGTGGACGCGATCCTGGAAGGCGCGGACCGCGCCCTCGTGCCGTAGGGACCGTGGCGGGCCCCGCCCCGCGTCACCGCCCGCGGGCGGAGCCCGCCGCCGATGCGGCCCGGCCCGGCGAGGTCCGGCGCGGTCCGGCCCGGCCCCGGGCCTCTCGGGCACACGGCCCGAGGCGCTCCGCATGACCGTGGGCGGCTGCCCCACGGCGGCGGGAGCGGCCGCGGCGCGACTGCCCCGGGGTGTCCCCGCACGCGCGTGGACGTACGACCAAGGACCGAGGACCGTCCCTCCTCCGGACAGGGGCCATATCCCACCACGCCCCTTACGGTGGGTCCATGACCGCTTTGGACAGCGACCGCACGGAGACGCGCGCCGCCGGGCAGCGGAAGCCCGGCGGCGTTCTCGACCGCGAGCACCGCGCGCTCAGTGTCGGCATCGTCTCCGTGGTGATGCTGATCGCCTTCGAGGCGACCGCCGTCGGTACGGCGATGCCGGTGGCCGCGCGGGAGCTGCACGGCGTGCCGCTGTACGCGTTCGGCTTCTCCGCCTACTTCACCACCAGCCTCTTCGCGATGGTGCTCTCCGGTCAGTGGTCCGACCGCGCGGGCCCCCTCGCGCCGGTCACCGCCGGGATCGCCGCCTTCGGGGCGGGGCTGCTGATGTCGGGGACGGCGGGGACGATGTGGCTGTTCATCCTCGGGCGGGCCGTCCAAGGCCTCGGCGGCGGCCTGGTGATCGTGGCGCTGTACGTGGTCGTCAGCCGGGCGTACGCGGAGCGGCTGCGGCCCGCGATCATGGCGGCGTTCGCCGCCGGATGGGTCGTCCCCTCGATCGTCGGTCCCCTCGCCGCCGGAACGGTGACCGAACGGCTGGGATGGCGATGGGTGTTCGTCGGCATCCCCGTGCTGGTCGTGCTGCCGCTGGTCCTGGCGCTGCCCGCGATACGGCGGTCGGCGTCCGGGCCGGCCGACCCGCAGGCGCCTAGGCCGCCGTTCGACGGGCGGCGTATCCGGCTGGCCCTGGGCATCTCGCTGGGAGCGGGTCTGTTGCAGTACGCCGGCCAGGACCTGCGGTGGGTGTCGCTGGTCCCGGCGGTGGCGGGGGCGGCGCTGCTCGTGCCCGCCGCGCTCGGGCTGCTGCCGCGCGGCACCTACCGGGCGGCGCGGGGGCTGCCGTCGGTGGTGCTGCTGCGGGGCCTGGCGGCGGGGGCGTTCATCTCCGCCGAATCGTTCGTGCCGCTGATGCTGGTCACCGAGCGGGGCCTGAGCCCGACGATGGCCGGGTTGTCGCTGGCGGTGGGCGGGGCGACATGGGCGCTGGGCTCGTACGTCCAGTCCCGGCCGCGTGTGGAGCCGTACCGCGAGCGCCTGATGGTGCTCGGGATGCTGCTGGTGGCCGCCGCCATCGCGACCGCGCCGAGCGTGCTGGTGCCCGCCGTGCCGGTGTGGACCGTGGGCGTCGCCTGGGGCGTGGGCTGTCTCGGCATGGGCATGGTGATCTCCTCGACGAGCGTGCTGTTGCTGAAGCTGTCGGCGCCGGGTGAGGCCGGGGCGAACTCGGCGGCCCTCCAGATCTCGGACGGGCTCTCCAACGCCGTGCTCCTCACCCTCGGCGGCGCCGCCTTCGCGGCCCTGGGCGGCGGCTCCGTCGCGGCCCACGCGGCCCACGGAGCCGGCGGCGGCTCGCACCCGGTGGCCTTCGCGGCGGTGTTCCTCCCGATGGCGGTGGTGGGGGCCGTGGGGGCGTGGGTGGCGACGAGGCTGCGGACGTGAGAGGCGGTGGGCCGGCGGTGGCGAGCGTACGGCCCGGCTGTCCCGCGTGACGTCCCTCGCCGTGAACGGGGTCCGGCCACGCCCGGACGCCGACGCCACGCCACGCCGACGCCGACACCGACGCCGCCCGGCGACCGGTGACCGCCGTCGCCACGGCCGAGGCGCACGGCGTGAAGGACGTCGCCCGGGAGCACCGGGGCCCGGCGGTGTGACCCGCGTCGCACTCCACGAGGTCACGGCGGCGTCCCGGCGGGGACGGCGCCGGGCCACCGGTAGGGTGGCCCGGTTGTCGTACGTAACAGCCGAGAGACCGAATCGGAGACCGTGACTACTACCGCCTCCCATCACCTCTCACCCGCCTTCCCGGGCCGCGCCCCCTGGGGTACCGCCAACAAACTGCGTGCCTGGCAGCAGGCCGCGATGGAGAGGTACATCCAGGAGCAGCCGCGCGACTTCCTCGCGGTCGCGACGCCCGGCGCCGGCAAGACCACCTTCGCGCTCACGCTCGCGTCCTGGCTGCTCCACCACCACGTGGTGCAGCAGGTCACCGTCGTCGCGCCGACCGAGCACCTGAAGAAGCAGTGGGCCGCCGCGGCCGCGCGGATAGGGATCAAGCTCGACCCGGACTACAGCGCCGGGCCGCTGAGCAAGGAGTACCACGGGGTCGCGGTCACCTACGCGGGCGTCGGCGTACGGCCCATGCTGCACCGCAACCGCAGCGAGCAGCGCAAGACCCTCGTCATCCTCGACGAGATCCACCACGCCGGTGACTCCAAGTCGTGGGGCGAGGCCTGCCTGGAGGCGTTCGAGCCCGCCACCCGGCGGCTCGCGCTCACCGGTACGCCGTTCCGGTCCGACACCAACCCGATCCCCTTCGTCACCTACGAGGAGGGCAACGACGGCATCCGGCGGTCCTCCGCCGACTACACGTACGGATACGGCAACGCGCTCGGCGACGGCGTCGTCCGTCCGGTGATCTTCCTCAGCTACAGCGGCAACATGCGCTGGCGCACCAAGGCCGGTGACGAGGTCGCGGCGAGGCTCGGCGAGCCGATGACCAAGGACGCCGTCTCGCAGGCCTGGCGCACCGCCCTCGACCCGCGCGGCGACTGGATGCCCAACGTGCTGCGCGCGGCCGACCAGCGGCTCACCGAGGTCCGCAAGGGCATCCCGGACGCGGGCGGCCTGGTCATCGCCTCCGACCAGGACTCGGCGCGCGCCTACGCCAAGCTGATCCGCGAGATCACCGGGACGAAGGCGACCGTCGTGCTGTCCGACGACGCGGGCGCGTCGAAGCGGATCGACGAGTTCAGCGAGGGCGACGACCGCTGGATGGTCGCCGTCCGGATGGTGTCGGAGGGCGTCGACGTGCCGCGCCTGGCGGTCGGCGTCTACGCGACGACGATCTCGACGCCGCTGTTCTTCGCGCAGGCGGTGGGCCGTTTCGTACGTTCCCGCAGGCGCGGCGAGACCGCGTCCGTGTTCCTTCCGACGATCCCGACCCTGCTGACCTTCGCGGGCGAGATGGAGGTCGAGCGCGACCACGCCCTCGACAAGCCCAAGAAGGACGGGGCCGACGAGGACCCCTACGCCGAGTCCGAGAAGGAGATGGACGAGGCGAACAAGGAGCAGGACGAGGACACCGGCGAGCAGGACACGCTGCCCTTCGAGGCGCTCGAGTCCGACGCGGTCTTCGACCGGGTCCTGTACGACGGCGCCGAGTTCGGCATGCAGGCCCACCCCGGGAGCGAGGAGGAGCAGGACTACCTCGGCATCCCCGGGCTGCTGGAGCCGGACCAGGTGCAGCTGCTGCTGCGCAAGCGGCAGGCGCGGCAGATCGCGCACAGCCGGCAGAAGCCGGCCGAGGAGGCCGACCTGCTGGAGCTGCCGGCCGAACGGCGGCCCGTCGTTTCGCACAAGGAGCTGCTGGAGCTGCGCAAGCAGCTGAACACGATGGTGGGCGCGTACGTCCATCAGAGCGGCAAGCCGCACGGCGTCATCCACACCGAGCTGCGCCGGGTGTGCGGCGGGCCGCCGAGCGCGGAGGCGACGGCGGGACAGATCAGGGAGCGGATCAAGAAGGTCCAGGAGTGGGCCACGCGGATGCGCTGAGCACCGGGTGGCCCGGCGGGGGGCGTACTCGGCGCAAACCGGGGCGAAACTTCCGTACTGCAAACGCTTGCGCCCGGATTCTGGACGAGGGCTTCCGCTGAGCGGAGTGGCTCGCTACTGTCCCGGCAATCGCAATGCAAACGCCCCGTGGCAGCGCCGCCGCGGAGCGCAGCCGGTGTGCCTTGCCTGCCGGCGGCCTCTCCGTGCGTCGCCGATGGGACCGGTGGCGCGTCCGCCGTTGAGAGTGTCCGCCGTCACTCACTCCGAAGGAGAGGGCGTCGTGACCGCGGAGACCTCCCAGACGCTCGACCGAGGACTGCGCGTCCTCAAGCTGCTCGCCGACACCGATCACGGGCTGACCGTCACCGAGTTGTCCAACAAACTCGGTGTCAACCGCACCGTCGTCTACCGTCTGCTCGCCACGCTCGAACAGCACGCTCTGGTACGCCGGGACCTGGGCGGCCGTGCCCGCGTCGGCCTCGGTGTGCTGCGGCTGGGCCGCCAGGTGCACCCGCTGGTGCGCGAGGCAGCGCTGCCCGCGCTGCGGTCGCTGGCCGAGGACATCGGGGCCACCGCCCACCTGACCCTGGTCGACGGCGCGGAGGCGCTCGCCGTGGCGGTCGTCGAACCCACCTGGACGGACTACCACGTGGCCTACCGGGCGGGGTTCCGGCACCCGCTGGACCGGGGAGCGGCCGGCCGCGCGATACTCGCCGCCCGGCAGGGCGCCCTGACCGGGCCCGGCTACACGCTCACGCACGGCGAGCTGGAGGCGGGCGCGAGCGGCGCGGCGGCCCCGCTGCTCGGGGTGACCGGCGTCGAGGGCAGTGTCGGCGTGGTCATGCTGGCGGACGCCGTACCGGAACGGGTCGGGCCCCGCGTGGTCGACGCCGCCCGCGAAGTCGCCGACGCCCTGCGCTGACGCCACCCCCGTCGCCGTGCGGCCACCGCCCCGCCCCGGGTGGGGGCGGCGGACGGCGGATAGATTGGCACCGTGCTCACCAGTCTCACGCGCCCCCGCGCTCTCGCCCTGTGCGCCCTTCCCGTCGTCGCCCTGCTCGTGGTCGCCGGGTTCGCGCCGCTGCCGTTCACCCTCGCGCAGCCGGGGTCCACCAGTGACGTACTGGGCAAGCACAAGGGCCGGCAGGTCATCACCGTCTCCGGCACACCCGTCCGGAAGACGGAGGGCGAGCTGCTCATGACGACCATCGTCGCCACCGGACCCGGTACCGACGTCGGCCTCGGTGACGTCGTCGACAGCTGGTTCCGCGACGATCGCGCCGTCCTGCCGCACGACTCCGTCTACCCGGCCGGCAAGTCGGACGCCGAGATCGAGAAGCGCAACATCGGGCAGATGCGGCAGTCGCAGAACAGCGCCGTCCAGGCCGCCCTCGGCTACCTCGGCAAGAGCCCTCGGCAGGTGAAGGTCGACCTCGAACTGGCCGACGTCGGCGGCCCCAGCGCCGGGCTGTTCTTCGCCCTCGGCATCGTCGACAAGATCGCGGGCGACGGCTCGGGCGGCGACCTCACCGGCGGCCGCACCATCGCCGGTACGGGCACGGTCGACGCCGACGGCACGGTCGGCGCCGTGGGCGGGGTGTCCCTCAAGACCCAGGCCGCCCACCGCGACGGCGCGTCCGTCTTCCTCGTACCGAAGGACGAGTGCGCGGACGCCCAGGCCGAGAAGCCCGAGGGGCTGCGGCTCATCCCCGTCACCACGCTCAAGGACGCGGTGTCGTCACTGCGCGCCCTGGAACGGGGGAAGAAGGTCCCGAGCTGCTGACGGCGGCCGCCGGACCGTCCATCCCGCCCCAGCTGGGGAAGACCGCCGGTGCCATCGTCGCCACGAAGTACAGGCCGCCGATCACCAGCAGGGCCGTCGCGAGCCCCGCCTGCTCCACCAGGTGTCCCGCGCCGAGCCCGCCCAGCGGCATGGCCGTCAGCACCCCGGCCGTCGTCACCCCTCGCTGATGAACCCCTCCTCCACCAGCCACTCCTTCGCCACCTGGTGCGGGTCCTCGCCGTCCACGTCCACCCGCGCGTTCAGCTCGCGCGCCACCGCCGTGTTGAGCCGCGCGCTCAGCGGGCCGAGCAGGTCGGCGATCACCGGGTACTTCGCGTAGGTCGCCGAGTGCAGGGCGGGCGCCGCGTTGTAGTGGGGGAAGAAGTGCCTGTCGTCCTCCATGGTGTCCAGGTCCATCGCCTTGATCCGGCCGTCCGTCGTGTAGACCTCGCCGAGCAGGCACGAGCCGGACTCCGCCACCTGGGTGTAGATGATCCCGGCGTCCATCTTGCGGATGCCGGCGGCCGGGATGTCCATGCCGTACGCCCGCTCCATGCCCGGCAGCCCGTCCTCCCGGGACGCGAACTCGTTCTCCACGCACAGCGTCACCGCGGACGGGTCGCGGCGGGACAGCTCCGCCACGTCCGAGAGCGTCCGCAGCCCGTACCTGGCGTTGTTCCTCTCGCTGATCGCGAGCGTGTACGTGTTGTCGAGCGCCGACGGCGGCAGCCAGCTGACGCCGTTGCGCACGTCCGCGTCACGCACCGCCTCCCACTGCTCCCGCTCGCCGGGGACCGGCGTCTGCTTTCCCAGGTAGGTGATCCACGCCGTGCCCGTGTACTCGTAGATGGCGTCGGCGTCGCCCTGGATGATCGCTTCACGGCCGCTGAGGGACCCCGGCAGGTTCGTCCGGTCCAGCACTTCGGCGCCCGCCGCCTTGAAGATCAGCCCGATCATGTGGCCGAGGACGAGGTTCTCGCTGAAGTTCTTCGACGTGACCGTCAGCGAAGCGCCCTTGAGTGGCTGCCCGCGCCCCACCGAACCGGGCAGGACGTCGTCGGCCATCGGCGAGCCGCTCTTCAGCCCGCATCCGGACAGCCCGGCCGCGACCAGCGCCAGGGCCACCGCCGCCCTCCCGCACCTCGTCACCGGGCCGCCAGCCCGCGCGGCGTGAGCAGCAGCTCCGCGAGCGACGCCAGCCAGTCGACCAGCAGCGCCAGCGCGACCGTGAGGACCGACCCCAGCACCAGCACCGCCATCCGCCGCGTCTGGATGCCCGTCGTGATCAGGTCGCCGAGCCCGCCGCCACCGACGAACGTCGCCAGCGTCGCCGTACCCACGTTGAGCACCAGCGCCGTGCGCACACCCGCCAGGATCAGCGGCACGGCCAGCGGCAGCTCCACCCGCAGCAGCCGGCCCGCCGCCGACATGCCGATGCCCCGCGCGGCCTCCACCATCCGCGGGTCGATGGCCCGGAGGCCGGCCATGGTGTTGGAAAGCACCGGCAGGACCGCGTAGGCGACCATGCCGGTGATCGCGGTCGTCGGCCCGATGCCCAGCCAGATCACCAGCAGCGCCAGCAGACCGATCGCCGGGGTCGCCTGGCCCACGTTCGCCACCGCCGTCGCCACCGGAGCCGCGCGCCTGAGACCTCGCCGGGTCAGGGCGATGCCCAGCGGGACGGCGATGAGCAGCACCCAGAAGGTGGAGACCGCCGTGAGTTCGACGTGCTGCCACAGCCGCAACCGGGCGTTCCCGCCCGCCAGCGCGTTCCGGGCGATCGCGTCCAGGTGGACGTGGGACATCCAGAGGTACGTCGCCGACAGCAGCGCGGCCAGCACCACCGGCGTGACCACCAGCCTCCTCGGCGGCACGCGCCACCCCGGCGCACTCCACCGCGAGGAGCGCCGCCGTGGAGCGGCCCGCCGTGGCGCGGGCCGCCGCGGGACGGGCCGCCCCTCGCGGTCGGGCTCCGTCTCCGCACGGGGCGTCACGCGCGTCCCTCCGGCTCCGCCCCGGTGCGGTGGTCGCGGGCCTCCTCCAAGTCGTGCCGGTGCCCGGTCGCGGCCGTCCGGTCCGCCTCCAGCGTCTCGCGGACCGAGTTCAGCAGCGTCTCCAGGTCGACGACCCCGATGTACTCGCCGCGCCACCCCGTCACCGCCACCCGCCCCGCCGAGTCGACGAGCACCGCCTCCAGCGCGTCGCGCAGCGTCGCGTCCCGAGTCACCGTCCCGCGCACCGACCGGCCCGCCCGTGCCGCCGGGCCCCTGGCCGGCGCCAGGTCCCCGCGCCGCAGCCACCTGTGGGGCCGCCCGTGCCGGTCCAGCACCAGCACAACGTCGTACGGCCCGCCGCGCAGCCGGTCGAGGACGGTCCGCGGAGAGTCGTCGACCGACACGGTGGGGAAGCCGGCGATCTCCACATCCCGTACGCGCGTCAGATGGAGCCGCTTCAGCGCCGCCCCCGCCCCCACGAACCCCGACACGAAGTCGTCGGCGGGGTTGGTCAGGATCGCCTCCGGCGTGTCGAACTGGGCGACGCGCGAACGCTCACGCAGCACCGCGATCCGGTCACCCAGCTTGATCGCCTCGTCGAAGTCATGGGTGACGAAGACGATCGTCTTGTGCAACTCGTGCTGCAACCGGAGCAGCTCGTCCTGCAGGTGGTCGCGCGTGACCGGGTCCACCGCCCCGAACGGCTCGTCCATCAGCAGCACCGGCGGATCCGCCGCCAGCGCCCGCGCCACCCCGACCCGCTGCTGCTGGCCGCCCGACAACTGGCGCGGGTACCGCCCGTGGAACTCCCCCGGGTCGAGCCCCACCAGGTCCAGCATCTCCTCCACCCGGCCGCGCACCCGCGCCTTGGACCAGCCCACCATCTTCGGTACGAGGGCGATGTTCTCGGCGACCGTCATGTGCGGGAACAGCCCGGAGGACTGGATCGCGTACCCCACCTTCCGCCGCAGCCGGACCGGGTCGATGCGGGTGACGTCCTCGTCGTCGATCCGGATCCGCCCCGACGTCGGCTCGATCAACCGATTGATCATCTTCAGGGTGGTCGACTTCCCGCACCCCGACGGTCCCACGAGGACCACCGTCTCGCCCGGCCTGATCTCCATCGAGACGTCGTCCACGGCCGGTGACGGATTGCCCGGGTAGCTCTTCGAGAGGTGCTCCAGCTCAATGCTCGCGCCCACGGATCCCCCTCGGAATGGTCAGCCGCCCGAGCAGCACGTACGCCGCGTCGAAGAGCAGAGCGAGGATGACGATCCCCAGCGTCCCGGCCAGCACCTGGTTGAGCGCGTTGGCGCTGCCCAGGGAAGCGATCCCGCGGAAGATCTCATTGCCCAGCCCCGGCCCCGACGCGTAGGCGGCGATCGCGGCGATACCCATGAGCATCTGCGTGGACACCCGGATCCCCGCCAGGATCGGCGGCCACGCGAGCGGCAGCTCCACCCGCGCCAGCCGGGCGGCCGGTGACATCCCGATGCCCTTGGCGGCGTCCACCAGTGCCGGGTCGACACCCCGCAGCCCCACGATCGCGTTGCCACCACCGGCAGCAGCCCGTACAGCACCAGCGCGATCACGGTGGGCGCCACCCCCAGCCCCACCACCGGGATCAGCAGGCCGATCAGCGCCAGCGAGGGAATGGTCAGCACCGTCGCGGTGGACGTGACGGCGAGGGTCCCCGCCCAGCCGCTGCGGTAGGTGGCCAGCGCGAGCGCCACTCCCGCCACGGTGGCGATCACCATGCACTGGAACACCGCGCTGACGTGCTGCAACGCGTCCGTGAACAACTGCTGGTGCCGGGCGGCCACGTACTCCCAGAAGCCCACGCGCGCTCCCTCGTCTCACTCCTCCGACGCGGCCTGCTCCACCAGCGGGATGATCCGCAGGGGCACGGGGTTCTCCATGACGATCGCGGTGGAGGCCCGCACGATGCCATCAAAACCGACGACCCGGTCGATCACCCGCTGGAGATCCGCGTTCGACCGGGCCACCAGGCGGCACAGCATGTCCCCGTGACCGGTCGTCGTGTGCAGCTCCAGCACCTCCGGTACGCCCGCCAAGTGCTCCCGGACATCGGCGCCTTGCCCCTGTTTGATCTCCAGCGTGGCGAACGCGGTGACCGGGTAACCCAGAGCCGCCGGATCCACCTCCGGGCCGAAGCCCCGGATGACTCCGTTCGACTGAAGCCGGTCCAGCCGGGCCTGCACCGTGCCGCGTGCCACGCCCAGCCGGCGCGAGGCCTCCAGGACGCCTATGCGCGGCTCACGCGCCAGCAGGGCGATGAGCCTGCCGTCCAGATGATCGATCGCCACAGCCGCTCCCCAATGGTCACCCTGTACAGAACGCCCGGCCATAGTGCCCATCCACTGGTCAATATGACCACCCTGGACGCCAACTATTGCGCACCCTGCCAAACGGAGAGAGCCTGCCGCCATGACTGAGACCATCTCCCACACCCCCGACACCGCCCGGCAGGCCGACCCCTTCCCGGTGAAGGGAATGGACGCGGTCGTCTTCGCCGTCGGCAACGCCAAGCAGGCCGCGCACTACTACTCCACGGCCTTCGGCATGAAGCTGGTCGCCTACTCCGGACCGGAGAACGGCAGCCGCGAGACCGCCAGTTACGTGCTGACGAACGGCGCCGCGCGCTTCGTGCTCACCTCCGTCATCAAGCCGACCACCGACTGGGGCCGCTTCCTCGCCGAGCACGTCGCCGAGCACGGCGACGGGGTCGTCGACCTCGCCATCGAGGTGCCGGACGCGCGCAAGGCGTACGCCTACGCCGTCGAGCAGGGTGCGACCGGCCTCACCGAGCCGTACGAGATCAAGGACGAGCACGGCACGGTGGTCCTCGCCGCCATCGCCACGTACGGCAAGACCCGCCACACCCTGGTCGACCGCTCCGGTTACGACGGCCCGTACCTCCCCGGCTTCGTCACCGCCAAGCCGATCGTCGAGCCGCCCGCCAAGCGCACGTTCCAGGCCATCGACCACTGCGTGGGCAACGTCGAGCTCGGCCGGATGAACGACTGGGTGGCCTTCTACAACAAGGTCATGGGCTTCACCAACATGAAGGAGTTCGTCGGCGACGACATCGCCACCGAGTACTCCGCGCTCATGTCCAAGGTCGTCGCGGACGGCACCAAGAAGGTCAAGTTCCCGATCAACGAGCCGGCGATCGCGAAGAAGAAGTCGCAGATCGACGAGTACCTCGAGTTCTACGGCGGCCCCGGTGTGCAGCACATCGCGCTCGCCACGAACGACATCGTCGCGACGGTCCGCACCATGCGGGCGGGCGGTGTCCAGTTCCTCGACGTGCCCGACTCGTACTACGACACGCTCGGCGAGTGGGTCGGCGACACCCGCGTCCCGATCGACGAGCTGCGCGAGCTGAAGATCCTCGCCGACCGCGACGAGGACGGCTACCTGCTCCAGATCTTCACCAAGCCCGTGCAGGACCGGCCGACCGTCTTCTTCGAACTCATCGAGCGCCACGGCTCGATGGGCTTCGGCAAGGGCAACTTCAAGGCGCTCTTCGAGGCGATCGAACGCGAGCAGGCCAAGCGCGGCAACCTGTAGCGCCGCCGCCGGGGGCGGCGCAAGGCCGTCCCCGCGGAGGCCGGCGGCACCG
>NZ_BAAASR010000002.1:617953-623444 GCF_039532985.1 Streptomyces gobitricini | reverse complement strand
TGCCGCCGCCCGCGAGGAGACGAGCCCGGAGGCGCCCCGCCCCCGGGTACGCCCCGGGCGCCGGTACGGAACGGGCGGGGGAGAGAAGACTTGGCGCTCGGCCGCCCGGAACGGGGGGCCGGGCGGCCGAGCGCCGGACAGGGGCCGGCGGCCCGGCGTGGGGCGCCCGTGCCGACAGCGGCCGGGCGCCCCACCTGGCGGTCCACGCCGCACGCCCGGCGGCGCTGCGGACGCTGACCGTTCACCGCCCCGGGGCCGTGCTGGTCGCCGGTCGCTCGGGTGGCGTGCCCCGGTTCTGCGCGGTGGGCCGCCCCCGCTTACCGCCCGGGGCGGGTGGCGCCGTTGTTGGCTGCCGGCCGCCCGGGTGGCGTGCCCGGCTGCGCGGCGCCCGGACGGTGACCGTTCACCGCCCGGGGGGCAAGGATCCCGGTGCCGTGCCGCCCGACGACGGCGACGGTGACGGCGACGCCGACCGCGTGGGTGACGGCGTGCCCTCCGGCCCTCGCCGCTCGCGTGCCTGCGCCCGCGGTCGCTGACGTTCCGGATCCCGCGGCGGCGGTGAACCGGCGCGTGACGACCCGGACCGCCACGCCGGCTCCTCGCCGTACCCCTGCTTCGGCCCGCCCTCCGGGGGCTCGCCCAGCGCGGCCAGGGCCCGCCGGGCCTCCGGCGCCAGCAGGGGCGAGAAGTCCGGGTTGATCCGCAGCGCCTCGGCGATGTGCCGCCGCGCCGGGCCCCACTTCCCCAGCTCCCGCTCGATCCGGCCCCGGTGATAGGCGAACAGCGCGCTGCGCAGGCCCTGTTCCGTGGCCCGCCTGGCGTACGGCAGCGCGTCCTCGGGCCTCCCCGCCCGGTACAGCGCCCAGCCGAGCGCGTCGGCGACGTGCACGGACCGGTGGCCCTTCGCCCACTCGGCCCGCAGCCGCCGCACGGCGGCGTCCGGGTCGCCGTGGTCCGCCTCGTACCGGGCCAGCACCAGCGCCCCGTTCACCCCGTGCGCCCCCGCCTCAGTGGCGCGCACCCGCAGCACCTCGTAGTGCGTGTCCGCGTCCCCGTCCAGGCCCAGCGACTCGTACAGCTCGCCCGCCTCCAGGGCGTACTGCGGCAGCGGCAGCGCCTTCAGGGCGGCCGCGTAGTCCCGCAGCGCCTCGTCCGTCCGGCCGAGCGCCGCCAGCGCCCTGGCCCGCCCGGCCAGCGCCGGGGCGTGGCCGGGTACGAGCCGCAGCGCCGGTCCGTAGGAGGCGATGGCCTCCACGGGCTCGCCGCGCTCCCACGCGAGGTCACCGAGCCGCACCAGGCACGAGGCCTTCTCCGTCGGTGTGGCGGCGAGCGCCACCGCGTCGTACGCCAGCGCCGACGCGTCCTCGCGCCAGCCCCGGTCCCGGTAGACCAGCGCGGCGCGGGACAGCGCGGGGGCCCCGGACCGCAGCGCCCGCAGCCGCTCCATGGCCCGCCCGGCGGACACGTAGTCGCCGAGCCCGTTGTAGGCGTCGATCAGCACCGGGTACGCCTGCCACCGCCGCGGCTGCTGCTTCCGTACCGCCTCGCCCCACTTCCGCGCCGCCCGGAAGTCACCGCGGGCGTTCGCCAGCGCCCCCATCCCGAGCTGCGCGTCGACGTTCCCCTTGCCCGCCGGCCAGGCGGCCAGGGACCGCTTCAGCGCCTTCTCCGCCCTGACGTAGGAGGCGGTGTCGCCGTCGCGGACGCCCCGCTCCACGTACGCGCCGCCCAGCACCGCCCACGACGCGTCGTCGCCCGGGTGGGCCCGCAGCCACTTCTCGCGGTCGCCGATCAGCGCGGCCAGCTCCGGCAGGGACGCCTGCGCGCCCGCCCGCGCCGCCGACACGGCCCGGGCGGCGGCACCGGGCGCGGGAGCGGGCGCGTCACCGCCGAGGTTGCCCGGTACGAACAGGGCGGCCGCGCCGGCCAGCACCGCGCCCGCGCCCGCACCCAGGACGATCTGAGGGACCCGTTCCGTCTTCATGCCGTCACTGTGCGACACACAGCGCGTCCGTACGACGAGCCACCCGGCGTACCCCGACTCGAACGCCCGGCGGGTTCACACCGATGGCCCCGGATGCCAGGCTGGGATCATGGAAGACCTGCTGACCCGCCTCCGGGCCGGCCTCCCGGCGGAGGCCGTGCTGACGGACCCGGACGTCACCGCCTCGTACGCCCACGACATGGCGAGCTTCTGCCACGCGGGCACGCCCGCCGTGGTCGTCCTGCCGAGCACGGTCGAACACGTGCGGCACATCATGCGCACGGCCACCGCGTCACGCGTGCCGGTGGTCCCGCAGGGTGCCCGGACGGGCCTGTCGGGCGCGGCGAACGCGTCCGACGGCTGCATCGTGCTGTCCCTCACGAAGATGGACCGGATCCTGGAGATCGACCCGGTCGACCGGATCGCCGTCGTCGAGCCGGGCGTCGTCAACGCCGCCCTGTCCCGCGCGGTCGGCGAGCACGGGCTGTACTACCCGCCGGATCCGTCCAGCTGGGAGATGTGCACGATCGGCGGCAACATCGGCACCGCTTCAGGCGGCCTGTGCTGCGTCAAGTACGGCGTCACAGCGGAGTACGTCCTGGGGCTGGACGTCGTCCTCGCCGACGGCCGCCTGCTGTCCACCGGCCGCCGTACCGCCAAGGGCGTCGCCGGGTACGACCTGACGCGGCTGTTCGTCGGCTCCGAGGGCACCCTCGGCGTCGTCGTACGGGCCGTCCTGGCGCTGCGCCCGAGGCCGCCGCGACAGCTGGTACTGGCGGCCGAGTTCCCGTCCGCCGCCGCCGCGTGCGACGCGGTGTGCGCGGTGATGGAGCGCGGCCACACCCCGTCCCTCCTCGAACTCATGGACCGCACGACCGTACGGGCCGTCAACCGGCTCGGTCGGATGGGGCTGCCCGAGTCCACCGAGGCCCTGCTGCTCGCCGCGTTCGACACCCCCGACCCCGCCGCCGACCTGGCCGCCGTGGGCGAGCTGTGCACGGCCGCCGGGGCCACGCGGGTGGTGCCGGCCGAGGACGCGGCCGAGTCGGAGATGCTGCTGAGGGCCCGCCGGATGTCGCTGACCGCCCTGGAGGCCGTCAAGTCCGCGACGATGATCGACGACGTGTGCGTACCGCGCTCGCGGCTGGCGGCGATGCTCGACGGGACGGCCGCCATCGCGGCGAAGCACGGTCTGACCATCGGCGTCTGCGCGCACGCGGGCGACGGCAACACCCACCCCGTCGTCTGCTTCGACCACACCGACCCCGACGAGTCGCGGCGCGCCCGCGAGTCGTTCGACGAGATCATGGCGCTCGGCCTGGAGCTCGGCGGCACCATCACGGGCGAACACGGCGTCGGCGTACTGAAGAAGGAGTGGCTGGCCCGGGAACTGGGCCCGGTCGGCGTGGAGTTGCAGCGGGGCATCAAGCGGACCTTCGACCCCCTGGGGCTCCTCAACCCCGGCAAGCTCTTCTGAGACCGTGGCCCTAGGCCCCATGCCCGATGTCCGGGCGCGGCCGGTCCGCATAGCGTGAAGGCGACGCAGAGGAACCGACGAAGGAGGAGCCGTGCCCGCACGCCTTGACCACACCATCGTCCGCAGCCGTGACCGTTTCGCCGCCGCCCGCTTCCTCACCGAACTGATCGACGCGCCCGAGCCGAAGCCCTTCGGCCCCTTCGCCAGCGTCCCGCTGGAGGGCGGGGTCACCCTCGACTACCTGGACGACGACGCGCCCCGCATCGTCCCTCAGCACCTCGCCTTCCTCGTCCCCGAGGAGGAGTTCGACGCGGTCTTCGGCCGGATCCAGGAGCGGGAACTGCCGTACTGGGCGGACCCGCACCACCACGAGCCGCAGCGGATCAACCACCACCACGGCGGCCGTGGCGTCTACATCGACGACCCCGACGGCCACTCGATCGAATTCATCACGCACACGTACGTGACGGACTGAACGCGCCGTCAGGCGAGCAGCTCGGCCAGCCCGTCGTCGAGGCCGAGCTGCTCCGACTCCGAGCCGGGCGGCACCACCCGCAGGCTCCGCTCCAACCACGCGGACACCTGGGGCGCCGGCGCCTCCAGGAGCGCGTCGCCGTCCGGCGAGGACAGCGCCAGCAGCACGACGGCCTGTCCGTCGAGCGTGGTCGGCCAGATCCGCACGTCGCCGTGCCCGCACGGCCGGAAGACCCCTTCGACCAGCAGCTCGCGGGCGAACGTCCAGTGCACGGGGTGCTCGGAGCCGACGTGGAAGACGATGTGCACGGCGTACGGGTCGTCCGTGCGGTAGGTCAGCCGGGCGGGGACGGGGATGCCGCGCTCGGGTGACAGCACCAGGGTGAGTTCCAGGTCGCGTTCGACGACGGTGTGCTGCATGGGACGGTTCCCTTCTCTCCGGTAGGGGGCCCCGGAACGGGCCACACCGGGGAGAGGGGCCTGCGCGCCCGTCATTACGCGACTTCCCGCAACGGATCACGCCCTTTCTCTCCGTAACACAGGTGTGACCGGAACGTGGTCGTTGTGGACGGACCGGTTCGGGCCCGCTCGGCGGTCTGGTAGATGTGGTGCCTTGAATTGAGGCCTCGAGGAGATACGGGACCACGGTGATGAGCGCCCCAACCCCGGCAACCGGCGACGGCAGCCCCACGCCCGGCTACTACCCCGACCCGTCCATTCCGGGATATATCCGGTTCTGGAACGGTGCCGCCTGGGTGCCGGGAACCAGCCGCCCCGCGCCCAAGGACGGCGAGGCGGTGCCGACGCCGCCGGCCCCGGCCGCGTCCGCCCCGGCCCCCGCCCCCACGCCCCCGACGCCGGCGCCGACGCCTTCGGTGGAGGAGACCGGGCCGGTCTTCTTCGACGAGGAGGATCCGGTCGCCGACGGCAGGCCGGGCCCCGAGCCCGCGACCGTGTGGCAGGCCGACGCCTCCCGCCAGACCGGGTTCGGCGGCGACCGCGACCGCCGGATCTCCTGGGGGGCCGAGGCCGGCCAGGACCCGCGCCGCCCGGCCGCCGACCCGACCGGCGGCGCGCTGCCGGGCGTACGGAGCGTGGAGCCGGAGCCCGTGGAGGCGGCGGCCCCGGAGGGCACGGTCACCATCCGCGCGCTCACCCCGCGGCCGAAGCCCGGGCCCGAGCACCCCGCCGACGGCACGATGACCATCCGGGCCGTCACGCCCGGCGCCCCGCGCACCCCCCAGGCCCCCGCCCAGCCGCAGCCGCTGCCGCGGCAGGACGCCCCGGCCCCGCAGCCGGCCCCCGCCGCGGCAGCCTCCGCTCCCGCCCCCGCCGCGGCCACCTCCGCTCCCGCCCCCGCCCCGGCGGCCTCCGCCGCCTCCGCGGCTCCCGTCACCGACGGCCCGGGCGGCGGTGCCTCCTCCTGGGCGCAGCAGGTGCACCAGCTGGCCCAGCCGGAGCCCGTGGCACAGGCACAGGCACAGGCACAGGCGCACCCGCAGCCGCAGGCCCATTCCCAGCAGCCGGTCCTGCCATGGAAGCCCCCGGTCAACGAC
>NZ_BAAASR010000002.1:527654-617893 GCF_039532985.1 Streptomyces gobitricini | reverse complement strand
CAGGCGGTTCACGGCCCGGCTGATCGACACTCTGGTCCTCGGGGCGGTCGTCGGGGCCGTCGCGGTCCCGTTCGTCGCCAAGGCGCTCGACCACATCGACGGCAAGATCCAGCAGGCCAAGCAGTCCGGGGAGACGGTCACCGTCTGGCTTCTGGACGGCACCACCTCCACGTACTTCGGTATCGCGCTCGCCGCGCTGCTGGTGCTGGGCGTGCTGTACGAGGCGCTGCCGACCGCCAAGTGGGGCCGGACGCTCGGCAAGAAGCTGATGGGGATCGAAGTGCGGGACATCGAGTCCCATGAGCCCCCGCCGTTCGGTGCCGCGCTGCGCCGCTGGCTGGTCTACGGGACGCTCGGCATCCTGGTGGTCGGCGTGGTCAACGTCCTGTGGTGCCTGATCGACCGTCCGTGGCGCCAGTGCTGGCACGACAAGGCCGCCCATACGTTCGTCGCCGGGCGGTAGGGGTCGCCCGAACGGCCTGTGGTCGTTTGCGGGGCCGGGCCGGCCGGGATGCACTGCCCACATGAGCAACGAACCGCCGGCGCCCGGTCAGCAGCCCCCCGAGGACGACCCGTTCCGCAAGAAGCCGCAGGACGACGGCTCCCCGCCGCCACCCCCGCCGCCGGGCGGCGGCGGCCCCTACGGCGGCCAGGGACCCTACGGCGGCCAGGGGCCGTACGGCGGCGGCGGACCGTACGACGGCGGTCCGTACGGAGGCGGCGGCCCCTACGGCGGTCCGGGCGGTGGCCCCGGCGGGGGCGGGCCCTACGGCGGCGGTCCCGGCGGGGGCGGGCCCTACGGCTACGGAGGGTCCGATCCCCTCGCGGGGATGCCGCCGCTCGCCGGCTCGGGCCGGCGCGTCCTGGCCCGGCTCATCGACTGGCTCATCATCGTCGTGCCCCTGGCGATCCTCGGCATCCCGTTCGACATCTACGCCAAGGTGTCCGACGAGACCGACGTGGCGGACGTGTGGCAGGCCAACGACGGTGGGCAGTGGGTCTTCCAGCTCATCACGATCGTGGCGTACGTCGCCTACGACACCCTCATGACCACCAAGAGGCAGGGCCAGACGATCGGCAAGCGGCTGCTGGGCATGCGGGTGGCGATGCTCAACGACGGCAGCGTGCCGAACACCAACGCCGCGCTGATCCGGGCGGTCGTGCTGTGGCTGCCCACGCTGATCTGCTGCGCCTGTCTGTGGCCGTTGTTGCTGCTCATCCTGATCCTGGTCGACAAGCCCTACAAGCAGGGTCTGCACGACAAGGCGGCCAGGACCGTCGTCGTGTCAACGACGCAGTGAGTGCTCCCTGCGCTCGACCGGGACCGGCGGTCGCACCGAGTCGTACGTCGTGCGGCGTGTGGCGGGCGCCGGCAGGGTCATCGCGACCAGCAGGCCGAGCGCGAGCGCGGCCACCCCGATCAGTGCGACGCCCCACCCGGTGGTGGTGCGGGACAGCAGCAGCATGGCGACGGTCGCGAAGACGACGGTGGCCGAACCATAGGCGAGCTGTGCGGCGGTCGGACGCGGCATGGCGGGTTCCGTCCTCGAGGCTGGAGCACCGGATGGGGATCACGCAACTCGGTCGCACTGACTTCTGACTCTACGCCGGTGGATGCCCGAGAGGAACCGGTAGTAAGCGTGACCTAACCCACGGTACCGGTGCACGGGGGGCGCGCAGCATCAGGGCCTGTGTCATATGGCCGGAAGTCGGCGCCGGTTGACGCGATACGCAGGGGAGGACCGTATCAAGTGACGTACGCGAGAGCCGTGTTGTGCTCCGGGGCCTTACTGGCCGCACTGGCCACCGTGTCCGCGACGGCCACGGCGACGGCGACGGCGACGAGCGCTCCCTCCACCACGGCTCCCGTGCGCGACGACGCGGCGCGCGGTACCGCCGAGGGGAAGCACGACGGGCATGTCATCGACGGGCCCTTCAGCGCCCGGGAGCGGCAGCAGCGGCAGGTGGCGCTGGAGCAGGTGCTGAGCGGGCGGGCGAAGGTCGAGCGGCGCGGCGGTTCCAGGGTCGTGAAGCTCGGCGACCGCAAGTACGTGGAACTGGGGCGGGAGCGTACGGACAAGATCTTCACGATCCTGGTGGAGTTCGGGGACAAGGTCGACGACACCACGGTGTACGACCCGGACGGGCCGGGCGGCCCGAAGCCCCCCGTGCTCAAGTACGGCGGTACGCCGGGGCCGCTGCACAACCGGATCCCCGAGCCGGACCGTACGAGGAACAACTCGACCGACTGGCGCGCGGACTACGACCGTGAGCACTACCAGCGGCTGTACTTCGGGGAGGGCGACGGGGTGGAGTCGCTGAAGACGTACTACGAGAAGGCCTCGTCCGGGCGCTACTCGGTGGAGGGCGAGGTCTCGGACTGGGTGAAGGTCGAGTACAACGAGGCCCGGTACGGCTCGAACTACTGCGGCGGCAACAACTGCCCCAACGTCGAGGACCTGGTCTTCGACGCGGTGGCCGCCTGGGTCGCCGGCCAGAGGGCCGAGGGCAGGACGGCCGCCCAGATCAGGGCGCAGGTGGCCCGGTTCGACGAGTGGGACCGTACGGACCACGACAACGACGGCAACTTCAACGAGCCGGACGGCTACATCGACCACTTCCAGATCGTGCACGCGGGTGAGGACGGCTCGGCGGGCGGCGGGGCGCAGGGGCCGGACGCGCTGTGGGCGCACCGGGGGTACGCGTACAGCAGGGACGACGGGGACACCGGCCCGGCCGGGTTCAGGGCGGGGGGTGTGGCCGTCGGTGACACGGGCGTGTGGGTGGGCGACTACACGATGCAGCCGGAGAACGGCGGGCTGGGGGTCTTCGCCCATGAGTACGCCCATGACCTGGGCCTGCCGGACCTGTACGACACCAACAACGCGGCGGGCGTCGAGAACTCGGTCGGCTTCTGGTCGCTGATGTCGTCCGGGTCGTGGCTCGGCAGGGGCGAGGAGGCGATCGGTGATCTGCCGGGCGACATGACGGCCTGGGACAAGCTCCAGCTGGGGTGGCTCAATTACGAGCGGGCCGAGGCGGCGACCGCTTCGGCGCACACGCTGGGCGTCTCGGCGTACAACACCGACCTGCCGCAGGCCCTGGTGGTCGAGCTGCCGGAGAGGACGGTCACCACGCCGGTGGTGAAGCCGGCCGGGGGAGCGGGGCAGTGGTGGAGCGACCACGGCGACGGCCTGTCGCACACGCTGACCCGGACGGTCGACCTCACCGGCAGGAAGAAGGCCGCCCTGACGCTCGACGGCTGGTGGGACATCGAGAAGGACTACGACTACCTGTACACCCAGGTCTCCACGGACGGCGGGGAGAGCTGGAAGGCGGTCGACGGTACGGCCGACGGCGAGGCGATCAGCAGGGACGGCGGTGACAAGCCGGCCCTCACCGGGGTGTCGGAGACGTACCGGAAGCTGGTCTACCCCCTGGACGCGTACGCGGGGAAGCGGATCGTCCTGCGGTTCCGCTACAAGACGGACGGCGGTGTGGCCGGCAAGGGGTTCGCGGCCGACAACATCACCGTACGGGCCGACGGGGCCACGCTGTTCGCGGACGACGCGGAGACGCGGGCGGACACCGGCTGGACGGCGCGCGGGTTCGCACGGGTGGGGGAGGCGGTCACCGGCGACCACCCCCAGTACTACATCGCGGAGAACCGGCAGTACGTCTCGTACGACAGGGCGTTGGAGACCGGCCCGTACCACTTCGGCTTCTCCGGGACCCGGGCCGGCTGGGTGGAGCACTACGCCTACCGGCCCGGCCTGATGATCTGGCAGTGGGACACCTCACAGCGCGACAACAACGTCACCGACCACCCGGGCGAGGGTCTGCTGCTGCCGGTGGACGCCCATCCGCGGCCGATGACGTGGCCGGACGGCACGTTGATGTCGAACAAGATCACCCCGTACGACGCGGCGTTCAGCCGGTACCCGGCGCCCGGTTTCACCCTGCACAAGCGGGGTGTTCCCCACCGGATCGAGCCACATCCGGGCAACCCCGCCTTCGACGACCACACGGGTGTGTACTGGTACGCCGAGAACCGGTTCGGCGGGGTGCGCACCACGGACACCAACACCCGGATCGCCATCACCGACCAGCCGCCGAACGGCTCGTCGGTCACCGTGGAAGTGGGCCCGTCGGTCGGGTGACCAGGCCGGTTCGCGGCCGCTTCCGGGCCCGCCCCGCTGTTCGCAATGCGGATCCGCCTGTTCACATAGAGCACTTGGCCTGTGCAAGTCAAGGTCTGTCTTTTCGCGTCATTCTCCGGTCGAATGTCGTCACTTGTGGCGCGACACCGCACGCGGATATCACATCAAACCCCCCATCCGCGGTTCGCGGGCGCGGGGAGGACAAGATCAAGTGACCAGCAGACGACGGGCTTTCAGGGCGTCCGCGGTGATCGTGGCGCTGGCCGCCACGGCCGCGACGGCCTCGGCCCTCACGACGGCTCAGGCCGACAACCGCCCCACCCACGGCATCGAGCGCCATGACCCGGCACCGGGTGCGCACGACGCCGGGCACGGGGCACCCGGACACGACCATGCCGCCAAGGTCGACCACGACCTCGACGGCCCGTTCAGCAAGCAGCAGGCCCAGGCGCGCGAGGCGGCGCTGGAGCAGGTGCTGGCCGGCGACCGCAAGGTGGAGCGCAGGGGTGCCTCCAAGGTCGTCAAGCTCGACGACAAGAAGTACGTCGAGCTGGGCCGCGAGAAGACCGACAAGATCTTCACGATCCTGGTCGAGTTCGGCGACAAGGTCGACAACACCACGCTGGTCGACCGCGCGGACGACGGCGACGACCACACGCTCAAGCCGAAGTTCGGCGGCACGCCCGGCCCGCTGCACAACCAGATAGCCGAGCCGGACCGTTCGAAGGACAACTCGACGGCCTGGCAGAAGGACTACGACCGGCAGCACTTCCAGGACCTGTACTTCGGCACCGGCACGGACAAGAAGACCGGTGAGCAGAAGCAGTCCCTGAAGACCTACTACGAGAAGACCTCCTCGGGCCGCTACTCGGTCGAAGGCACGGTCTCCGACTGGGTCAAGGTCGAGTACAACGAGGCCCGGTACGGCTCGAACTACTGCGGCAGCAGCAACTGCTCCAACGTGTGGGACGCCGTCCGCGACGGTGTGACCGCGTGGACCGCCCAGCAGAAGGCGGCCGGCAAGACCGACGCCGAGATCAAGGCGCAGCTGGCCCAGTACGACCAGTGGGACCGCTACGACTTCGACGCCGACGGCGACTTCAACGAGGCCGACGGTTACATCGACCACTTCCAGATCGTCCACGCCGGTGAGGACGAGTCCGCCGGCGGCGGCGCCCAGGGCGGCGACGCGCTGTGGGCCCACCGCTGGTACGCGTACGGCACCGACGCCGGCAAGACCGGCCCGGCGCAGAACAGGGCCGGCGGCACGCAGATCGGCGACACCGGCATCTGGGTCGGCGACTACACGATGCAGCCGGAGAACGGCGGCCTCGGCGTCTTCGCCCACGAGTACGGTCACGACCTGGGCCTGCCGGACCTGTACGACACCTCCGGCCGCGCGGGCGCGGAGAACTCGACCGGCTTCTGGTCCCTGATGTCGTCCGGCTCCTGGCTGGGCACGGGCAAGAACGAGATCGGCGATCTGCCGGGCGACATGACCGCCTGGGACAAGCTCCAGCTCGGCTGGCTCAACTACGAGAAGGCCAAGGCGGCCACGGAGTCCAAGCACACGCTGGGCGTCGCCGCGTACAACACCAAGAACCCGCAGGCGCTCGTCGTCGAGCTGCCGAAGAAGAAGGTCACCACCGCGGTCGTGAAGCCCGCCGAGGGCTCCAAGCAGTGGTGGAGCGACATGGGTGACGACCTCAAGAACACCCTCACCCGCTCCGTCGACCTCACCGGCAAGAGCAAGGCCGAGCTGACGCTCGACGGCTGGTGGGACATCGAGAAGGACTACGACTACCTCTACACCGAGGTGTCGACCGACGGCGGCAAGCAGTGGACCGCCCTGGCGGGTACGGCCGACGGCAAGGCCATCCCGGCCGACGCCAGCGGCGCCCCGGCCCTGACGGACGTCTCCGGCGGCTTCCAGAAGCTGGCGTACTCGCTGGACGCGTACGCCGGCAAGAAGTTCGACCTCCGCTTCCGCTACCAGACCGACGGCGGCGCGGGCGGCAAGGGCTTCACGGCCGACGCCATCACCCTGACGGCCGACGGCACGGCGGTCTTCTCGGACAACGCCGAGGGCGACGACAACGGCTGGACCGCGAAGGGCTTCTCGCGGATCGGTGAGTCCTTCACCGACGAGTACGAGCAGTACTACATCGCCGAGAACCGCCAGTACGTCTCGTACGACAAGACCCTGAAGGTCGGCCCGTACAACTTCGGCTTCGCGGCGCCGATGGACTCCTGGGTGGAGCACTACCCGTACCAGACCGGTCTGCTGGTCTGGCAGTGGGACACCTCCCAGAAGGACAACAACACCGCCGTCCACCCGGGTCAGGGCATGATCCTGCCGGTCGACGCGCACGCCACCCCGACGAAGTGGGCCGACGGCACGCTGATGCGCAACCGCATCCAGGCCTACGACTCGCCGTTCAGCCTCTACCGGACGAACGGGCTCACCCTGCACAAGGCGGGCGTCGAGGCGAAGATCGCGTCGCAGCGGGGTGTGCCGGTCTTCGACGACCGCAAGGGCGTCTACTGGTACGAGTCGAACCCGCGTGCGGGCGTCAAAGTAACTGACACCAACACCAAGATCTCGATCGTCAAGCAGCCGAAGAACGGTCGGACGATTACGGTCAAGGTCGGTCCCTCGACGAAGTAAAACCCGTTTCCGCAGGTCAAAGCATGATCGGCCGTCGCCCCCTAGCGGGCGGCGGCCGATTCTGTTTAGGTGCGTGGTGACCCTTTCTTATTGACACACCATCTCACGGGGGAGTGGTTCAGCATGCCCGGCGGAGGTTTCACCAAGCTGCCCGGAGGCAAGGTCGTGGTCGCGCTCAGCCTGCCCAGCCCGGTCGGCGACGGCTCCACGGTCCGCGTCCTGGTCCACGCCGCCAACCGCGCCCGCGCCCTGACCCGGCTGCGGAATCTCGGCCTCCGCGCGGTCTACCTGCGGGGCAACACCCACCCGCCCACCCCGGACGAGATCACCGCCGTGCTCCACCACCCCGACGGCCTGCTCTGGCGCACGGTCCCGGAGGCCCACACCGAGCTCTGGCACCCCATCCGCGCCCTGCTCCCCCGGTCACGCCCCTGGGGCGCCCCGAGCGCCCCCTGACCCACCGCGCCCGCCTCCGGACCGTCGTCACGGTGCGGGACCGCCCCCGCACGGCCACGCGCGTGGAGGCGCCGGGCGGTCGCCCCGCCGGTGCCGAGCCCGGCACCCGGGCCCCCGCCCGGGCATGGGGCGCCAGGTGGGCCAGGTGGGCTGGGGGGCCAGGTGGGGCCGGGGGGTCAGACGACCGGCTTGCCGGTCAGTTCGACGCCCGCGGCACGCAGCTCGGCCAGGGCGCGCTCGGTGGTGACCTCCGCGACGCCCGCCGTCAGGTCCAGCAGCACCTGGGTGCGGAAGCCCTCGCGGGCCGCGTCCAGCGCGGTGGCGCGGACGCAGTGGTCGGTGGCGATGCCCACCACGTCCACCTCGGTGACCTCCCGCTGCCAGAGCCAGTCGGCCAGCCGGACGCCGTTCTCGTCGGCGCCCTCGAAGCCGCTGTACGCCGCCGCGTACGCACCCTTGTCGAACACCGCGTCGATCGCGCCGGACGCGACCGCCGGCGCGAAGTTCGGGTGGAAGCCCACGCCCTCCGTACCGGCCACGCAGTGCCTCGGCCAGGAGCGCACGTAGTCCGGCTGCTCCGCGAAGTGGTCACCCGGGTCGACATGGTGGTCGCGGGTGGCCACCACGTGCTGGTACACGGCCCCGGCGGCCTCGCCGACCAGGTCCGTGATGGCGGCCGCGACGTCCGCGCCCCCCGCCACCGCGAGGCTGCCGCCTTCGCAGAAGTCGTTCTGTACATCGACGACGATCAGTGCGCGGTGCATGGCGGTTGTCCTTCGGTGGGGGATCGGTCGGTCGGACGTTCGAGCGTGGTTCCGGGGATGGGATCGAGCCTAGAGAGTTACCCGGTCCGGCGGGAGAGGGCGTTCCTGCCCGCCGGGGCCCGGTCTCAGACGTACTCCGTGGGAATGACGGCCTCGCCCCGCGACAGCTGGATCGCCGACATCGGGAGCCCCGCGAGCGCCGCCATGTGCCGCGTCCTGGCCGCGTCCAGCGGCTCGCGCGCCACCACGTCGCCGCCCTTGACCAGCTCGACCAGCAGCTGCCGGTCCACGAGTTCGGCCGGCACCGCCCCGGTGCCGACGACCTCCGCCTCGGCCACCCCGTCCGCGTCGACCCGCCGCGCCGCCCACTTGCGGCCGCCCACCGACATCTTCCCGCCCAGCGACTTCTTGGCCACCGGCCGCAGCGGCGCCCGGGGGTCGGCGGACCCGGCGCGGGCGACGAGCTTGTAGACCATCGAGCACGTCGGGTGGCCGCTGCCGGTCACCAGCCGGGTACCGACGCCGTAGGCGTCGACCGGCGCCGCCGCCAGCGAGGCGATCGCGTACTCGTCCAGGTCCGAGGTGACGACGATCCGCGTGTCGCGCGCCCCCAGCTCGTCCAGCTGCTGGCGCACCCGGTGCGCCACCAGCAGCAGGTCGCCGGAGTCGATGCGTACCGCGCCCAGCTCCGGACCGGCGACCTCCACGGCGGCACGCACCGCCTCGGCCACGTCGTAGGTGTCGACGAGCAGCGTCGTACCGCGGCCCAGGGACTCCACCTGCGCCCGGAAGGCGTCCCGCTCGGTGTCGTGGAGGAGGGTGAACGCGTGCGCGGAGGTGCCGACCGTCGGGATGCCGTAGCGGAAGCCCGCCGCCAGGTCGGAGGTGGAGGAGAAGCCGCCCACGTACGCGGCGCGGGCCGCGGCGACGGCCGCGAGCTCGTGGGTGCGCCGGGCGCCCATCTCGATCAGGCGCCGGTCCCCCGCCGCCGCGGACATCCGGGAGGCGGCGGCCGCGATCGCCGAGTCGTGGTTGAGGATCGAGAGGATCACGGTCTCCAGCAGCACGCACTCGGCGAAGGAGCCCTCGACCCGCAGGATCGGCGAACCGGGGAAGTACACCTCGCCCTCGGGGTAGCCCCAGATGTCGCCGCTGAAGCGGTACTCCGCGAGCCACTCCAGCGTCGGCTCGTCGACGATGCCGCGCTCGCGCAGGAAGCCGAGGACGTCCGCGTCGAAGCGGAAGTTCTCCACGGCGTCCAGGACGCGGCCGGTGCCGGCGACCACGCCGTAGCGCCGGCCCTCGGGCAGCCGCCGGGTGAACACCTCGAAGACCGACCTCCGGTCGGCCGTGCCGCCCCCCAGGGCCGCCCGCAGCATCGTCAGCTCGTACTGGTCGGTGAAGAGCGCGGTAGACGGCACGTCCACCGGCAGCCCAAGATCCGCAGCATTCATACGACGATGCTACCGCGCATACTCGTCAGTCTGACGATTTCTAGGTCCCTGTTTGTGCGACCCCCCACCCTGAGTGGCAGCATGGGCTAGGTGAGTGTTGCTCCCGCAGAGATCGAACGCACCGAAGCGGCCGAAGAGGGTTTCGCCGTCACCGAACCCGACGTGCCCTGGGTGACGATCGTCCACAACGATCCGGTCAACCTCATGAGCTACGTCACCTACGTCTTCCAGGCGTACTTCGGCTACTCCAAGGACAAGGCGCACAAACTGATGCTGGACGTGCACCACAAGGGCCGGGCCGTGGTCTCCAGCGGCACCCGCGAGGAGATGGAACGGGACGTGCAGGCCATGCACGGCTACGGGCTGTGGGCGACCCTCTCCCAGGACCGCGGCTGATGAGCGGACGCTTCGAGGCGCTGCCCGGTGGCGGCGCGGCAGTCCCGCTCGACGAGGTCGAGATCTCCATCCTCCGGTCCCTGGCCGTCCAGCTCCTGGAGCTGATCGGCCCCGGCGAGGTGCCGCCCAAGGGCGAGGACCCGCTGGCCGAGCTGTTCCGCGAGGGCCCCAGCGAGCCGCCGGCCGATCCGGCGCTGGCCCGCCTCTTCCCCGACGCGTACGGGGACGGCGACGACGAGCTGCGCGCCGCGTCGGCCGAGTTCCGCCGTTACACCGAGAACGACCTGCGCGCCCGTAAGCGCGAGGACGCCCTCGCCGTCGTACGGAGCCTGGACACGCTCGACGTGGCGGGCGAGGGCGGCGCGGTCCTGAAGCTGACGGCCGGCGAGGCCCGCCACTGGCTGGGCGCCCTCAACGACCTGAGGCTGACCATCGGCACCCGGCTGGAGGTCAGGGACGACGACGAGAGCGAGGCGCTCTACCGGCTGCCGGACTCCGATCCGCGCAAGCCGATGGTCATGGCCTACCTGTGGCTGGGCGCCCTCCAGGAGACCCTGGTCGAGACCCTCATGTGACCTTCGTTCGCTCAGCGGACGCTCAAATCCGGGTAACGATCACGTCACCATCCTCCTCCGCTTTGCGGCTTCGGGTGGCCCTTGTCCGGTTTTTCCTGTGCTGTGGTTCACATCCGTCGGCCTCGATCGCGGGTGCGACCGTGGAAAATCGTCTCGATCGCCCGGGGACACCACCCCTGTACCCGGGTGCGCTCGGCCGGCCGACCGCCGGTGGCACTCCATCCATATCCGGGGGGATCAGGACCTGGTCCGCGGTCGTGCGCAGCCTGCGCGAGCGGCGCGGATCGGCGTGGAGAAAGGCGCAGCAAACCATGACCTCAGTGCAGGTCGACCAGCAGCACGACGGTGGGGCCGAGGGGACCGAGGGGACCGCAGCCGGCGAGGGTGAGGGCTACCAGCGGGGCCTGGGAGCCCGTCAGATCCAGATGATCGCGATCGGCGGGGCCATCGGCACCGGGCTCTTCCTGGGCGCCGGCAAGGCCATCTCCAAGGCCGGACCGAGCCTCATCCTGGCGTACGCCATCGCCGGTCTCGTCATCTTCTTCATCATGCGGGCGCTGGGCGAGCTGCTCATGTACCGCCCCGTCTCGGGCTCCTTCTCGGAGTACGCCCGTGAGTTCATCGGCCCCTTCGCGGGCTTCGTCACCGGCTGGACGTACTGGCTCTTCTGGGTCGTCACCGGCATCACCGAGGTCACCGCGGCCGCCACGTACATGACGTACTGGTGGGACATCCCGCAGTGGGTCTCGGCCCTGGTCTTCACGGTCGTCCTGTACGGCGCGAACCTGATCTCCGTGAAGCTCTTCGGGGAGCTGGAGTTCTGGTTCTCGATGATCAAGGTCACCGCCATCATCGGCATGATCCTCATCTGCGCCGGCATCCTGACCATCGGCTTCTCCGACGCCGGCGACACGGCCTCCATGACCATGCTCTGGTCCGAGGGCGGCTTCTTCCCCAAGGGCATCGGCAGCACGCTGATGACGCTGCAGATCGTGATGTTCGCCTTCCTCGCGGTCGAGCTGGTCGGCGTCACGGCCGGCGAGTCCAAGGACCCCAAGGTCACGCTGCCGAAGGCCATCAACACCGTCCCGTGGCGCATCGCCGTCTTCTACGTCGGCGCGCTGATCATGATCCTGTCGGTCGTGCCGTGGACGCACTTCACGCCGGGCGTCTCGCCGTTCGTCGCCGCCTTCGAGCAGATGGGCCTCGGCGTCGGCGCCGCGATCGTCAACTTCGTGGTGCTCACCGCCGCCCTGTCCTCCTGCAACTCGGGCATGTACTCCACCGGCCGCATGCTGCGCGACCTCGCGCTCAACGGCCAGGGCCCCAAGGCCTTCACCAGGCTGACCAAGTCCGGCACCCCGCTCCTCGGCACCACCTTCTCGGCGACGCTGATGCTCGTGGGTGTGTGGATCAACTACGTCGCCCCCGGCAAGGCCTTCGAGTACGTCGTCTCCTTCGCGACCATCTCCGGCATGTGGGCCTGGATCATGATCCTGGTCTCCCAGATCCGCTACCGCGCCGCCGTCGGCCGCGGTGAGGTGCCGGAGTCGGAGTTCAAGGCCCCCGGCGCGCCCTTCACCAGCTGGTTCGCACTGCTGTTCATCGGCATGGTCGTCGTGATGATGGGCATCGACGAGGGTGCGCGGGTCTCCCTGTACTGCGCCCCGCTGTGGGCCCTGCTGCTCGGCGTCTCCTACCTGGTCCTGAAGTCCCGGAACCCGGAGAACGCCGCCTTCAAGCGGTAGTCCGTCCAGGATGTGGGCCCGCCCGTACCACCACTCGGTACGGGCGGGCCCCTCTGCTTATCCTGATGCCCATGCTGACCATCACACGGGCTCTGTACGACCAGATCGTCGCGCACGCGCGCGAGGACCACCCGGACGAGGCCTGCGGCGTGGTCGCGGGTCCGGCCGGCTCCGGACGCCCGGAGCGCTTCATCCCCATGCTCAACGCCGCCCGCTCGCCCACGTTCTACGAGTTCGACTCGGGCGACCTGCTGAAGCTCTACCGCGAGATGGACGACCGCGACGAGGAGCCGGTCGTCATCTACCACTCGCACACCGCGACCGAGGCCTACCCGTCGCGCACCGACGTCTCCTACGCCAATGAGCCCGGCGCCCACTACGTGCTGGTCTCGACGGCGGACACCGACGACGCCGGACCGTTCCAGTTCCGCTCGTACCGCATCGTGGACGGCGGGATCACCGAGGAAGAGGTCCAGGTCGTCGAGGCGTACTGAGACCCCGTCCCGCATGGCGGGCGGAAAACGTCCACGATGCGGGATCACACTCCGAATGGCGGAGCGGGAATCGATACGATGACCGCATGGTTTCCATCGACGTGAGCGAACAGACGCCGGGCACCGTGCTGCTCGTGGCGCGGCTGCACGTCGACCTGTGCCGCCTCGCCAGCGCGATGTGTCCGCGCTGCGCCGCCGTTTGAGCGCCACCACCCGGCACGCCCGGCACGACCCCGGCACCACCTCAGCACCCGCGCGCGCGGCCGTCCGCGCCCGCACGCAGCACGGCCCGCCTTCTCGCTGACTCAAGCCCTTCCGACAGGAGCCCACGCCATGGCCATCGAGGTCCGCATCCCGACCATCCTCCGCACCCACACCGGCGGCGCCAAGGCCGTCGAGGGTAGCGGGGACACCCTCGCCGACCTCTTCGCCGACCTCGAGACCCGGTACCCCGGCATCCAGGAGCGCATCGTCGACGGCGGTGAGCTGCGCCGCTTCGTGAACGTCTACCTCAACGACGAGGACGTCCGCTTCCTGGAGGGCATCACCACCAAGCTGTCGGACGGCGACAACGTCACGATCCTCCCGGCCGTGGCCGGCGGAATGCGCTGATGCGCTACGACTCGCCCCTCGCCGCCGTCGGCAACACCCCGCTCGTGCGGTTGCCGCGCCTGTCCCCCTCGGCGGACGTGCGCGTCTGGGCCAAGCTGGAGGACCGCAACCCCACCGGCTCGATCAAGGACCGTCCGGCCCTGCACATGATCGAGCAGGCCGAGAAGGACGGCCGGCTCACCCCCGGCTGCACCATCCTCGAGCCCACCAGCGGCAACACGGGCATCTCGCTCGCGATGGCGGCCAGGCTCAAGGGCTACCGCATCGTGTGCGTGATGCCCGAGAACACCTCCCAGGAGCGGCGCGACCTGCTCGCCATGTGGGGCGCCGAGATCATCTCGTCCCCCGCGGCAGGCGGCTCCAACACGGCCGTACGGGTCGCGAAGGAACTCGCCGCCGAGCACCCCGACTGGGTGATGCTCTACCAGTACGGCAACCCCGGCAACGCGGGCGCGCACTACGCCACGACGGGCCCGGAGATCCTGGCGGACCTGCCGTCCATCACGCACTTCGTGGCGGGGCTCGGGACGACCGGGACCCTGATGGGCGTCGGCCGCTACCTGCGCGAGCGGAAGCCGGACGTGAAGATCGTCGCCGCCGAGCCGCGGTACGACGACCTCGTGTACGGGCTGCGGAACCTCGACGAGGGCTTCGTCCCCGAGTTGTACGACGCCTCCGTGCTCACGACCCGCTTCTCGGTCGGCTCGGCGGACGCGGTGACCCGCACGCGGGAGCTGCTCCAGCAGGAGGGCATCTTCGCGGGCGTCTCGACGGGCGCGGCACTGCACGCGGCGATCGGTGTCGGGAGGAAGGCGGTCAAGGCGGGCGAGAGCGCGGACATCGTGTTCGTGGTCGCCGACGGTGGCTGGAAGTACCTCTCGACGGGCGTCTACACGGCCCCGACGACGGAAGAGGCCATCGACGCGCTCCAGGGACAGCTCTGGGCCTGACACCCTTCCCCGCCCGTTGTGGGCAGTCGTCCCGCAGGGCGATGGGGGACCCCCCTGCTCGAGCGAAGCCGAGAGCTTGGGGAGGGTAGGCACAACGGACCGGGCGACGCCTCGCCCCGGTGCCTTCCGGTACGGCGCCTTGCGCCGGTGACCCCCGGTGCGGCGCCTCGTCCCGTGGGGCGCGCGGCTGCTGCCGGTGGGTGAGGGGCGGAGCCCCTCCGGGCTCGCTTCCCTCGCGGCCGGCGGGGCGCCCCCCGGTGCGGAGCCCCCGTCAGGCGGACAGGTGGCGGACCCGGTCCCAGAGCACGGGGTCCACCTGGCTCGCGCGGCGGCGGAAGTGCCGGAGCGGGACGTCCCGGAGCTCGTCGGTCTCCAGGAAGCTCGGGCGGCCGCGGGCGTCGCCCACCGCGCCGGGGCGCAGGGCGATCACGCCCGGCCGTTCGTCGCGGTACCGACTCGTGATCTTCGCGACGCGCACCGTGTCGCCGCGTACCGCCAGGACCAGGCACGGGCGGTCCTTCGAGCCGGGACCGTCCTCGTAGGGGACTTCCGCCCACCAGATCTCCCCGGGCAGGGGCCGCGTCCGGGGCCTCGTCCGGGGCCGGGGCCGCGCCGGCGGACGCGTACGGCCCCCGGGGCGGGACTTGGGCCGACGGCGGCCGGTCGTGTCCGACACCGCCGCGATCAGCGCGAGCACCACCACGGCGACGAGCGCCGGCCACCAGGACGTGTCCATGGACGGGACGCTACCCGCCCGAACCGGTGACAGCGCGGGTGAGTTCGACCACAAGGGGCCACTGCGGAGGAGCGACGCGGCGCACCGCGCCTTACGCTCGGTAAACCGCACGACCTCCCCTGTCAGCGCCTGCCCGGCTCCCGTCCTCGGAGGTTCACGCTCCATGAAGCTCACCGTCGTCGGCTGCTCGGGGTCGTTCCCGTCCGCGGAATCGGCCTGTTCGAGCTACCTCGTAGAGGCCGACGGCTTCCGGCTGCTCCTCGACATGGGCAACGGTGCCCTGGGCGAGCTGCAGCGCCACATCGGTCTGTACGACCTCGACGCGATCTTCCTCAGCCACCTGCACGCCGATCACTGCATCGACATGTGCGGGTACTTCGTCGCGCGCTACTACCGCCATGAGGGCGGCCGCTGCCCCGCCATCCCGGTGTACGCCCCGGACGGCGCCGAGCAGCGTCTGACGACGGCGTACGCGGACACGCCGTCCGACAAGTCGATGAGCGAGGTGTTCGACTTCCGCACGCTCACGTCCGGCTCGTTCGACATCGGCCCCTTCCGGGTGCGGACGGAGAAGGTCAGCCACCCGGTCGAGGCCTACGGCATCCGTGTCGAGCACGGCGGGAAGTCACTCGCGTACTCCGGGGACACGGGCGTGTGCGACGGGCTGGACACACTCGCCGCGGGCGCCGACCTGTTCCTGTGCGAGGCGTCGTTCACGTATGGCAAGGAGGACATCCCGGGGCTGCACCTGAACGGCCGTGAGGCAGGCGCGCACGCCGCCCGGGCGGGCGCGGGGCGGCTGGTGCTGACGCACATCCCGCCGTGGACCGACGGCGAGCGGAACCTCGCCGACGCGCGGGCGGTGTACGACGGCCCGTCGGAGCTGGCGCGCGCCGGGGCGGTCTACGAGCTGTAGGCACACAGCGGAAGGCCCCCGGAACCATGAGTTCCGGGGGCCTTCGGCGCTTCTCTACTTGGCCTCGGCCTTCTGGAGCTCGGCCAGCTCCTCGTCGGACTCGCGGCCCGGCGTGGGGAGGTTGAACTTGGTGATCGCGAAGCGGAAGACCACGTAGTACACCGCCGCGAAGCAGAGGCCGACCAGGGCCAGCCCCCACGGGTTGGACGCGATGCCCAGGTTCAGGACGAAGTCGACCGCACCGGCCGAGAAGCCGAAGCCGTCCTTCATGCCGAGCGCCCAGGTCAGCGCCATGGAGACACCTGTCAGCACCGCGTGGATGGCGTAGAGCACCGGCGCGATGAACATGAAGGTGAACTCGATCGGCTCGGTGACACCGGTGACGAAGGAGGTCAGGGCGAGGGAGAACATCATGCCGCCGACGACCTTGCGGCGCTCGGGGCGGGCGCAGTGGACGATCGCGAGGCACGCGGCCGGGAGGGCGAACATCATGATCGGGAAGAAACCGGTCATGAACTGTCCGGCGGTCGGGTCACCGGCGAGGAAGCGGGCGATGTCGCCGCTCTTGCCCTCGTACGAGCCGGCCTGGAACCAGGGGAAGCTGTTCAGCAGGTGGTGCATGCCGACCGGGATCAGCGCGCGGTTGGCGACGCCGAAGATGCCCGCGCCGACGGCGCCGGAGTTGACCAGGCTCTCACCGAACCAGTGCAGACCGGAGCCCAGCCACGGCCAGATCAGGCCGAAGACGATGCCGGCGAGCAGGCCGGCGAAGGCGGAGAGGATCGGGACCAGCCGGCGGCCGCCGAAGAAGCCCGCCCAGTCCGGCAGCTTGGTGCGGTAGAAGCGCTGGTAGAGCAGCGCCACGATGATGCCCATGACCACGCCGCCGAGCACCTTGGCGTCGACCGCCTGCTCCACCATGACGATCTTGCCGTCGACGATGGCTTCCTTCTTCGGCAGGCTGCTGTCGGTGAAGGTGCCGAGCACGCTCTTGAACACCAGGTAGCCGACCACCGCGGCCAGCGCGGTGGAGCCGTCGGACTTCTTCGCGAAGCCGATCGCGATACCGACGGCGAACAGCAGCGCCATGTTGTCGAGCAGGGCGCCACCGCCGGCGGCCATATAGCCCGCGATCTTGGTGATGAAGGTCGGGAACGACTCCCGGCCGAGCATGTCGGGCTGACCGAAACGCACCAGGAGCGCCGCGGCCGGCAGCACGGCGACCGGCAGCATGAGGCTGCGGCCGATGCGCTGCAGGACGGCCATCGCGCCGGCGCCCTTCTTCTTCTCCGCCTCGGGGGCGGTGGCGGTGGACATCAGGTTCCTCCAGGTGGGCAAGGCGCCGCCCGGGGACATTGATGTCTAATGGGGGACGGCGGCGTCTCGGGAACGCGGCGCAACGCCGCGTGGTCTACACCATTAACTGGTGTAGACCTGTTGTAGCACGGTGAGGGTTAGATAAGGAACTTGCGATTTGATAACGCCGGAGGGGCCCCGTGATCGGGGCCCCTCCGGATGCGGCCGGGCGGCGCCGCGGCTGAGCGCGGCTACGGCCTGGTGGCGTCCGTCTCCGCCTCCTCGGGCTCACGGCCCGGCGTCTTCAGGTCGAACTTGGTGATCGCGAAGCGGAAGACCACGTAGTACACCACCGCGAAGACCAGGCCGATCGGAATGATCAGCCACGGCTTCGTCGCCAGCCCCCAGTTGATCACGTAGTCGATCAGGCCGGCCGAGAAGCTGAAACCGTCCTTGACGCCGAGCGCCCAGGTCACCGCCATCGAGACGCCGGTCAGCAGGGCGTGGACCGCGTACAGCACCGGCGCGATGAAGAGGAACGAGTACTCGATCGGTTCGGTGATGCCGGTGACGAACGAGGTGAGCGCCACCGAGAGCATCAGGCCGCCGACCTCCTTGCGCCGGTGGGGCTTGGCGCAGTGCGTGATGGCGAGCGCGGCGGCCGGCAGGGCGAACATCATGATCGGGAAGAAGCCGCTGGTGAACTGCCCCGCGTCCGGGTCGCCCGCGAGGAACATGCTGATGTCGCCGTGCACCACCGTGCCGTCCGGCTTGGTGTACGAGCCGAACTGGAACCAGACGGGGACGTTCAGGAACTGGTGCAGGCCGATGACCAGCAGCGCGCGGTTGGCCACCCCGAAGATGCCGGCGCCCCAGGCGCCCAGCCCCACCAGCCAGTCGCTGAAGCTCTCCAGTGCGTCGCCGACCGGCGGCCACACGAAGAGGCACACCACCGCGAACGCGATCGCGACGAACGACATGAGGATCGGCACGAGCCTGCGCCCGTTGAAGAAGCCCAGCCAGTCGACCAGCTTCGTGCGGTGGAACCGCTGCCAGACGTACGCCGTCAGCAGGCCCATGACGATGCCGCCGAAGACGCCCGGGTTCTGGAACGTGTACGCCGCGAAGGCGCCGCCCGCGTCCAGACAGCCGCCCTTGACGTCCCGGGTGCCCACCGGGCAGTCCTTCGGGAAGGCCCGCAGGACGCCCCGGTAGACCAGGAACCCCGCCACCGCGGCGAGCGCGGTGGAGCCGTCCGCCTTCTTCGCCATGCCGATCGCGACGCCGACGCAGAAGAGGAGGGGCAGGCCCAGGTCCGCGTCGAGGAGTGCGCCGCCCGCGCCCGCCATCACCCTGGCGACGTCGCCCCAGCCCAGCCCGTCGGCGCCGAAGACGTCCGGCTGGCCCAGCCGGTTGAGGATGCCCGCCGCGGGCAGCACGGCGATGGGCAGCTGGAGGCTGCGGCCCATCTTCTGCAGCCCCTGGAAGAGTCCGGCCCGTCGACTCCGCCGGGGTGCGGGCTTCGACCCGGCCGCGCTCTCGGAACTCATCGGCGTCCTCCTGAAGACTGGTGTAGACCAGTTGCGATATCGTGGGCGCTGGTGATCGTCATCCTTCGGTACAACCGGATCACGCGCCCGCGAAGATGGGCCAACCGTGCGTTACCGTGACGAAAGACCTAGGTGGGCAGAGCAGCGCTCAGTGCTCCGAAACGGCTCTTTGACGCAGGGAGAAAGACATGGCCAGCAAGGCTGAGAAGATCGTCGCCGGGCTCGGCGGCATCGACAACATCGACGAGGTCGAGGGCTGCATCACCCGCCTGCGGACCGAGGTCAACGACCCCGCCCTCGTCGACGAGGCCGCGCTGAAGGCCGCCGGCGCCCACGGCGTCGTCAAGATGGGCTCTGCCATCCAGGTCGTCATCGGCACCGACGCCGACCCGATCGCCGCCGAGATCGAAGACATGATGTGAGCTGACCGCTCACCCGTGAGGGGCCCGTTCCGGTACCGGAACGGGCCCCTCGCACATCGGCGGCTAGGCTCCTCCCCATGTCTCGAATCGACGGCCGCACCCCCGAACAGCTCCGCCCGGTCACCATCGAACGCGGATGGAGCAAGCACGCCGAGGGCTCCGTCCTCATCTCCTTCGGCGACACCAAGGTCTTCTGCACCGCCTCCGTCACCGAGGGCGTCCCGCGCTGGCGCAAGGGCAGCGGCGAAGGCTGGGTCACCGGCGAGTACTCGATGCTGCCGCGCTCCACCAACACCCGCGGCGACCGCGAATCCGTACGCGGCAAGATCGGCGGGCGCACCCACGAGATCTCCCGCCTCATCGGCCGCTCGCTGCGTGCCGTCATCGACTACAAGGCCCTCGGCGAGAACACCATCGTCCTCGACTGCGACGTCCTCCAGGCCGACGGCGGCACCCGCACCGCCGCCATCACCGGCGCGTACGTCGCCCTCGCCGACGCCGTCGCCTGGGCCCAGGCCAAGAAGCTCGTCAAGGCCGGCCGCAAGCCGCTCACCGGCACCGTCGCCGCCGTGTCCGTCGGCATCGTCGACGGCACGCCGCTGCTGGACCTCTGTTACGAGGAGGACGTGCGCGCCGAGACGGACATGAACGTCGTCTGCACCGGCGACGGCCGGTTCGTCGAGGTCCAGGGCACCGCCGAGGCCGAGCCCTTCGACCGCAAGGAGCTCAACGCCCTGCTGGACCTCGCCACCGGAGGCTGCGCCGACCTCGCCGCCCTCCAGCGCGACGCCCTCGGCATCACGCTCTAGCAACCACGGGCGCCCCCCGGGGCGTCCTGACGAGTACGGGTGTACGGGCCGAACCGTACGCCCGTCCGCAGCCCCGGGGAGGACCCGTCCATGCACCGACGCCGTACCGCCGCACTCACCGCCGCCACCGCGATGCTCGCCCTGACCGGAGCGGTCGGCTGCGGCGCGCTCGACAAGGCCATGGGCTGCGTCCAGGCCGCCGACGCCATCGCCACCAGCGTCAACAAGCTCAGCCAGGCCGCCTCCACCGCCGCCGACGACCCCACCCGGCTGTACGAGTCCCTCGACGAGATCGACAAGGAACTCGCGAGCCTCCAGGACAAGACCGACAACGCCGACCTGTCCAAGGCCGTCGACGACCTCGGCAAGGGCGTCGACTCCGTCCGCACCGCCGTCAACAACGGCGACGCCACACCCGACATCAAGCCCGTCACGGACGCCGCCACCGAGATCGGCAAGGTCTGCACCCCGTAGATACTGGGGGCATGAGCCGCCTGATCCTCGCCACCCGCAACGCCGGGAAGATCACCGAACTGCACGCCATCCTCGCCGCCGCGGGCCTCGGCCACGAACTCGTCGGCGCGGACGCCCACCCCGAGATCCCCGACGTCAAGGAGACCGGCGTCACCTTCGCCGAGAACGCGCTCCTCAAGGCGCACACCCTCGCCAAGGCCACCGGCCTGCCCGCCATCGCCGACGACTCCGGCCTCTGCGTCGACGTCCTCGGCGGCGCGCCCGGCATCTTCTCGGCGCGCTGGGCGGGCCGGCACGGTGACGACCAGGCCAACCTGGCCCTCCTGCTCGCCCAGCTCGCCGACATCGACGCCCCTCACCGCGCCGCCCACTTCGCCTGCGCGGCCGCCCTCGCCCTCCCCGACGGCACCGAGCGGGTGGTGGAAGGCCGCCTGCGCGGCACCCTGCGCCACGCCCCGTCCGGCAGCGGCGGCTTCGGCTACGACCCGATCCTCCAGCCGGACGGCGACACCCGCACCTGCGCCGAGCTGACGGCGGACGAGAAGAACGCCATCAGCCACCGCGGCCAGGCGTTCCGCGCCCTCGTCCCGGTCATCCGGGAGCTGGTCGGCTGACTCCGCGTGCCCACGCCGAAGGGCCGCCTCCCGTGCACCGGGAGGCGGCCCTCGTCGTACGTGCGGCCGGAGGGACTCGAACCCTCACGGGTGTTACCCCACTGGGACCTAAACCCAGCGTGACTGCCAGTTCCACCACGGCCGCGGGCGCGCCCCCATCGTAGTGGGCCGCCCACCGGCACACGCCGCCCCCGTCAGAACCGGGGCTCCTGGGCCCGCGCCTGGACCAGTTCGGCCGCCTCCTCCTTGGTGCAGACCGACGGCGGTGAGCCCTCCAGGGGCTGACCGGCCGTCTCCTTCATGCAGGCCACCGCGATCACGCCCACCAGGGCGGCCGCCATCGCGTAGTACGCCGGCATCAGGGTGTCGCCGGTGACGCCGATCAGCGCGGTGATGACCAGGGGAGTGGTGCCGCCGAAGAGGGAGGCGGAGAGGTTGTAGCCCACCGAGAGCGAGCCGTAGCGCACCTGGGTCGGGAACAGCGCCGGAAGCGCCGCCGACATCGTGCCCAGCAGGCACACCAGCGACAGGCCGAGCATCAGCATGCCCGCCGTGATGGCGAGGACGCCGCCCAGACCGATCAGCCAGAACGCCGGGGCGGAGAGGAACAGGAAGCCCAGCATGCCCGCCATCAGCAGCGGCCTGCGGCCGAACCGGTCGCTCAGCCTGCCGACCTGATTGATGATCAGCATCAGGAACGCCATGACGGCCAGCAGGATCAGCAGCCCGTGCGTCGCGCTGTAGCCGAGTTCGTCGGAGAGGTACGTCGGCATGTACGACAGCAGCATGTAGTCGGTGATGTTGTACGCGCCGACGAGCGCGACGCACAGGATCAGCGTCGGCCAGTACCGGCGGAAGATCGTGGCGAGGTCGCCCTTGGCCGAGGTCTCCACCGGGTCGGCCGCCTCGGAGGCGGGCGCGTTCTCCGCCTCCAGCTTCTGGAAGGCCGGCGTCTCGTCCAGCCTCAGCCGCAGGTAGAGCCCGACCAGGCCCAGCGGGCCCGCCACCAGGAACGGCACGCGCCAGCCCCAGGCCTCCATGGACGCGTCGCCCAGGACCGCGGTCAGCACCGTCACCAGGCCCGCGGCGGCGACGTACCCGGCCAGCGTGCCGACCTCCAGGAAGCTGCCGAAGAAACCGCGCCGCTTGTCCGGGGCGTACTCGGCGATGAAGGTCGACGCGCCGCCGTACTCGCCGCCCGTCGAGAAGCCCTGGACCAGCCGGAACAGGATCAGCAGCACCGGGGCCCAGAAGCCGATGGACGCGTACGAGGGGATGAGCCCGATGGCGAACGTCCCGGCCGCCATCAGGATCATCGTGAGGGCGAGCACCTTCTTACGGCCGACACGGTCGCCCATCGGGCCGAAGACCATGCCGCCCAGCGGCCGGACCAGGAAGGCGACGGCGAAGGTCGCGAAGGAGGACAGCAGCTGTACCGTGTCGTTCCCCGAGGGGAAGAAGACACGGCCGATGATGACGGCCAGATAGCTGTAGATCCCGAAGTCGAACCACTCCATGGCGTTGCCGAGCGACGCCGCCTTCACGGCCCGCTTGACCGCCGCCGGGTCGGTGACGGTGATGTCGGACCGCCGGAGCTTCGGGTTCCTCCGCCGCTGGATGGTGCGGAACAGGATGCGGTGGCGCCTGACCGCCGCCGGATCGGTCGTGGCCGCCATGGGCAGGGGTCCTTTCCTGGGCTGCGTGATCCATCCAAGGGGAACATCTGCTCGGGCATAGCGATCGCAAACCGAAGTCCCGGATCATCGGGACTTCGGTCCCAGGGCGAGGGGCCGACCGGCACGCGCGGTCGGATTCCGAGGTCCTTTCAGATACCGAGGTCCTTGATGATCTTCGCTACGTGGCCGGTCGCCTTCACGTTGTACAGCGCCCGCTCGACCTTGCCCTCCTCGTCCACCACGACCGTGGACCGGATCACGCCCGTCACCGTCTTGCCGTACAGCTTCTTCTCACCGAACGCGCCGTACGCGCCCAGCGTCTCCTTGGACGGGTCGCCGACCAGCGTGACCTTCAGGTCCTCCTTCTCGCGGAACTTCGCCAGCTTCTCCGGCTTGTCCGGCGAGATCCCGATCACGTCGTACCCGGCGTCGGCGAGCACGCCGAGGTTGTCGGTGAAGTCGCACGCCTGCTTGGTGCATCCGGGTGTCAGGGCGGCCGGGTAGAAGTAGACGATGACCTTGCGGCCCCGGTAGTCCGCCAGCGAGACGTCCTTGCCGTCCGCGTCCGGCAGGGTGAAGGCGGGTGCGGTGTCGCCGGGCTGCAGTCGCTCGCTCATGGCTTGCTGGCTCCTCGGGAGGGGGGGAAGGTCGTACGCGTTCAGAGCCTAATGGGGGTCTGGGACAGTCACCGGGCCCCCGAGCTGACAGACTGTCCACCACGGATTCGGTCGGACCTACGGAGGCAGCGCGGTGTCGGAAGCCAGGACCCCTGCGCAGATCGAGGCGGACATCGTCCGCCGACGCGAGCAGCTCGCCGTCACTCTCGACGAGATCGGTGTGCGCGTGCACCCGAAGACGATCATCGGGGACGCGAAGGCCAGGGTGGCGTCGACGGTCGACGAGACCGCCGGGCGCGCCTTCGTCACCGTGAACCGTGTCGTGACGGACGTGAAGGGACGGTTCGTCTCGGAGGACGGCGCGCCGCGCCTGGAGCGGGTCGTGCCGGTGGCGCTGCTCGCCGTCGGCGTGGTCGGGCTGCTCGCCATGAGCGTCCGGAGGCGCAAGGGCTGACACGAGTGGTGACCCTCCGGCCTCCGGGACGCGGCGGGGCAGGTAGGTTCGTGGCGTGAGCGAGAACACCCACGACAAGCTGCCCATCCGGATGTTGCACGACCGGGTGCTGGTCCGTACCGACACGCCCGAGGGCGAGAGGCGTTCGGGCGGCGGCATCCTGATCCCGGCGACCGCCGCCGTCGGCCGCCGGCTCGCCTGGGCCGAGGTGGTCGCGGTCGGTCAGAACGTCCGGACCGTGGAGACCGGTGACCGGGTGCTGTACGACCCCGAGGACCGTGCCGAGGTCGAGGTGCGGGGCGTGGCGTACGTACTGATGAGGGAGCGCGACCTGCACGCGGTCGCGGCGGACCGGTTCGGCGGGTCCGAGGACTCGACCGGTCTGTACCTGTAGGGGTTCCCCGCGGGGGCTCCTGGCGGCGGCTTCGATGGAAGCGCGTGCGGACAAGGCCTGGTGGCGGACGCCACCAGGCCTTCGTGCTTCCGCTTTGCTACCTTTGAGGGACCCCGACGAGACGCGCCGTACCGGGTCACGCAAAGACGACGCACCCCTTGTTCGTACGTTTTCGCGTCTCGGAGGTGCCGTCATGGCCTGGGTCCTGTTGATCGTCGCCGGTCTGCTCGAGGTGGGCTGGTCGATCGGGATGAAGTTCACGGACGGTTTCACGCGGCTGTGGCCCAGCCTGCTGACCGGAGCCGGGATCGTCGCCAGCATGGTGCTGCTCTCCCAGGCCGCGAAGACCCTGCCGATCGGCACCGCGTACGGCGTGTGGGTCGGGATCGGCGCGGCCGGTGCGGCGGTGGTCGGCATGGTCGTGCTGGGCGAGCCGGTGACCGCCGCGCGGATCTTCTTCGTCTGCCTGCTGCTGGTCGCGGTGGTGGGCCTGAAGGCGACCTCGGGGCATTAGGGCGGCTCGCGGGTCGCCGCCGGCTCGCGTGCCCCCGGCAGGTGCTCCTTCCACGGGCCCCGGCGACGCCGTGGCCCTCCGGGCGGGTACGGGGACGCTCGGCCGCGGCGGCTGCGCCCGCTGATTGCGGCGGGCCTCCTGGCGGTGGCCCCCTCGCGGCAGGGCCGCTGGTGGCGGGGGCCCTTGGCGGCGGGGCTCCCGCCCCGCCTCGCGTCCGCGCGCCCCACGGGGGCGTCCGCCACTCCCGGCGGCGGGGCAGCCTCCCGGTCCGGCCCGGTCCGGGGAGCGCGCCCCGCGCCCTCGCGGGCGCGGTGGCTACCGGACCGGGCCGGCCGGTGCCCTCCCGCCGGGCGGCCCTACGGGCAGGCCGGGAACGGGGCCCGCGCCCGCGCCGCCGTCCGTGCCGGGGGCCGCGTTGTCGAGGGCCGCGCCGGAACCCGGCGTGCCGGGCGCCGCCCGCTCGCCGGTGCCTTGCGCGTCCTGCGTACCGCCCGCTCCCCGCGCCTCCCGCGTACCGGACGTTTCCCGGGTGCCGCCCGGCCGGCCGGGGCCCCGGTAACCGTCGTACCCGCCGGAGCCGTCGCCGCGGCCCCGGCCCGCCCCCACGCCCTCCGCGTCCCAGCCGTCCGGGTCCCCGGGCTCGCCCGAGCCCGTGGGATCCGGCTGCTCCAGCTCGTCCTCGGCGCCCTCCGCCAGCACCAGGTCGAAGTCGCGCACCTCGCTGTCCTCCAGCGCCGCCCGCGTGTACTCGGCCCAGATCTCCGCGGGCGCCCCGCCCCCGTTCACGCGCTCCATCCCCAGCGCCCCGTACAGGGGTTTCTGCGCCCCCGTGTCCGGGTCCTGCCCCATCACCGTGATGACGGTCGCCAGGTCCGGGGTGTAGCCGGCGAACCAGGCCGCCTTGTCGTCCTCAGCCGTCCCGGTCTTGCCGGCGGCGGGGCGCCCGGCCCCCTGGGCGGCGGTGCCGGTGCCGCCCTCGATGACGCCGCGCAGCATGGCCGTCGTCGTGTCGGCCGCCTCCCTGCTGATCACCTGCTCGCTCTTGGCGGTGGGCAGGGCCAGCTCGGTGCCGTCCTTCTCGATCTTCTCGACCAGCGCGTACGCGCCGTGCTTGCCGTGGTTGGCGAGGGTCGCGTACGCCTCCGCCATGTCGAGCACGCTCGCGGTGGCGGGGCCGAGCGCGATGGAGGGGGAGGGGTTGAGGTCGGGCGTGTCGGCGGGCAGGCCCAGGTCGATGGCGGTCTGTTCCACCTTCGCGGGGCCCACGTCGACGGCGAGCTGCGCGTACACGGCGTTGACGGACTTGTCGGTGGCGGTACGGACGGTGATGGGACCGTAGTCCACGTCGTCCTCGTTGGCCGGGGCGTACGGACTGCCGCTCCAGCCCTGGACCGGTCGCTTGTTGGTGCCGTCGTAGCGGGTGTTGGGGGTGATGCGTTCGCCGTCCTGGGTGACGGAGGCGTTGTGGACGGCGGAGGCGAACACGAACGGCTTGAAGGTGGAGCCGACCTGGTAGTCGCGGCGGGTGGCGTTGTTGACGAACTGGCGGGTGTAGTCGACGCCGCCGTACATGGCGACCACCTTGCTGGTGGCCGGGTCGATGGACACGCCGCCGACCCGTACGTAGCGGTCCGTCTCGTTGCCGTCGTCGAGCCGCGACATGATCTGCTCGTCGACGGCTGCGGCGAGTGACTCCTGCTTGTGCTGCTGCAGGGTCGTGGTGATGCGGAAGCCGCCCTGGGCCAGGGTCTTCTCGTCGATGACGTCGTGGTCGGTGAGGTAGTTCTCGACCGCCTGGACGATGTAGCCGCGCTGGCCGGACAGTCCGGTCGTGGCCGTCGCCTCCTCGGGTTCGGGGAAGGTGGTGGCGGCACGGGCGGCGGGGCTGAGCCACTTCTCCGTGACCATGGCGTCCAGGACGTAGTTCCAGCGCCCGACCGCCTTGGCGCGGTTCTCGGGGCGGCCGTCGACGTCGTAGGCGCTGGGGGCGTTCAGCAGCACGGCGAGGTAGGCGCCCTGAGCGGTGGTCAGGTCCTGGGCGTCCCTGCCGTAGTAGGCGCGGGCGGCGGCCTGGATCCCGTAGGCGTTGCGGCCGTAGAAGCTGGTGTTGAGGTAGCCCTGGAAGATGTCGTTCTTGGTCTTCTCCCGGTCGAGCTTGATCGAGATGAAGAACTCCTTCACCTTCCGGACGAGGGTCCGCTCCTGGCCCAGGTAGTAGTTCTTGACGTACTGCTGGGTGATGGTGGAGCCGCCCTGGGTGCCCTTCCCGGTGAGGGTGTTCCAGGCGGCGCGGAGCATCGCCTCGGGATCGACGCCGGGCTGGGAGTAGAAGTCGCGGTCCTCGGCGGCGAGTACGGCGTGCCGGACCGCGGCGGGCACCTGGGAGAGCCGCACGTTCTCGCGGTTGACGTCCCCCTTCTGGGCGAGCGGGGTGCCGTCGTCGTACAGGAACACGTTGGACTGGGCCGTGGCGGCGGCGTTGGCGGGCGGGATGCCGACGAGGTGGTAACCGGCGAAGAAGCCGCCGATCAGGAGCAGGGCGGCGAGGAGGAAGGCGCCGAGGAACATCCGCCAGCTCGGGAGGAACCGCCGCGGGCCGGTGCGCTTCTTCTTCCCGGCGGGGCGGGCGGGGGCTTCGGGGGATGGCCCGGCGTCGGTCGGGTCGCGGGGCTCCCAGCCTGGCTGCGGTGGCTCGTCGCTCATGGTCTCCGGCCTGTTTAGTCGTGTATGGGATGATTTGTGCAGTCCCTTCATAGTGCACGGCACACCCGCCCAACCCCGGCAACGGCAGCCGAAAACCGCTCGCGGGTACGGACGCGGGCGGGCTAGGCTCCTCGGCTTCGGTCCGGTCCGGTGCGGTCCGGTCCGGTGCGGTGCGGTCCGGTGCGGTGCGGTGCGGTGCGGGACGCGGGGGAGGGAGCACGGGCATGCGGCTGTACGCGGCCGTGGCGGCGGGTGGGTTCCGGCGCTATGCGACGTACCGGGTGGCGACCGCCGCCGGGGTCTTCACCAACACCGTCTTCGGCTTCATCCTGGCGTACACCTATATGGCCCTGTGGGACGAGCGGCCCGGTCTCGGCGGTTATGACATGGCCGAGGCGCTCGCCTATGTGTGGATCGGACAGGCGCTGCTGGCGACCTGCGGACTCATGGGAGGTGGGTTCGAGGACGAGCTGATGGAGCGCATCAAGACGGGTGACATCGCCGTCGACCTCTACCGCCCGGCGGATCTCCAGTTGTGGTGGCTGTCGGTCTCCCTGGGCCGGTCCGCCTTCCAGCTGCTGGGCCGCGGGGTGGTGCCCATGGCGATCGGGGCGCTCGCCTTCGACATCGCCCTGCCCGAGCACCCGTTGACCTGGCTCGCCTTCCTGGTGTCGGTGGCGCTGGGCGTGGTGGTGAGCTTCGCGGTCTGGTTCCTGGTGGCGCTGAGCGCGTTCTGGCTGATGGACGGGGCGGGGGCGGTGCAGGTGGCCTGGCTGTCGGGGACGTTCTTCTCGGGGATGCTGCTGCCGCTGACCGTCTTCCCGGGGGCGCTGGGCGAGGTGGCGCGGCTGCTGCCGTGGGCGTCGCTGCTCCAGGTCCCGGCGGATGTGTTCCTGGAGAAGCGGACGGGGTGGGAGCTGACGGGGACGTACGCCTTCCAGGCCGGCTGGGCGGTGGTGCTGCTGGCGGCGGGGCGGGCCCTGCAGGCCGTTGCGGCCCGGAGAGTGGTGGTGCAGGGTGGCTGAGGTGGGCGCGGGGCTGCGCGCGTACGGGCTGATCGCCGCCATGTGGGTGCGGTCGACGATGACGTACCGCTTCTCCTTCGCGATGACGCTGCTGTCCAACTTCACGGCCACCGGCTTCGACTTCGTCGTCATCCTGCTGATGTTCGGTCAGGTGGACGGCCTGGGCGGCTTCTCGTTCACCGAGGTCGCCTTCCTGTACGGGACGACCGGCACGGCCTTCGGGCTGGCCGATCTGTCACTGGGCCAGGTCCAGCGGCTGGGGCGGCGGGTGCGGGACGGGACGCTGGACACGCTGCTGGTACGGCCGGTTCCGGTGCTGGCGCAGGTGGCGGCGGACCGGTTCGCGCTGCGGCGGGTGGGCCGGGTGATCCAGGGGCTGACCGTGCTGGTCTGGTCGCTGGTGCTGCTCGACGTGGCGTGGACGCCGCTGAAGGTGGCCCTGGTGCCCGTGATGGTGCTGAGCGGGTGGCTGATCTTCTCGGCGGTGATGGTGGTGGGCGCGGCGTTCCAGTTCTGGGCGCAGGACGGCTCGGAGGTCGCCAACGCGTTCACCTACGGCGGGAACACCCTGCTCCAGTACCCGCCTGTGATCTTCGCGCAGGACCTGGTGCGCGGGGTGGTGTACGTGGTGCCGCTGGCCTTCGTGAACTGGGTGCCGGCGATGTATGTGCTGGGGCGCGAGGCACCGGTGGGGCTGCCGGGGTGGGCGGCGTTCGTGTCGCCGGTGGTGGCGGTGGTGTTCTGGGCGGTGGCGGGGCTGGCGTGGCGGGTGGGTATTCGTTCGTACCGGAGCACGGGGAGCTGAGCGCGTACATGAGCGACTTCATCGAACTGGACGGCGTCGAGAAGGTCTTCGACGTACGCCGCAAGGCCGGCCGCTTCCGGCGCGAGAGGCGCCAGGTCCGGGCGGTCGACGGCATCAGCTTCCGGGTGCCGCGCGGCGAGATGGTGGGCTACATCGGCCCCAACGGCGCCGGGAAGTCCACCACCATCAAGATGCTGACGGGCATCCTCACCCCCAGCGGCGGCCGGCTGAGGGTCGCGGGCATCGACCCCTCCCGGGAGCGCACCCGGCTGGCCCGGCGCATCGGCGTGGTGTTCGGGCAGCGCACGACGCTCTGGTGGGACCTGCCGCTGCGCGACTCCTACCGCCTGGTCCACCGCATGTACCGGATCCCGGACGCCCGCTTCCGCGAGAACCTGGAGCGGTGCGTCGAGCTGCTCGACCTCGCCGAGCTGCTGGAGGTGCCGGTCCGTCAGCTGTCACTGGGCCAGCGGATGCGCGGCGACATCGCGGCGGCGCTGCTGCACGACCCGGAGGTCCTCTACCTGGACGAGCCGACCATCGGACTGGACGTCATCTCCAAGGCGAAGGTGCGGAGCTTCCTGCGGGACCTGAACGCCGAACGCGGCACCACGGTCCTCCTCACCACGCACGACCTGACCGACATCGAGCAGCTGTGCAAGCGCGTGATGGTCATCGACCACGGCCGGCTGATGTACGACGGGCCCCTCGGCGGTCTGCACGAGGTGGGCGAGAGCGAGCGGACGCTCGTGGTGGACCTGGAGCGGGAACATCCCCCCATCACCGCCGACGGCGCCCGGGTGGTGAGGGTCGACGGGCCGCGCCAGTGGCTGGCGTTCCCCGCCGCCCGGTCGGCGGCGCCGCTGGTGGCCCGGATCGCGGCGGACTACCCGCTGGTGGACCTGTCGGTGCGGGAGCCGGACATCGAGACCGTCATCGCCACGATGTACGCGGAGCGATCGGCGGGCCTCTGACGGTGCCCCCGCTAGGCTGTTCGTATGACGAGCGAACTGCCCGAGATGCGGGCCTCGGACGCCGAGCGCGAGCGCGTGGCGGAGCGGCTGCGGGACGCGGTCGCGGAGGGCCGCCTCGACATGGCCGAGTTCCAGGAGCGCCTCGACCTCGCCTACCAGGCACGTACGTACGGAGAGCTGGTCCCGCTCGTGCGTGACCTGCCCGAGATGGTGGCCCCCGCCGGGGCGGTGGAGGACGGCGGCTGGCGCGCCCGGATCGGGAGGCCCGCCACCTCCAAGGGCGCCTTCGCGTTCTGGAGCGGCTTCGGGCGGCGCGGCAAGTGGTGCGTCGCGCGCGACTTCACGGCCGTCGTGCTCCAGGGCGGCGGCGACATCGACCTGCGCGAGGCGGACTTCGAGGACCGGGAGATCGTCATCCGCTGCTTCGCCGTCATGGGCGGCATCCAGGTGGTCGTCCCGCCCGACCTGCACGTCGAGGTGACCGGCTTCGGCTTCATGGGCGGCTTCGACGACCGCGGCGCCGGCGGCGGCACGCCCGGCTCACCCCGCGTGCGGGTCACCGGCTTCGCCCTGATGGGCGGAGTGGACGTCAGACGCAAGGAGCGCAAGGCGGCTCGCAAACAGCTGCGGAAGTGATCTTCCGGAGCTCCGGGGAACTCGCCGTGCGGCTGAGGAGTACCTGAGATAGGGACAGTAGGTACGCATGCGCGCGGACGGGTGGAGCCGGATGAACCATACGAAGACCTCGCTGGTCGCCTTCTCGTACACGGCCGCCGACGAGGAGAAGCGCCGCGGCGTGCGTCGGATGAAGGCCACCGCGACCGCCCTGCTGCTCCTTGTGGCCCTGATCTACGTGCTGGCCACCTGGGCGGAGAGCTCCGGCGTGACCGGCTGGCCCGGCTATGTGGCGGCGGCCGCCGAGGCCGGCATGGTCGGCGCGCTGGCGGACTGGTTCGCCGTCACGGCGCTGTTCCGCCGCCCCATGGGGCTGCCCATCCCGCACACGGCGATCATCCCCACCAAGAAGGACCAGCTGGGTACCGCGCTGGGCTCCTTCGTGGGCGAGAACTTCCTCAACGAGGGCGTCGTACGCGCCCGGCTCCACGCCCTCGGCATCGGCGGCCGCCTCGGCGCCTGGCTCGCCGAACCCGCGCACGCCGACCGGGTGACCGCCGAGCTGTCCACGGCGCTGCGCGGCGCGCTCACGGTGCTGCGCGACGCCGACGTCCAGGCCGTGGTGGGCGAGGCCGTCACCCGCCGCGCCGAGGCGGCGGAGATCGCCCCCGCGCTCGGCAAGACCCTGCAGCGGATCGTCACCGACGGGGCGCACCACGGGGCGGTCGACCTGATCTGCGGCCGCGCCCACGACTGGCTCGTCCTGCACTCCGACTCGATCATGGACGCGGTGCAGGGCGGCGCACCCGGCTGGACACCGCGCTTCGTGGACCGGAAGGTCGGCGAACGCGTCTACAAGGAGCTGCTGCGGTTCGTCACCGAGATGCGCGACATGCCCGCCCACCCGGCGCGCGGCGCGCTCGACCGGTTCCTGACGGACTTCTCGGCCGACCTCCAGGGCGACACGGACACCCGGGCACGGGTGGAGCGCCTCAAGTCGGACCTGGTGGCCCGGCCGGAGGTGCAGGACATCATCGCCTCCGCCTGGGCCTCCGTACGCGCCATGATCATCTCGGCGGCCGAGGACGAGCGCAGCGAACTCCGCCTCCGCGCCCGCGCCTCCCTGCTCTCGCTGGGCACCCGGCTGGCCACCGACCCCCGGCTCCAGGCCAAGGTGGAGGGCTGGGTCGAGGACGCGGCGGTGTACGTCGTCACCACGTACCGCGCCGAGATCACCTCGCTCATCAGCGACACGGTCGCGGGCTGGGACGCCGACCAGACGTCCAAGAAGATCGAGGCCCACATCGGCCGGGACCTCCAGTTCATCCGCATCAACGGCACGGTCGTCGGCGCGCTGGCCGGCCTGGTGATCTACACGGTCTCCCACGCCCTGGGCGGCTGACCCCGCCGGCGCGTGCCGGGCGGGGGACCGGCCCCTGCCCGACCGGTCACCCGCCCGGCCACTGTGGGGAGGTGCCGTCTTATACGTACGCCGTCACGCGGGCGTTCAACGGCTCCTCCGGCCGACCGCCCACGACGCCGCCGCCATCCCCCCGGCCACCGAGAACACCGCCGGCCATGCCCCGACCTTCTTGGCCAGCGGATGCGACCCCGCGAAGGCCGCCACGTACGCCGCCGTCAGCACCGCGGCCGCCTTTCCCCCGCTCCGCCGCTGCCACTCCCGTGCCGCCACGGCGCCCGCCGCCGCCAGAGCCACCCCGCCGAGGGGCCGCTTCTTCGTCCACCGCGCCACGGCATACCCCCCGACGAGCCCGCTCGCCGCCACCGCCGTCGCCGGAACCCTCGCCATGTCCGTCACCCTGCCTTCCGCCGTCCACCTGTTCGTGCCTTGACCCGAGGCTAACGCGGAGGACGAGGACGCCCACGGCGGGCCCGGACGATCACCGCCGCGCTCAGCACCAGCGCGGCGCCCACCACCAGACCGCTGTGGGCGCGGTCGGACAGGGACCGCGCCACGCCGCCGGGCAGCAGGAGCGTCCCGCCCGTCACGAGCAGGGCCGCGCCGGCGGAGCACAGCGCGCCGACCAGCAACCAGCGCAGCCGTCGCGCCGCCCGGGAGGAGGTGAGGAGGCGTCGAACCATGATCTGATCCACCTGTCACTCGGTGAGGTAGGGGCATGCCCCGTCATGGTGGGCCGCACCGAGCGCTCCGGCCCGTCGACACGTCCCGTGCGGCGCGGCGCGGGGCCGGGTGCGGAGCAGGCACCCGTACGCATGGGTGACGCGTACCGGTGGCGCGTACGAGGCGACGCGTACCGGCGGTGCGTACCGGTGGCGCGTAGGAGGCGACGCGCCGGATGCCCCGTACCCGGTCCGGCCGACCGCACGGTGACCGTCGGATGACGACACGGAACCGCCCAGAGCGGTGCAGGACCCTTCCTGCCACCATCACGTAACGGCCCGGGCGCCCGCGGATGGGACCCGCCTCCCACGGGCACGAACCGCGCATGCCGATCCCCGTCCCGCCGCAGCTCCTCGCCTCCGACCCGCTCGTCGTCGCCCAGGACGCCGTCGCCACCGTCCACCAGTTGATGGACCTGGGCTGCGCGTCCTCCGTGGTCGCCGCCCTCAGCCGCCCGCCCGGCCCCTGGCGCCGCCTCCTGCCCCGGGTGGTCGCCCTGCAGACCACCCCGCCCACCCCGCGGCAGCGCCTGCGCGGAGCCCTCCTGTACGCGGGCCCCGACACCCTCCTCACCGGCCCGGCCGCCCTCGCTCTGTACGGCGTGGCCTCCCTGCCCACCACCCCGAAGGCCGACGTCCTGGTCCCCCACCGCGCCGGCCCGCGCGGCCACGCCTACGTCCGCGTCCACCCCACCGTCCGCCCCGCGCGCCGCGTCCCGGTCGAGGGGCTGGCCTGCGCGCCGCTGCCGCGAGCGGTCATGGACACGGTCCCGTACCTCGAAACCGAGGCCGCGGCCACCGCCCTGCTCACGGAGATCACCGAACGGGGCCTGTGCCACCCCGACGAACTGGCGGCGGAGGCCGCGCAACTGCCAAGCGGCCCGTGGGCGCTCGCGCTCCTAAGCGGTGTGGCAGACCGCTGAAGTGCCCCTGCTCAGACCTCGATGGAGCGCCCGCTCTCCTGAGACCACCCGAGGAAGACACGCCACGCCTCACCCGACACCGCCACGGACGGGCCACCTCGGCCCTTGGAGTCACGCACGAGCATCCCGTGACCGGTGCGTGCGCACTCCACGCACTCGCCCCCGGAGCCATTGCTGTACGAGGACGTGAACCACCGCGAGTCTGCTGTGGTTATCGGGTGAGAACTGCTCATCTCGCGTATTCCTTCACCACGGACTTGATCAACTGGGCGGAGTGCCGAGGGCTCGCCGCTGCGGCCCTCAGCTTGTCGAACGCTCGTGCGTACTCACGCACATCGTCCTCCCCCTCCAGGTAGATGGCATCGGTGATGCCGTCCCGGTACACGATGTCCGGGTCTTCGGGATCGGGAAAGCCCAACATGGTGAAGGAACCCGTCGCGGGATACGAACCGGCGTTGAACGGCAGCACTTGAAGCGTCACGGTGGGCAGCTCCATGGAGTCCAGCATCCGTTCCAACTGCTCCCGCATCAATGCCTCGTCACCGATGACGTTGCGCAGGGTGCTCTCGTGCACGATGAACCAGGCGTCCGGAGCGTCCGGACGGGCGAGCATCGCCTGGCGCTCCATCCGTACCCGCACGGCCCGCTCGACGTCCTCGGCCGACAGCTGATTGGTCGCGTGATGCAGTTCGGCGGCGTAGGCGAAGGTCTGCATCAGGCCGGGCAGAAACTCGCACTGGTACTGCCGGAACGTGGAGATGTCCTGCTCCAGCCCGATGTAGACGGAGAACCACGACGGCACGCCGGTGCCGGGGACCTGCCACCATCCGCGAGTCTTGGCCTGCCGGGCCAGCGTCTTCAGGAACTCGCGCAGTTCGTCGTCGGTCTTGTAGAACCGGCACAGGGCGTCGACGTCCGACGGCTGCACACGCCCCTGGCCCGTCTCCATACGGTTGACCTTGGATCCGCTCCAGTCCAGCGCCTCACCCACCTGCGCGCAGGTGAACCCGTGGCCCTCGCGGAGCTTCTTCAGCTCGATGGACAGGCGGCGACGCCGAGCTGTGGGGGACCCTGCCATCTCAACCCTCTTCTCCGTAGCCGGCGTTCAGTCTGGGCGCCAGACCGCCCCGTTGCCAATCACTCATTGGTGGGAATCCCTCGGTGCACATTGCAGGACGGGATGGGTAGGGCCTCATCCTGGTCACTGTGACGCACCGCCTGCTGTGTGCGGAGGCGCGCTGTGAAAGGGGCCGGACATGATTCACCAAGCCTGCATGTCGAGGAAGCCGTGGGAGTTGCCCTTCTTGGCCGAGCCACAGGAGACGGCTGGGATTCGGAACGTCATCAGAACCCACTTGCGAGCGTGGGGACTTGGCGAGCAAGTGGAAGCGGCACAGCTGTGTGCCAGCGAGCTGGTCGCGAATGTGATCAACCACGTCGGCGTCGGCACGCCCACCACGCTGGCGGTGTCCATGAGTGGCACATACCTGCGCATCGAGGTACACGACCCCGACACCCGGGCGCTGCCCACCCTCCTCCAGGCCGGCCCGGACTCCGAGGGTGGTCGAGGAATGGCGCTCGTGGACGCCGTGGCCGATCGTTGGGGCGTGCAACTCCGTGCTGACCGCAAGGTGACCTGGTGCGAGATCGCGACCGGGCTCATGTCCGCGGATGGACACAGTGGTGGCCCTCGGGTAACCCGGGCCGAGGCGATGCTTGCCCTGTACGAAGCAGCCAGGCTGCCTCGGGCGGCTACTCCCAGCCTGCTGAGTGTGGCCATGGCGGAGGAGGTGGCCATCGACGTGATCGCCGATCTCCTCCACTGGCTACGGGCCCACGGCCGCGACGCTGACGAGGTGTTGGACCAGGCGCAGACGCACTTCGAGGCTGAGACCGAGACCGAGGTCTACGCCTAACTCGCAGCGATCGCCGCGTAGCTGTACACGTCGGCCGGGATCTGATGCTGGAGCCGCCACGTGACGGCCATCGGCTTGCTGCCTTTGTGCTCCACGTACGTGGCCGGTCCGAGCAGCATCCACGGCTGGGCTCCGCCTATGTCCGTGCTTTTGTAGCGGCGGACGAAGAGGAGCACATGGCTACCGTCGGCGGCGTGACGTTGGTAGCGCAGGCCGGTAGGTGACGTGTCGGAAGTTTGGTTCTGTGACTCCCAGTGGAAGAGCGACTCGCTCAAGGCATAGTCGTGATAGCGCGTCTGTGGGGAGAAGTCCTTTTCATCCTTCTCTAGGGTGATGAGCAGCGCGTCGGTCTTGATGGAGTCGCACCACTTCACGCCCTCACGGAAGTCGCCTGGCATAAATCCGCCAATGAAGGATTGGCCAAGAGCAGGCAGGATCTCCTCGCGACTGTACGACGCATGCACAGTCAACGGGAGAGCGGCGTGATCACCCGCGAGCGAGATGGGGAGGTGCTCTGTGCGTGTCGAGTTGTACGCCAGAACCTGTCGCAGTTCCTTCCGGAAGGCATGCTGATCCCGGAGGGCGGTGAAACCCTCGTCGTAGGTCGCGAAGCCCTTACGGGTGATTCCGCCCAGCGGCCACAGCTGGAAGAACAGCATGCGGGCGTACGCCTGCCCCAGTGCGTCAAGTTCGCCGAACTGTGGTGCGTCGTCTTCAAGGAGGCGGGTGTAGGCAGCGACTCGGATTGGGTCGTCGACGTGTAGGAACGACGGTACGCGCCTGAGCAGTGCGGCCTCCCCCTCCGGGGCGTCAGACTTCAGCAATCCGGCCCGCCGGAGCAGCCCGGTCCAAGAGTTCCCGTCACCCCGGTAGAGCTCCTTGAGCTCGCGGCCGCTCTCTGTGAGGTAGTGGCTGAGCTCGGGGATGGCGTAGTCGGCCACCTCCCGGGCCAGCGCGGTGACGTTGACGCCGATCTGTTCTTTGATGTTCGCGATGATCGTCTTCTTGGCCTTCTCCTCCAGGAGGATCTGACATCCGGATGGCAACTGGGGGAAGTCGTGCTCGATGTTGGCCAAGAGCCGTTTACGCGTGAGATTCGTCAGCGCCCGGAATTGGTTCTCGAATCGGAACTCTTTGCGGTGCTGGCCGATGAAGTCCAGTACCGTCAGCACGGCCTTGTCCTCGCTGCGCCGCAGGCCACGCCCTAGTTGCTGGAGGAAGACGGTGGCGCTGGAGGTAGGGCGCAGGAGAAGCAAGGTGTCCACGTCTGGGATGTCGAGCCCTTCATTGAAGAGATCGACCGAGAAGATCACTTGAAGGGTGCCGGCCCTGAGGTCAGCCAAGGCTTGGTTGCGCTGCTCCGCGGGTGTCTCACCGGATAGTGCGGCAGCGTTCAGGCCGGCGGCGCGGAAGAACTCAGCCATGAAGTGTGCGTGGGCGACGGTCACACAGAAGCCGAGAGCCCGCATCGTGGACGGATTGGCGACCTTCTCCCTCACGGCCTTCACGACGAGTCGTGCGCGGGCGTGGTTACCGGTGAACACGTTACCGAGGTCGGTCGCGTCGTAACCTCCACGCTTCCATCGCAGGGTGCTTAGGTCCGTGTTGTCGGTTATGCCGAAGTAGTGGAAGGGGCTTAGGAGGTCGTTCTCCAGGGCTTCCCAGAGGCGCATCTCAGCGGCGATATACCCATCGAAGAACTCGTCCTGGATATTCTTACCGTCCATCCGCTCTGGGGTGGCCGTCAGGCCGAGCAGCTCGCTCGGCTCGAAATGATCGATGATCTTTCGGTATGTGGGTGACGTGCCGTGGTGGAACTCATCAATCACGATCACGTCAAAATGGTCGCGCGCTAGTTGGTCGAGAGCTCGGGTGCTCAGGGATTGTACGCTGGCGAACACGTGCGTCCAGCGCTTTGGGATATCACCGCTATGCAGGTGCTCTCCAAAGTTCGCATCAGTTAGCACGTCTTGATACGTCCGCATGGACTGTTGCAAGATTTCCCGCCGATGTGCGACGAAGAGCAGCCGAAGGTCCCGCCCGTGCCGCTTACGGAGCTGCTTGTAGTCGAGGGCGGCCATCACCGTCTTTCCCGTCCCCGTCGCGGCTACGAGGAGATTGTGGTGACGGCCGTGAACAGTCCTCTCCACCTCGAGACGCTCCAGCATGTCGCGCTGGTGGGGGTACGGCCGTACCTCCAGACCGGAGAGCGTGATGTGACGGGACGAGGAGGCCGGCGAGGGACCACCCGCGATGGTGAGAGCCTCATCGAGGCGGCTCCCGTCCCGCTCTGGGTCGTACGACTCGAAGGACGGGTCACTCCAGTACGCGTCAAAGGTGCCCTCGAACTTTCGGAGGACGTCTGGCGTTGCCACGGATGAGAGGCGGACATTCCACTCCACTCCGTCCAGCAGCGCCGCTTTGGAAAGGTTCGAGCTACCCACGTACGCCGTGTCGTACCCGGTGTCCCGGCGGAACAGCCAGGCTTTGGCGTGGAGGCGGGTGGAGCGAGTCTCGTAGTTGACCTTCACCTCCGCGCCGAACTCCTCGACCAGCCGGTCGAGCGCTCGTCGTTCCGTCGCACCGATGTATGTGGTCGTGATGACCCGTATCGGCACCCCCCGCTCAACGGCGGTCTTGAGGGACTGCTCGATGATGCGCAGTCCATGCCACTTCACGAAGGCGCAGAGAAGGTCGACGCGGTCGGCGGTGGCGATCTCGGAGCGGAGTTCGAAGCCAAGGTTCGGGTCATCGGGCGCGTTGGTGATGAGCGCGGTGTCCGAGAGGGGGGTCGCTGGACGAATCGCGTACACACCGGGAGCTTCCTGCCTGGCAAGCGCGAGCAGTTCGCGTGGTCCGTCAGCCACCAGATCCACCCACTCCCGAGCACCCTCCAGTGTGCTGATGGACTCCAGGATGTGGTTCGCGGCGTGGACCCGCTCTTCGGCGGGGAGGCCGTGAAGTACGCGACGCACCGTCTCGGCGACGTGCCTCGCCAGAACGTGAGGGACCGACTCCGACCCAATGGCGTCACTGATCTGATGCCAGCCCTGTTCGGTGATCTCTGTCAGCCGCTGCTGGAGGCGCATGGTGATGAGCTGCTCGTACAGCCCCGCTGGCAGGGCGGATGAATCGCTGCCGATCTGAGGCATGGCTCGCTCCCGGTGTACGTGATCGTTGGGGTTCGTTCTACCAAGGGCCGCCGACAGCGCGGTTCCTTACGGTTGGATCAAGCCTCAAGACATGGTTGAAGCGATCAGAAGTTGACAATTGGGTGGCTCAAGATGATCGATTCGAGCTAGTTTCTGTGAATGTCTCTTCGTGACCTGCTGATACGTGTCGCCAGGACCTATGAACCCGATGGCATGGCGACCAGCGAGCTGCCTGGGCACGCTCTGCTATGGGCGGTGGAAGATCGAACGGACCTTCCTTGGCCCACGGGGTGCTTCGCGATCGGCTACGGAGGCCAGGGCAAGGCGAGTTTGACCCCCTGGATCGGCGTCTTCGACCGGACTATCAATGGGAACCCGCATGATGGCCTCTACGTCGCCTACATCTTCGACTACCCCCGTACCACCGTCACCCTGACGCTGCAACAGGGTGTGACCAAGCTCAGCAAGACGTACGGGAAGGGCGGCAAGCTTCACCGCTATCTAACGGCCCAGGCGAAGACGCTGCGAGGAGCGCTGCGGCCGGAGCTGGCCGAGCAGTGGCGGGACTCGATGGATCTGCTCGTCGGCCCACAACACTGGCGCCCACGCTCGTACGAGAAGTCCAATGTGGCAGCCCGACGGTACCGGGTGGAGGACCTGCCGACGGATGAAGCGCTGGCCAGTGACCTGGAGGAGGCTGTGCAACTCCTCAGGGACGCCGCCGCGGTGGATCGGTTCTGGCTCCAGGCGCCGAAGGGCGACGACCCCGTCTTCGAGTACCCAGACCGTGAGCATGGCGAAGACCCGATGAGCGGGTTCCGGGCCAAGAGCAGCGAAAGTTACTACGTCGACGTCCAGGGCGGCAGGCAAGAACGAACCAAGGAACACGAGGCACTACTGCTGCGGTTCGCCCAGCATGCCGTCGCCTGCGGGTACATCCCGATCACCGAGGGAATGCACCCGCGCGACGTCGTCCTACGCCACCCCCGTTCTCCTCACCGGGAGTGGCTGGTTGAGGGCAAGACGGTGCAGCCTGGGAAGGAGTACCGAGCCGTACGTGAAGCCGTGGGCCAGTTGTACGAGTATCGGTACTTCTACTACGAGAAGAAGGAGCGGCAAGCTCCGCATCTCGTAGCCCTTTTCACCCATGACATCGGGGACTACGCCGACTACCTGGCCACGCTCGGCATCGTGGCCATGTGGGAGCACCCCGGTGGCTGGGGCGGCTCCCAGCAAGCCATCGACCTGCGGCTGGCCGACTGAAGTCGCGAAGCGGGCTTAGCCGTTGTCGCAGCCGACGCCGTCGTTGTCGCGGTCGAGGTGGCGGGCGTAGCCGGGGTCGCCTCGGTGGACGGGGGCGGCGCCGGCGGCGCGGGCGGCGGAGCAGTTGGCGTAGTAGACGCTGCCACCGCCGGTGTCCGCATCGTCGTTGGCCGAGTCGTCGTTGGCCGCAGCCGGGGCGGCCTGGCGGGTGACCGTAGCCGTGGCCGTGATGGTTTCGGTGACCGTGACCGTGACCGCCGGGGCCGGGGCCGGGGCGGCGGCGGCGGTCGCGGTGGCTGTGGCGGTGGCTGTGGCGGTCACGGTGACGGCCGGGGCGGCTTTGGCCACGGGCTTGGGGGCGTCCTCGGAGCCGAGCGCCCCGCAGCCCGTGCCGATCGTCAGGAGCAGCAGGCCGCCCGCCCAGACGCGCTTCATGCGGTACAGGGGGCGGGCGGCGGACGGCTGCTGGTACGCGTTGCTCACGGGCACACGTCTCCCTCACACAGGGACTGGGACTGTGTGGGGGAACAGGGCGCCAGTCGACGGCAGTAGTCAATCGTGAAAATACTGCACGGGTCAGGTGAAGAGGAGGGGAACGATCCAATTCCCGGACGGTCAGATACGCGCGGTCCCGTGGCACTCCCCGTACGCCGTGCCCGAGCCGCACCAGCACGGGGCCGTGCGGGCCGGGGGCCAGGGAGTGGCGCGGCCGCGGGCGGCGAGGGTGGTGGCGTACTGGGGGAGGAGCGAGGCGTTGGAGGGGGCGGTCGACTCCGAGGCGGCGAAGGCCTCGTAGGAGGGGACCGTGCCCTGGACGATGCCCAGGTTCGGGGTGCCCGCGGAGGCGAGTTCGCGCAGGGAGGCCTCCAGGTCGGTGAGGTGGGCCTCGTGCGTGGGGTACTCCGACTCCAGCTCCGGATAGGCCGCGAGCAGCTCGGTCAGCTCGTCGGCCGGCCAGAGCAGGACCGCGACCGGGAAGGGGCGGGAGAGGGCCGTGCGGTAGGAGCCGAGCTCGCTGCGCAGGCGGGTGATCTCCGCCTGGAGCTCGGCCGGGTCGGAGGAGCCGAGGGACCACAGGCGCTTCGGGTCGTGCAGCTCGTCCAGCGGGACGGAGCCGGTGTGGAGGCGGTCCGCCAGGACGTCCCAGTCGTCGTGGCGCAGCCCCAGCAGGCGGCGCACGCGGTGCCGGCCCATGAGGAGCGACTGGGCCGGGTACGGGACCTCGTCGTCGGGTGAGGGGACGAGGGCCGTCACCGCCGCGGTGAAGGCCGCCTCGGAGGGCTCCAGCTCGTCGTGGGCCTCCAGCGTCTCCGCGACGATCTCCCACGCGGCGGCGTCCGACGGGGGCGTCGCGCGGATACCGTCGATGATGATCCGGGCCTCGGCCTCGTGGCCGTACTCCCACAGGTTGGCCGCCTTCAGGGCCTTGACCAGCTGCGGGTGCTCCGGGGGCGGTGTCGCGGCCAGGAGGTCGTCGTACAGCGTCGTCGCGCGCGTGCGGGCGCCGGCCAGCTCCAGATGGGCGGCCGCCCGGAGGAGCAGCGGTTCGCGGTCCTCGGGGTACTGCGCCGCGGTGCGCAGCAGACGCTCGGCTTCGGTGATGTGATCGGCAGGCGTGTCGGGGCGCATGGGGGACACCGTACTGCCGTGCGGCGGGTCCGGTGGGGTCACGGGTCGGCACCCATTGTGCCGTCGTACGCGAGCCGAACCGGGGGTGGTGCGGCGGTGGTGGGGCCGGTGACGCGTGGTGGTCTCTGGCCGTGCGGCTGCTCCTCGCCGTCCGCCGGCTCCGGTGGGCCCCAGCAGGCCCGTTCCGGCACAGCGGCGGGCCCACGCGCCGGAACGGTGCCGGACCGGCGGGGCGGCCGGGAGGCAGCCCCCGCCCGGAAGTCCGGTGGCGCTTCCCGGCGGCCGCCGAGCACCGGAAGCCGCCGGAGCCCCCCGGCGCCGCCCGCCGGCAACCGCGTCACCCCGCCGTACGGCAGGAACCCGCGTAGGCCGACCGTCATGCCCGCGCGGGCCCCGCCGCGACGACACCCCCGAGTACAGTTCTGCCTACCGGCTCGTCCCGTGGGGCAACCCCGTTCGACGCGGCCGCGTCAGCAGGGGAGGAGGGGGGCGAGCATGAACGGTCTTGTCGCGCGGCTGGCGCGCTGTGGTCTGCTCGGCTTCCTGCTGTTCCTCTTCTCCGAGGGCCTGTACGCCGAGGGCGGCGCCCTCTCCGCGGCCGTGGCGCTCGCCGCCGTCGGCTCCAGGCTCGTCGCGTGCGCGGTCGTCGCCGCGCGCTGCGCGCCCGCCGTACCGCCGACACGGGTCCGCACGGCCATCCGCGACCGCGAGCAACGCACGGCGTTCCTGCCCCAGCGCGATCCCGACGCCTCCGGGCGCCGGCGACCCCGAGCGCCCGGCCGTCTCCTTCCGACGGCCGCGTAGGGGCCCGCACGACTCCGGGTACGCCCCGTGCCCCGGGCACGCCCCGTACCCGGAGCACGCCCGGTACGCCCGGTACTCCCGGTACTCCCGGTGCTCCCGGTGGTGCTCCAGGGGTTCCTCTCTGCGCGGTTCCGTCATGCCGAGATCCAGTCTTCCGGTACGACGAGACCCTCGGAGGGTTCCTTCCCATGTCCGTTTTCGCCTCGCTGGTCGAGCAGCTCGCCGGCCTGCTCCAACCTCTGTTCCACGGCTCGGCCACCGCCGCCGCCATCGTCGTGTTCACCCTGTGCGTACGGCTCGCCGTGCACCCGCTGTCCCGGGCCGCCGCACGCGGGCAGAAGGCGCGTACGCGGCTGGCGCCGCAGGTCGCGAAGTTGCGCGAGAAGCACGGCGAGGACCCCGAGCGACTGCGGCGGGCCGTGCTGGAGCTGCACGCCGAGGAGAAGGTGTCACCGCTGGCCGGCTGCCTGCCGAGCCTGCTGCAGGCACCCGCCTTCTTGCTGATGTACCACCTGTTCTCGGGCGGGACGATGGAGGGGCACTCCCTGCTCGCCGCGCCCCTCGTCGGGCGCTGGACGGACGCCCTGGCGGACGGTGGCGTCTTCGGGGCCGCCGGGCTGGTGTACGTGGCGCTGTTCGTGATCGTCGCCGCCGTCGCCACGTACACCTACCGGCGTACGAAGGGGCAGATGGCGGAGATGGGCGACGGCATGGCGGGGGGCCTGGGCGCCGGCGTGGGCAAGGTGGTGCCGCTGCTGTCCTTCGCCACCCTCGTCACCGTCGCCGTCGTGCCGCTCGCCGCCGCGCTCTATGTGGTCACGAGCACGGCGTGGACCGCCGCCGAGCGCGCGTACCTGTACCGCGAGCCGTCCACGGTGTGAACGGGGTCTTGCGGGGTGATCCGATGTCTTGGAGGATCGACCAATCCTCCGATGGCCGCACTCCATCGGCCGGGGCCTACCTCGACCACAAGGAGAAGACCATGAAGCTGCTGCGCGTCGGTACGGCGGGCGCCGAGCGCCCCGCGCTGCTCGACCAGGACGGCACCCTGCGTGACCTGTCCGCGATCGTTCCGGACATCGACGGGGGCCTGCTCTCCGACGCGTCCGCGCTCGACCGGGTCCGGGCCGCGGCCGGCGCCGGTGTGCTGCCCGCGCTGGACCCGACGGGGCTGCGGATAGGCCCCCCGGTCGGGCGGATAGGCAAGGTCGTGTGCATCGGGCTGAACTACCACGGCCACGCCGCCGAGACGGGCCAGGCGACCCCCACCGAGCCGGTCGTCTTCCTCAAGGCGGCCGACACGGTCGTCGGGCCGGACGACACCGTGCTCGTACCGCGCCGCAGCCGCAAGACCGACTGGGAGGTCGAGCTCGCGGTAGTCATCGGACGTACCGCCCGCTATGTGGACACCGCCGAGGCCGCGCTGACGCACGTCGCCGGGTACGCGGTCGCCCACGACGTCTCCGAGCGCGAGTTCCAGATCGAGCGCGGCGGCACCTGGGACAAGGGCAAGAACTGCGAGACGTTCAACCCGCTGGGCCCCTGGCTCGTGACGGCCGACGAGGTGCCGGACCCGCAGGCACTGTCGCTGAAGCTCTGGGTCAACGGCGAGCTGAAGCAGGACGGCTCCACGTCCGACCAGATCTTCCCTGTGGGAGAGGTGGTCCGGTACGTCAGCCAGTTCATGACCCTGCACCCCGGCGACGTCATCAACACCGGTACGCCGGCGGGCGTGGCCATGGGACAGCCGGAGCCGAAACCGTTCCTGCGCGCCGGGGACGTCGTCGAGCTGGAGGTCGAGGGCCTCGGGAGGCAGCGGCAGGAGCTCAAGGACGCCTGACGCCTCCCGGCGCCGGGGGAAGGCGGGCCACCCCCCGGGGGAAAGGGGCGGCCCGCCGGCTCATGCGGTGGCGACGAGGCGCTCCAGGGCCTCCACCACCAGTGCGTGGTCCTCCAGCTGCGGCAGGCCCGAGACGGTGACCGAGCCGATGACGCCCGCGCCCGTGACCGTGATCGGGAACGAACCGCCGTGCGCCGCGTAGACGTCCGGGTCCAGGCGGGAATCGGTGTCGAAGGACTTGCCCTTGGCGCGGAACCGGGTGCCGACCAGCAGGGAGCTCTCGGCGTACCGCTCGACGACCCGGCGCTTGCGGTCGATCCAGGCGTCGTTGTCCGCGCTCGAACCGGGCAGTGCGGCGTGGAAGAGCTGCTGGCCGCCGCGCCGGATGTCGACGGCCACCGGGGCGTTCCGCTCGCGGGCCAGGCCGACCAGCAGGGTGCCGAGCGTCCAGGCGTCGTCGTACGTGAAGCGGGGGAGGGCGAGGCGGATCTGCTGCTCCTCCAGCTCCGCGACGGCGGGGGCGGTGGGCGCGGGCGGCGAGACGGTCTCGGGGCTGTCGGGGCTGTCGGGGCTCTTGGGGCTCTCGGTGGTCGCGGGGGTCTTGGCGGTCTCGGTGGTCCTGGCGGTCACAGGGTCACCGCCACACCGTCGCGGGCCGAGCGGCGCGCCGCCTCCAGGACGTCCAGCGCCGCCGCCGCCTCCCGGGCGGTGACCGGTGGGGGCGTGCCGTCGCGCAGGGCGGTGGCGATCAAGGCGTAGTAGGCCGGGTAGTCACCCGGGAGGGACGGCACCGGGGTGCCGCCGCCCGTCAGCGGCGACTCGCCGGCGCCGAGCGCACCCCACATGCCCTCCGGCTCGACGCCCCACCCGGGGCCGGGGCGCTCGCCCTCGCGGAGGGCGGCCTCCTGCGGGTCCAGGCCGTACTTGACGTACCCGGCCCGCGAGCCCAGCACCCGGAAGCGGGGGCCCAGCTGGGCGGCGGTGGCGCTGACGTACAGGTGGGAGCGGACGCCCCCGGCGTGCGTGATCGCGATGAACGTGTCGTCGTCGGCCTCGGCGCCCTCACGGCGTACGTCGGCCTCGGCGTACACCCGCGTGGCGGGGCCGAACAGCACCAGCGCCTGGTCGACGACGTGGCTGCCCAGGTCGTACAGCAGCCCGCCGAACTCCTCCGGCGCGCCCGACTCGCGCCATCCGCCCTTGAGCCGCGGCCGCCAGCGCTCGAAGCGGGACTCGAAGCGCTGTACGTCGCCGAGCTCGCCGCGCTCGATCAGCGAGCGGAGGGTGCGGAAGTCGTTGTCCCAGCGGCGGTTCTGGAAGACGGAGAGGAGCAGGCCGCGCTCCTCCGCGAGAGCGGCGAGGCCGCGAGCCTCCGCCGCCGTCCCGGCGACCGGCTTGTCGACGACGACCGGCAGACCGGCGTCGAGCGCGGCGGTCGCGAGCGGCACATGCGTCTTGTTGGGGGAGGCGATCACGATCAGGTCCAGCTCGCCGGCCCGGGCCCACAGCTCGTCCGGGGAGGCGGCGCAACGGACGTCCGGGAACGCGTCGCGGGCCTGCTGCTGCCGCTCCGGGTCGGAGGTGACGACCGTGTCGAGGACCAAGCCCTCGGTCGCGGCGATCAGCGGGGCGTGGAAGGCGGAGCCCGCCAGGCCGTAGCCGACGAGTCCGACGCGCAGCGATCCAGTCATGCCCGCCACTTAAGCAACGCTGTTGCCAAAGTGCAAGCGGGCGCGACAATGGGGCGGTGAACAGCGATACGGGTGTGAACCTGCCGGCCCTCCGCAACCACAACGCGGCGCTCGTGCTCGAGCTGCTCCGTACGGCCGGCGAGGACGGGGCCAGCCGGCTGGAGCTGGCGGAGCGGACCGGCCTCACCCCGCAGGCGGTCAGCAAGATCACCGCCCGGCTCCGGGAGGAGGGGCTCGCGGCCGACGCGGGGCGCCGCGCGTCCACGGGCGGCAAGCCGCGCACCGTCCTGCGGCTCGTCCCCGGCGCCGCCCACGCCGTGGGCCTGTACCTGGACCGGGACGAGCTCACCGCGGTCCTGGTCGACCTGTCGGGCGTGGTCGTGGCGGCGAACGTCGTCCCGCTGGACCTGGGGGCCGGGACCGAGGTGGTCATGGAGGTGGCCGCCGGCGAGGTCGCCGCGCTCCCCTCGCGGCCGCTGCTCGGGGTCGGCGTCGCCATGCCGGGGCCGCTCGACCACGCGGCGGGCGTCCCGCACCGGGTGACCGGCTTCCCCGAGTGGGACGGCTTCCCGCTGCGCGACGCGCTCGCGCGGCGGCTCGGGCTGCCCGTGGTGCTCGACAAGGACACGAACGCGGCGGCGCTGAGCATCGCCCTGAGCGGGGCGGGCGGCGACTCGTTCGGGTACCTCCATCTCGGTACGGGGCTGGGCGCGGGGTTGGTCCTCGGCGGTGCCGTGTACCGGGGCGCGCGGACGGGGGCGGGGGAGTTCGGCCACCAGACCGTCCAGCTGGACGGCCCGGCCTGCGGGTGCGGCGGGCGCGGGTGCCTGGAGGCGCTGTGCCTGGCGGCCGTCGCGCGCGGCGACCTCGACGAAGCGGCCAGGGTGCTGGGCGCCGGGGCCGCGAACCTGGCCAAGCTGCTCGACATCGACCGCGTGCTGCTCGGCGGCCGGGTGGTGACCGGCACGGCGGAACCGTTCGTACGGGGCGTCCGCGCCGTACTGGAGGAGCGGGCCCGGCGCGCGGGCGAACCGCCCGTGCCGGTCACCCTCGCCGACGGCTCCGCCCACCCGGTGGCCGAAGGCGCGGCGCAGCTGGTGCTGGCCCCGGTGTTCGGCCGCTGACCGCCGCTGGTGGTGCTCGTGACGCTGGTGGTGCTCGTGGTGCCGGCGGGGCCGCCCGAGCGCCCACCGCGGAGGTGGCTCAGCGTGCCGGTCCCCTGGCCCCCGGACCCTCGGGGGCGGGGTTCCTGACCCACCCGGCCACCGCGACGGCCGGCGCCCGAGCGCGGTGCGGTGCCCGCCGACGGGTGGTGGGGCGCGCACATGGCCGGGCACCCGGAGCCACCCGCCCCCACCGGTCCGGCGGCCACCGCGCCCCACCGGTCCGGCGCCCGAACGCCTGCGCCCCGTACGGCCCGGCTGTCAGGAACCGTTCCGCGCACCGAAGCGGCCCGGCTCCGGGCGCCCGTCACCGTTGCGCCGAACGGGCGCTTGTGCGCCCCCGTACGGCGGGAGGTCACCGGCCCGCCGGTGCGTCGGCGTGCCCGCGTGGGAGCTTCTCGGGGCACGACTGTCCACCGGCCGCCGAAGGTTTCCCATGCGACTGCGCAACGTCACCGCCCTGGGCGCCACCGCCGCCGTCGCCGTGCTCACGCTCACCGCGGCGGCACCGGCGGCACCGGCGGCACCGGCGGCACCTGCGGACGGCACCGCGGCCTTCGAGGCCGCCGCTCCCGACCGGCAGCCCACCTGCGGCACCCCCTCGGCCGCCGACTTCCCCATCCGCACGCGCATCAGCGGCGGCCCCACCGCCTACCGGCCCGGCGGCGGCTTCCACACCTGGACCGTGGAGCTGACCAACACCACCGCCGAGCCCTGCGGCAACATCCACCCCGTCATCGTCTTCACCGACCGCACCCGCGCTCTGAAGCCCGGTCAGATCCAGCTGGAGTTCTACGAGGGCGACGGTGGCGGGGACGGCAGCGGCCGCCGCCAGCACCCCGTCACCATCGAGAAGACCGACGAGAGCGAACTCGTCGGCGTCCTCGACGACGGCGCGGGGGGCGACCCCGGAGGCGGTGACGGTGACGGCGACGGCGACCGTTTCCGCGGCTTCGTCGTCCCGCCCGGCCGGACCATCACGGTGCCCGTCCGTCTCGCCTTCACCTCGGACGCCCGGCCCGACACGATCACCGTGAACGCCGCGATCGTCCAGCGCAGGGGTGGTGACGGCGACTGGGTGGGCGAGTCCGCCGACTACCGGTTCGTCCTCGTGGACGAGGAACCGGCCAGCGAGTTCGCCGAGGAGCTGCCCCGGACCGGCCGGAACGTCCTGATCGTCGCCGGTGCCTCGGTCCTCGCCTTCCTCCTCGGCGCCGGGACGCTCACCCTGGCGGGCCGGCTGCGGGACCGCCGGGGCTGACGGGCCGCACGGCACGCCGCCCACCCGGCCACCGCCGCGAGCCGGCCGCCGCCGCGACGTCGGGAACCGAGAGGCCGGCGCCCGCGCCCAAGACGCACATCGCCGTCCCGGCGCACGCCGTCCCGGGCGTACACCGGCACCCCCGCGTACACCGGCACCCCCGCGTACAACACCCGCCGCGTACACCCCCACCGCGTACAACACTCGCGCCGTGTACGGCGGTCCGGCGGCGGGCGGTCTGGGCGAGGGGCTCTCCGGAGACGGCGTCGGCTTCCGCCGCACCGGGTCCGGCACCGGTACCGGACGATCGACCGGGTGAAGATCGCCGCCTCCTGATTAGGCTGGGGGCGTCGCCACAGCGCTGTCGCGGCGTCCCCAGCACGCATGCACGTATCTGTACGGCAGGAGTCCCGCCCCATGGCAGAGCGCAAGCCGATCGAATCCTGGCTGACCGACATGGACGGCGTCCTCATCCACGAGGGCGTTCCCATCCCCGGCGCCGACGCCTTCATCAAGAAGCTGCGGGATACGGAGAGGCCCTTCCTGGTCCTCACCAACAACTCCATCTACACCGCTCGCGACCTGCACGCCCGTCTCGCCCGCATGGGGCTGGACGTGCCCGTGGAGAACATCTGGACCTCCGCCCTGGCCACCGCCCGGTTCCTCGACGACCAGCGGCCCGGCGGCACGGCGTACGTCATCGGCGAGGCGGGGCTCACCACCGCGCTGCACGACATCGGCTACATCCTCACCGACCACGACCCCGACTACGTGGTCCTCGGCGAGACCCGCACGTACAGTTTCGAGTCCCTCACCAAGGCGATCCGGCTCATCAACGGTGGCGCCCGGTTCATCTGCACCAACCCCGACGAGACCGGCCCCTCCGCCGAGGGCCCACTGCCCGCCACCGGCTCGGTCGCCGCGTTGATCACCAAGGCCACCGGCAAGGACCCGTACTTCGCGGGCAAGCCGAACCCGCTGATGATGCGCACCGGCCTGAACGCCATCGGCGCCCACTCGGAGTCCAGCGCCATGATCGGTGACCGGATGGACACCGACGTGCTCGCCGGGCTGGAAGCGGGTATGGAGACGTTCCTGGTCCTGACCGGACTCACCACCCCGGCCGACGTGGACCGCTACCCCTTCCGGCCCTCGACCGTCGTCGACTCGATCGCCGATCTGGTGGAGCGCGTCTGACCTACTTGGGGGTGCCATCGGGCCAGGTCAGCGACGTCCGACCGGGTGAACGCCGTTTCCCTGCGGATGCGGAAGCCGCCGAACGGGGTGAATCTTCAGTGCAGGAGGTTCACGATGCGTTCAGCTCTGTTTGCTCTCCGTGCCGCGGGGACGGTCACCGTCCTGGCGCTGGCGGCGGGGCCCGCGTACGCCGGTGACGGCGAGGAGCACCGGGACGGCGAGAAGCCCCGGGAGAAGGTGACGGCCCTGGTCGTCCCGGCCACCACCAAGCCCGGCGAGGACGTGGACATCCAGGTCCACGGCTGCCGCGGCAAGCACGGCACGGTGAGGTCCAAGGCGTTCGTCGCGGACGCCGAGCTGTCCGGCCGCGAGGGCAAGGGCGGGCCGCTGTACGGCGACACCACCGTCAAGTCCCACCTGGACACCGGTACGTACCCGCTCACCGTCCACTGCGACGGGCGGGACCACCATGACGCCGGCACCCTCCACGTCACCCACCGCACCCCGCCCAGCCCCGTCGCGCCGGTCAGGGCCGGCGGCGGGGGAGCGGCGCTGCTGGCCGCCGACGCGCCCCGGGGCGGCGTCGAGGAGCAGGGGCCCGGTACCCCGCACACCGTGATCGGCCTGGTGCTGGCGGGCGTCGCGGCGGTGGCCGTCGCGCTGCGCAGCAGCACGCGCCGCCGTCGCCGTACCCGCGCGGACTGACCGTGTCCTCGGCACCGCACCCCGCCGGACACGGCCGGCTGCTCACCGGCGTGGCCTGGGCCCTGTTGCTGCTGGGCCTGTGGCTGTGGGGCAAGGACATCACGGCCGGCCCCGGCGGCCTGTCCGCCCCCACCACAGGTGACGTCGCCGCCGTCGGCCGCCCCCTGGGCGTCCCGCTGCCGCCGGCCCGCCCGCCGATGGAGCCCGCCGTGCCCGAGAGCCTGGCGGTCCCGTCGCTCGGGATCACCGCCCCGGTCGCCCCCCGGGGCCTGGACGGGGCCGGCGCGATAGATCCGCCCCCGTACCAGGAGGCCCACACCGTCGGCTGGTTCGGCGGCGGGGCGAAGCCGGGCACGGACGGGGCCGCGCTCTTCGTCGGCCACGTCGACACCGAGACGAAGCCGGCCGTCTTCTACGGTCTGAGCTCCGCCCGCCCCGGCGAGCGGGTCGAGGTGACCCGGACGGACGGCTCGGTCGCCGAGTTCACCATCGACGACGTGCGGGTCTTCGCCCGGCACGAGTTCGACCCCAAGAAGGCGTACGGGCAGCGGCAGCCGGGCCGCGCCGAACTGCGCCTGATCACCTGCGGTGGCACCTTCGACCGCGCGGCGGGTGTGTACACGGCGAACGTCGTCGTCTCCGCCTACCTGACGGGCGGCCGTGCCGCACCGGGCGCGTGACGGGCCGCCCGGACCGGCCGACGGGCCTTCCCCCCCGGCGCTACCGGGACTTCTCCCCCCACGGGCCGTCGACGGGACCGCTCCTCGCCCGCGAGTCACAGAGCCGCGAGTCACAGAGCCGCGCGTTTCAGGGCCGCGCGTTCCTGGCCTGTGCGTTTCTGGGCCGCGCGATCCCAGGCCGCGTTCCTGGCCCGTGTGTTCCTGGCCCCTGCGTTCCTCGTCCGCGCGAGGAGCCCGGCGTCGGGCGGGAGGCCGGGACCGGTCCGGCGGCTTCCCCTTCACGGTGGGACGCGGCCGGGGCCCGGTCCAGGTGCCGTCCGGCACGGCGTCGCGACCGGGGCGGGGTGGCTGGGGCCCGGGTGGCGGGGGCCCGGCGGGGCGGATGGCCGCCCTCGTGGCTGTCCGGGCCCGTGTGTCAGGATGGATTGGACCGGGTTGTCCGGGAGGGGCGCCTGGGGGGCGGCCCCGCGCAGAGTGCACCCGAGGGGGAGTGGATGTACGGCAGTTGCACCGGGCGGGCCCGCGTGAGGGCGACCGCGATGGGGGCGGTGGGCGCCGTGGCGGCATTGCTGCTGGCGGGCTGTAGCTCCCCCGACGCCGGCGCCGGCGGGGGCAAGGAGCCGGAGACCGCGCCGGTCGTGAGCCAGCAGCCGAAGGCGACCGATCCCTTCTGGGTCAATCCCGGCAGCAAGGCGGCCCAGCAGGTGGCCAGTTACCTGCGCGACGGCAAGAAGGAAGACGCCGAGCTCATCAAGAGGATCGCCTCCCAGCCGGTGGGCGAGTGGGTCGGCACGGAGCAGCCCGAGGAGGACGCCCGCAGCATCACCGAGGCCGCCGCGAAGGCGGACCGGGACGCCGTGCTGGTCCTCTACAACATCCCGCACCGCGATTGCGGCCAGCACTCCGCGGGCGGCGCCGCCGACGGTGACGCGTACCGCGCGTGGCTGGACAAGGTCGCCAAGGGCATCGGTGACCGGCGGGCCACGGTGATCGTGGAGCCCGACGCCGTGATGCACATGGTGGACGGCTGCACCGAGGAGCAGTACCACGAGGAGCGGTACGACCTGCTGAAGGGCGCGGTCAAGCGCCTGAAGCAGCTGCCGGGCACCAAGGTGTACCTGGACGCGGGCAACGCGGGCTGGGGCAAGCCGGACCAGATCTTCGAGCCGCTGAAGTGGGCGGGCGTCGCCGAGGCGGACGGCTTCGCGGTGAACGTGGCCAACTTCCAGACGACCGCCGCCAGCAAGGAGTACGGCAGGAAGGTCTCGAAGAAGGTCGGCGGCAAGCCGTTCGTCATCGACACCAGCCGCAACGGCAACGGTCCCTACACCGGGGGCGACCCCGCCGAGAACTGGTGCAACCCGCCGGGCCGCGCTCTCGGTGAGACGCCCACCACCGAGACGGGCGACCCGCTGGTCGACGCCTACCTGTGGATCAAGCGTCCGGGAGAGTCGGACGGCGACTGCAAGGGCGGCCCCAAGGCGGGCGACTGGTTCCCGGAGTACGCCCTCGACCTGGCCCGCAACACCGAGTAGGACCCCGCGACACGCGTGAGGGGCGCCCCCGCCGGGGGGCGCCCCTTCGTCGTCGTACCGCTTGGCCGTACCGCGTCGTGGCCGTACCGCCCCCGTCGCGCACCGTCCCCGTCGCGTACCGCGTCCTCGCCGTACCGCGGGACCTACGGGACCTCGACCCACACCGCTTCGGACGGTGTGCCCTTGTCGTCGGTGACGAAGAGCATGTACCAGCCGGAGGGGACCAGGGCGCGGTTCTTCGGGACGGTGACCTGGACGCCGTCGGCGGTCTTCTTCATCTCCAGGGCGATCGAGCGCTGGTCGACGTCGGTGACGTGGGTGACGGCACTGGGCCGCAGCAGCTTCGCCGTCTTGATCCTCGCGGCGTCCGGCGTCCTGAAGACACCGCTCCCGCCGCGCTCGATCTTCTCCGGGCCGCCGGTGACCTCGGGCCTGGAGTCCCGGAAGAGGTAGGGCGGGGTGTAGATCTCGATGCGCTGCTCGAAGACGCCAGGCTTGGTGTTGGCCTTGTCGGCGAAGAGCGAGTCCGATCCGAAGATCATGACGCGGCCGTCGGGCAGGAGCACCGAGCCGGAGTGGTAGTTGCGCCCCACCTTCGGGTCGGCGACGCGGGTGAACGTGCCGGTCTTCGGATCGTACGTCCGCGCCTCCAGCACGTTGGAGTCGCTGCGGCCCCGGTAGTCCTCGGAGCCTCCGGTGACCAGGACGGTGTCGTCCGGCATCAGTGAGGCGCTCGGGTAGCGGGTGCCCTTGTCGAGGGAGGCGCCGTCCTCGAAGCGGGGGCTGGGGTCCTTCAGGTCGACCAGCCGGGACTTCTCGCTGGACTCCTGGGACTCGCCGACCCCGCCGCCGCCGATGACCATGAACCTCTGGTCCTGGGCGGGCGGCAGCATGACGGTCGCGGACGTCTCCATCCGGTCCGCGTCGCTCAGGCCCGGTATCTTCTCGAACTTGTTGGTCTCCAGGTCCCAGACGCCCGGGTCGCGGCCGACGTCGGCGGGCCCGTACCCGGCGTTGGAGCCGGAGTAGAACAGCTTGCCGTTGTCCATCAGGAAGATGGCCGGGTACGTCGGGAAGCGCCGCTCGATCCCGGTGTACTTCCACGTCTTGGTCTTGGGATCGTAGATCTCGTCCTTGCCGGGGACGATCTGCCCGATCTCGTCGAGGCCGGACAGGGCGAGGACCTTGCCGTCCTTCAGCGTGGTCAGCGTGGGGTACCAGCGCGCCTCGTTCATCGGGTCGACCTTGATGTACTTCTCGGCGACCGGATCGAACTCGAAGGCGTCCTTGATGCCCTGGAAGTCCTTCTTGTCGAGGGCGAGCTTCTGCGCCATGCCGTAGATGTTGCGGGCGTCGGTGCCCTTGAGACCCTCGACCTCGTAGTTGTCCTCGGTGCCGGTCTCGAACTCCTTGCCCGACTCCTCGGCCTCGACGTAGATCCGGCCCAGCCCCGGCTGGGTGCGCAGGAAGCGGCCGGTGGTCTTGTCGAAGATCTTCTCGGCCTTCTCCACCAGGATGGGGTCCTTGGAGACGAACGTCTTCCCGTTGGCCCTGCCGGTGAACTTCGTCCCGGCGGGCAGGGTGATGGGCTTGTCCGGGTCCTCGTTGTGAACGATCATCAGGCCACCGGCCTTGGTGACGTCGCCCTTGAGCTTCTCGTACCGTTTCGTGCCGCCGGCGATCAGCAGTTTCCCGTCGGGCAGCTGCGTGTGCCCGGCGCAGAACATGTCCTTCGGCGTGGGGATCATCTTGAACTTGTTCGTCTTCGGGTCCCACAGGACCGACTCGAACTTGTTCGCGTCGAAGTTCTTCTGGTTGTTGCCGGAGCCCGCGACCAGCAGCACCTTTCCGGTGTGGAGCAGCGCCGCGTGGATGGTGTTGATCCGGAACTCGGACGGGACGTCGAGGAAGTCCCAGTGGCCGTTGGCGGCCTTGTACTCCGGCTTGTTGATCTCGTAGTCGTGGTACTTCTCCGAGCCGTACCGGTACAGGGCCGGCCCGTTGAACCCGGCGACCACAGCAACCACCGCCGTGCCTATCAGGATGCGACGGGCGCGGTTCCTCCGGTGGTTCGGCCGGACGGGCAGGCTGCTCATTTGTTACGTCCCCCAAGGGCGATCTGCATGGTGTCGTTCTGCTCGGCCCAGCTCGGCCCGGTCTGCGGCGCCCGCTCCACGGCCGGCGCGGGCGGCTGCGGCGACTGCGGCGGCTGTCCGTGCCTGCCGGGGCGTTTCTTCTTCTCCTGCCGCAGCATGTGCCGCCAGACGAGGATCGGCGTCGCGGTGATCAGCGTGGCGAACGACGCCCAGATGATCATCGCGGGGTGGGAGTTCCCCAGGACGAGACCGGCGACCATGGAACCGCCGAAGATCCCGATGAAATACCAGTGGTACCGGAAGGTGCCGAACCACCTGTCCGGGCTCGCCGAGTCGCCCTTGGGGGTGACCACGAACTTGCTCTTGCGGCGCAGGGCGGAGTCGATCAGCGCCTTGGCGTAGAGCGGCGCCGAGAGCGCGGACATGAGCATGCCGGCCACACCGCCGGAGCCCTCCGGCTCGTGCGGGGAGACGTTGTGGCGGCGGTTCCAGACGTAGAGGCCGATCTGCAGCGCGGAGGCGTTGCCGTAGAGCATCAGCCACACCGTCGGGTCGATGTTCACGCCCGAGGCACCCAGGCCCAGGAACAGCGCGCAACTCAGCGCCGCGAGGATCCAGTTCAGGGCGGACATCGGATAGAAGATGATCATCATCGTGTAGTTGAAGAGCTTGCTCGGCGGAAGCGAGTACCAGCCCTTCCAGTACTGCTTGAGGATCGTCTCGTAGGTGCCGCGCGACCAGCGCATCTGCTGGGTGAAGAAGTCCGTCCAGGCGCTGGGGCCCTCACCGACGGCGAGTACGTCCGGGGTGTAGACCGAGCGCCACTTGTTCCCCGTCACCGGGTTCTTGTGGCGGTGGATCTCGAAGCCGGTCGCCATGTCCTCGGTGATCGAGTCGTACAGGCCGCCGATCTGCTTGAGCGCCCTGATGCGCACGGCGTTCGAGGTGCCGACGAACATCGGCGCGCCGTAGCGGTTGCCGGCGCGCTGGATCAGCGCGTGGAAGAGGAACTGCTGCGATTCGGCGGCCTTGGTGACGAAGTTGTCGTAGTTGCCGTAGACCTGCGGACCGATGACGAAGCCGACGTCGGGGTCCCGGAAATAGCCGAGCATGCGCTCCAGGTAGTTCTGGAGCGGCACGTGGTCGGTGTCGACGGAGGCGAAGAAGTCGTAGTTGTCGCCGTGCGCGTCCAGCCAGGCGTTGTAGTTGCCGTGCTTGGTCTTGGCGCGGTGGGCACCGGTGGGCTGGTTCCACTTCGCGATGCCCTTGCGGGAGAAGTGGCGCACGCCCAGGCGCTCGCAGACGGCCTTGACCTCGGGGTCGTCGCCCTCGTCGAGCAGCCAGACGTGCATCAGGCCCCGGTGCCGGATCCTGACGGCCGCCTCCAGCGTCTTCGTCACCATCTCCAGGGGCTCCTTGCCCGGGACGAAGGAGGTGAGGAAGGCGACGCGGGTGCCGGACTCCGGCACGACCGGGACCGGGTCGCGGGCGACCAGGGTCGCGTGGGCGTTCGACAGCACGTTCATGCAGCGGAAGAGCTCGATCAGACCGATCGAGACGAGCATCACGATGTCGAGGGCCGGCAGCCAGCCGAACGCGGGGTAGTCACGCTCGGTCCAGTGCGACGGCTGCAGCAGCCACACCAGCAGCACCAGCGACAGCACCGGGGCGGCGGCGAGCATCAGCGCGACCCGGATGCGGTGCGGCTCCTGCGAGAGCAGGGAGCGGTACTGAACCCGGTACGGCTTGTCGGCGGAAGGCTGGGTGAGGGGGCCGGCGAGCCTGCTGTAGTGCTCGTAGTCGTAGCGCGGCAGCGGCTTGGCGGCGCCACGCTGCCGGGGCCCGCCGGTCCGCAGCTGCGGGGGTATCCGCAGCTGGGTGGTCCGGGATGGGTCGTTGTCCTGCCCGCCGCCGGTCGGCGTCGACGTCATGAGTCATCCCCCCGCACGCATGCTGGCTGCGTGATTGGTCGTGTTCGTATCCGTCCGGAGCGCGCGGTCTCCCCCAAGACCGGCGTGCCCCGGCACATCAGTGGCCGGCCACCATCCCCGAAGACAGGGAAATCGACCTTCCGGTTGCATGATGCCTGTCACCGCGTTCCCGCCCGCACGGGGCCCCCACCCCGTGGTTCCAGGAACCGGGGCACCCCCCGAAACTGCCGCCCATCGCACGAACCCGTGTCCCGTGAGGGACACCGGCACCAGGATAGGGTCTTCGGCCGTCTCATTTGATCGCAAGGGCGAAACGGATCGTTTATCGGGCATACGCGTGCTTTGGGGGTGACTCGGGAGCGGTGCCATGACTGAGGCCCCCTCACCGGTGGTGAGAGGGCCTCGGCCTCGCGTGCGCCGCCAGGGACTCGAACCCCGGACCCGCTGATTAAGAGTCAGCTGCTCTAACCAACTGAGCTAGCGGCGCCTGCTGACCTGCACAACTCTACCCGATGCGCGGTGGTGGTCCGGACCGGCGGGGGTGCCGCGTGCCGATGAATGGGGCGGCCCCGGCCTGTCGGCTGGCCGATTTTTCCCTTTCAACCGTCAAAATGCGATATGTCGGGTCAGTTGAGACACTGACGCCCGTACCGCAGCACCGGAAGAACGTGGAGGGGAAGCGTATGGCCGCCGTACCGGTCTTCGAGGAGTACGAGCCCGCCCCCGACTGCCCCTGCGCCGGCTGCCGCCGGCACCGGCGCGAGACTGCCCTCCGTCCGGCCGTACGGGCCGGCGGCCACCCCGCCGCCCACGGCGCGCGGCGCGCCCTGGTCCTGTTCACCGCCGCCGGGGTCGCCCTCGGCGGCGGGGCCGGGGCGGGCGGCGCGGCCACCCCCGCCCACCCGGCGGGCCCCGCGGGCCCGGGCCGCGCGAAGGACGACCCGGACGTCTCCACCCCGCAGGGCGGCGCCGGCCCACTGCACGGGCGGCCGCACGCGGGGCCGACCGGCGGGCACGTCTCCGTGTCCTCGCTGCGCCGGTCCACCCGCGCCGAGATCATCAACCGGGCCAAGCGGTGGGTCGCCGCGAAGGTGCCGTACTCCATGGAGAAGTACTGGACGGACGGCTACCGCCAGGACTGCTCGGGTTTCGTCTCGATGGCCTGGAACCTCGCCGGCAACGAATGGACCGGCTCCCTCGACCGGTTCGGCACCCGGCTCGACCGCTCCGAGCTCCAGCCCGGCGACATCCTGCTCTTCCACAACCCCACCGACCCGAACCGGGGCTCGCACGTCACCATCTTCGGTGGCTGGACCGACTACACGCACACCTCCTACACGGCCTACGAGCAGACCAGGCCGCACGCCCGCAGGCAGGCCACCCCGATGGCGTACTGGGACAACTCCAGCCGCTACGTCGCCTACCGCTACAAGGGGCTGAGCGGTGGGACCCCCGGCAACCCCGGCGGCCCGGGCACCTCCGCCGCCTACCCGGGCCCGTCGTCCTTCGGGCCGGGCGCGAACAACCGCCACGTCACCCGGCTCGGGCGGATGCTCGTGGAGCGGGGCGGCAAGCGGTTCTACCGCTCCGGGCCCGGGCCGCGCTGGGGCGAGGCGGACCGGCGGGCGACGCAGGCGTTCCAGCGGGCGCAGGGCTGGAGCGGGCGGGAGGCGGACGGGCTGCCGGGGCCGGACACCTGGCGGCTGCTCGTCAACGGCCAGGGCCGCGACATCCGCTCCGGCTCCGGTACGGCCACCTCGACGCCCCCGTTCCCCGGCCGCGCGTACTTCCGGCCCGGCCAGTCCAACAAGCACGTCGAGCAGCTCGGGCACCGGCTGGTCCGGCGCGGCTTCGGCGACCACTACCGCTCCGGGCCGGGGCCGCGCTGGGGCGAGGCGGACCGGCGCAACGTCGAGGCGTTCCAGCGCGCGCAGGGATGGCGGGGCGCCGCCGCCAACGGCTACCCGGGTCCCGAGACCTGGCGGCGGCTGTTCCGATGACCGACCACGAGGAGGCAGGGTTGAGCACGGCGATGCCGGAGGGCGGCGGGACGGCGAGTGGCCGGCGGGTCCCCGTCATCGGGAACGAGACCACCGGGTCGATCCCGGTGCACCTGCTGTTCCGGGACGACGAGAAGACCGGTCCGGGGTCGGTGGCCACCGGACCGGTCACGGTCGTCCCGGAGCGGGCGGCCGGCGGTGCGCGTCCCACCGGACCGGCCGCACCGCCACCGGCCGCGACGGGCGTCGGCGTGCCCGCCCCGGCGCGGCGGACCGTGCCGGCCGGCCTCGAACCGGCGGAGCGGCCCGGCCCGGTGCTGCCCGGCTGGGCCGGTGCGGTGGCCGGGGTGGCCGCGCTGGCCGGGTGCGCCGCGCCGCTGTGGTGGACCGGGGCGGTGCCGCCGTCGGTCACCGGCATGCTCGGGCTGCCGTCCCGCCCGTACCACGGCATCGGGATCGGCGTCTGGGCGGTGCTGACGCTGGGTGTGCTGATGGTGCTCTTCAGCTTCGGCGGGCTGTGCCGGGGGAGGGTCGGATACGCGTGGGTCCTCACTCTCTTCGGTGACTACCGGGGCAGCGTGCGGCGCACGGGGCTGATGTGGGTGAGCCCGCTGCTGCTGCGGCGCCGTGTCGACGTACGGCTGCGGCACTGGCGCAGCGAGCCGCTCCCGGCCGTCGACGCGAACGGCACCGCGCTGCGGGTGGTGGTGCTGGTGGTGTGGCGGATGCGGGACACGGCGCGGGCCGTCCTGGGGGTGGCGGACCACGAGCAGTACCTGCGGGAGCAGGTGGAGTCGGCGATGGCCCGGGTGCTGTCGCGGCTGCCCGCCGACGCTCCTTCTGCCTTCGGCCGGGCGACGCCCCTCCATGAGGACGCCCTGACCCTGCGGGACGCGGAGGTGGTGGGGGAGTCGCTGACGCGGCTGCTGTCGGCGGAGTGCGCCCCGGTCGGCATCGACGTCTTCTCGGCGCAGCCGACCCGGATCGAGTACGCGCCGGAGATCGCGGCCGCCATGCAGCGGCGCCGGGTCGCGGCGATCGACGCCAGGCACCGGGACGCGGTGCTCACGTCCGTGGTGGACGCGGTCGACGACATGGTCCACCGGCTGACCACGCGTGGTCTGGTCGAGCTGGACGACTACGACCGCAAGGCGCTGGTCAAGGACCTGACGGTGGCCTTCTACACGGGCCGGAGTGGTCCGGTCGAAGGCCCGTGATTGGTATGGACATGTTCAACTAACGTCCATACATTGGAACTTGGTCTAGACCGGATCGCCAGCACTGGCACCACCCGTACCACCCCCGCACGCGTGCAGCACGGCTCATCGAACTCCCCCACGTTCTGTCAGGAGCGACAGCATGCGACACAAGATAGGCGCGGCCGTGGTGGCCCTCGGCGTCGCCGGGGTCTCCCTCGTGGCCACCGGCAGCGCCAGCAGCCACGGCTACACCGACTCACCCATCAGCCGCCAGAAGCTCTGCGCCAACGGCACCGTGACGAACTGCGGCAACATCCAGTGGGAGCCGCAGTCGGTCGAGGGGCCCAAGGGCTTCCCGGCCGGTGGCCCCGCCGACGGCCTGATCTGCGCCGGTGGCAACGGGCAGTTCGCCCAGCTCGACGACCCCCGGGGGGGAAACTGGCCCGCGACCAGGGTGACCGGCGGTCAGAGCTTCAGCTTCCGCTGGCAGTTCACCGCCCGGCACCGCACCACCGACTTCAAGTACTACATCACCAAGAACGGCTGGAACCGGAGCGCGCCGCTCACCCGTGCGGCCCTGGACCCCCAGCCGTTCCTGACCGTCCCCTACAACGCGCAGCAGCCGCCGTCCACGCTCAGCCACCAGGGCACCATTCCGAGCGGGAAGACCGGAAAGCACCTGATCCTGGCCGTCTGGACGGTCGCGGACACGACGAACGCCTTCTACGCCTGTTCCGACGTGCAGTTCTGACGGCCGCCGGCGGACCGTCGCCGCGCGGGTGGCAGGGCCTGCCGCACCCCGCGTACACCCGCGGGGGCCATGACGGCGCCGTGAGCCCGGCGCCCACCGTGGTCCCATGGATCCCCGTACGCCCCGGCACGCCCTGACCAGCGGTGACCGCCCGCGCGGCGGCGGCTCCGGCGGTCCGTCGTGTCCGTCGTGTCCGCCGTGTCCGTCGAGCGGCGTGCTCGTCGGACGGCCCCCGGTCGGCCGTCGCGCTGACGGCCGCCTTCCCGCCGGGGGCCCGTCGGCGTACCGCCGCTGCTCGTCGGCTCGCCGGCTCGCCGTCGACGGCGTCGAGCGGCGGCGGCTCGTCGGCGCCGGGCCGGCCACGGGTCGCACCGGGTACCGGCCGGGCCAAGGAGTTCCCGGACGGTCCGACCGGGGTCTGCGCGGGCGGCGTGGCCGTCATCCCCGCATGAGCGCGGGGACGGGCCGCGGGCACGAAAAAGCCCCTCGCTTCCGCGAGGGGCTTTTTCCGTCTGTGCGCCGCCAGGGACTCGAACCCCGGACCCGCTGATTAAGAGTCAGCTGCTCTAACCAACTGAGCTAGCGGCGCCTGCTGACAGCGTTAATACTACCTGGTCCGAGGGGTGCCCCTGACCAATTGGCTGTGAGCTGGATCACAATCGGACGCCGGAAGGTTTAGAGCGCCAGCGAGAGCACCACCGGTGCGGCCTTGCGGTTCAGTGCGTCCGCCGCCGAGCGGAGCCGGTGCGCGTGCTCGATGGGGAGCGAGAGGGCGAGGCAGCCGACCGCCGATCCGGCCGTCAGCGGCACCGCAGCGCAGACCGTGCCCACGGCGTACTCCTGGAGGTCCAGGACCGGGACGGTCGGCGGCTGGCTGTCCAGCTTGGAGAAGAGGACCTTCTCGCTGGTGATCGTCCGCGAGGTGAGCCGCGCGATCTTGTGGCGGGAGAGGTGGTCCCGGCGGCCGTTCTGGTCGAGCTGGGTGAGCAGGCACTTGCCGACCGCGCTGGCGTGGGCCGCCGAGCGGAAGTCGACCCATTCGTTGACCTTGGGTGTGTGCGGCCCGTCCGCCATCTGCGTGATCTTGACCTCGCCGTCGATGTACCGGCTGATGTAGACGGCGGCGCCGACCGAGTCGCGCAGCTCGGTGAGGGTCTCCTGAAGCTTGCTCTCCAGGGCCTCGCGCCGGGTGGCGCCGGAGCCCAGCAGGACCAGGGAGTCGCCCACCACATAGGCACCGTCGCTGACCTGCTCGACGTATCCCTCACGGCGCAGCATGAGCAGCAGCGGGGTCAGGTGGCCGGCCGGGAGCCCCGTCTCGCGTGCGATCTGGACGTCGGTCACCCCGCCGCCGTGCCTGGAGATCGTTTCGAGCACACGCAGGGCGTACTGCACCGAGTGGAACGGCGCGGTCGGCTCGGGCTTCAGCGCCACGGTTTCCCCCTACCAGGTTGTGACCGCAAGCTTCCGTACCACGATAGCGGCCAAGAGCCGTTTCGTGGGCTCCTGTTGACAAGAATCTGTCCCGCCCCACGCGCATACGCTGGGGCGGGACATGCTGGCATATGACGGCAGCACGCGTACGGCCGGTAAGGGAAGGTCAGAGCACCGCGCCGAGGAAGTCGCGGGTCCGCTCGTGCTCCGGCGCGGAGAAGATTTTCTCCGGTGAGCCGGACTCGATCACCTTCCCGGCGTCGAACATGAGCACCTCGTCGGAGATGTCTCGGGCGAAGTTCATCTCGTGGGTGACGCAGAGCATGGTGACGTCCGTGCTCCCGGCGATGTCCCGCAGCAGGTCCAGCACCCCGGCGACCAGCTCCGGATCGAGCGCGGAGGTCACCTCGTCCAGCAGCAGCACCCGCGGCCGCATCGCCAGCGCACGGGCGATCGCCACCCGCTGCTGCTGCCCGCCCGACAGCTGGGCCGGTCTGGCGTCGCGCTTCTCGGTCAGCCCCACCAGTTCCAGCAGGTCGCGGGCGCGCTGTTCGGCCTCGTCCTTGTCCAGGCCCAGGACGCGCACCGGGGCCTCCGTGAGGTTGCGCAGCACGGACATGTTCGGGAACAGGTTGAACTGCTGGAAGACCATCCCGATCTGCTTGCGCACCTCGCGCCGCTGCTTCTCGTCGGCCGGGAAGAGCCGGCCGCCGCCGACCTGGATGGTTCCCGAGTCGGGGCGTTCCAGGGTCATCAGCATGCGCAGGATCGTGGTCTTGCCCGACCCGGACGGCCCGATGAGCGTGACGTGCTTGCCCTCCTCGACCGAGAAGCACAGGTCGTCCAGGACGGTGTTCTCGCCGTAGCGCTTGCTGACGTTCTCGAAACGGATCAGTTCACTTGACAAGGCGGCGCTCCAGGGACCGTACGAACAGGGAAGCCGGGTAGGCGATGAGGATGAAGGCGACACCGACGACCGTGAGCGGCTCGGTGTACTGGAAGGTCGACGCGCTCTCCAGCCGGGACTGCTGGAGCAGCTCCAGCACGCTGATTCCGGCCAGCAGCGGCGTGTCCTTCAGCATCGCGATGACGTAGTTGCCGAGCGCGGGCGCGATCCGGCGCAGCGCCTGCGGCAGGATCACCGCGAACCAGGTCCGGTGGGCGGGCAGGCTCAGCGCGGTGGCCGCCTCCCACTGCCCGACGGGTACGGCGTCGATGCCGGCCCGGTAGACCTGCGCGGTGTACGTCGAGTAGTGCAGCCCGATCGCGACCGTGCCGGTGGTGAGGGCCGAGAACTGCACCCCCCACTCCGGCAGGACGAAGAAGAGGAAGAACAACTGCACCAGCAGCGGCGTGTTGCGGATGAACTCGGTCACCACGTTGACCGGCCACCGCACGAAGCGGCTCGGCGCCCGGAAACCGGCCGCCCACACGAGCCCCAGGGTGAAGGAGATCAGCGAGCCGAGCACCAGCACCTGGAGGGTGACGAGCAGCCCGTCCCAGAAGCGCGGCATGAAGTCCACGACCGCGGACCAGTCCCAGTTCACTTGACCATCACCCCCAGGTTCGCCTTGGTCCTGCGCTCGAGGGCCTTCATGGAGCGGGTGATGACGAATGCGATCACGAAGTAGATCACCAGGATGAGGGAGTAGATCTGCGCGCTCTCCTGGGTGGCCAGGCGCACCAGATACGCGGCGAAGGACACGTCGCCGACACCCAGCAGGGACACCAGCGCCGTGCCCTTGAGCAGTTCGACGAGCAGGTTGCAGAAGCTCGGGATCATCTCGGGCACCGCCTGCGGCAGTACCACCAGCCGCATCCGCTGCCAGGGCGTGAAGCTGAGCGCGATGCCCGCCTCCCGCTGTGCCTTCGGTACGGAGTTGAGGGCGCCGCGCACGATCTCGGCGCCGTACGCCCCGTACGACAGGCCCAGCGCGAGTACCGCCGCCCACATCGGTACCAGCTGCCAGCCCAGCAGCGGCGGCAGCACGAAGAACAGCCAGAACATCAGGATCAGCGCCGACGTGCCGCGGAAGATCTCCGTGTACGCGCCCGCGACGAAGCGGACGAACAGGGAGCGGTGGGTGCGGGCCATGCCCACGGTGAAGGCGACCAGCGCACCGAGCGCGGCGCTGTAGACGAGGAGCTGGATGGTGATCCAGATGCCGGGGAGCACCCAGTTCTGCCAGAGTCCGGCGGTCATCGGCACAGCTCCTCGGCGGTGAGGGTGGTCATCTCGGCCTTCGTGAAGCCGAAGGGCCGCAGGATGCGGAAGAGCTCACCGCTCTTCTTCATCTTGTGGATCTCGGCGTTGAAGGCGTCGCGGAGGTCGGTGTCGGTGGGGCGGAAGGCGAAGCCACCACCGTCGATCTTCCTCTCACCGTCGACGATCGCGGCGAAGGGCGGGGTCGCCTCGGCCTTGCCGCTCTTCTTCACGACCTCACGGACCGTCAGGGCCGTGCCGGCGAAGACGTCGACACGCCCCGACTCGACGGCGTTCAGCCCGGCCACCTGATCCTGGAGAATGACGATGTCCTTCTCGGGGTACCCGGCGGCTATGGCGTAGTCGATCTCCGCGTACCCGGTGCCGGTGGCGAACCTGGCCTTGGTGCGCACCACGTCCTCGTACGACCGGAGGTTCTTGGGGTTGCCCTTGCGGACGATGAAGGAGTCGAGCATCTGGTACTCGGGGTCGGAGAAGATGACCTGCTCGCAGCGCTCCTTGTTGATGTACATCCCGGCCGAGACGACGTCGAACTGCTGGGAGTTCAGGCCCGGGATCAGGGAGGCGAAGTCGGTGGCGACCGGCTGGACGCTTCCGACGCCGAGCCGCTGGAAGACCACTTTGGCCAGTTCGGGCGCCTCGCCGGTGAATTCGCCCTGGGCGTCGACGTACCCGTAGGGCACTTCCCCGGCGATGCCGAGGCGGACGGTGCCCTGGGATCTGAGTCGGTCGAGCGCGTTGCCGGAGGCGACCCGGCTGCATCCGGTGGCCGCGGTGGCGCCCAGGGCGGCCGCGGCCGAGCCGAGCAGCAGGGCACGCCGCCGTAGGGGGCCTGTTCTGTATCGATGAGCTGTTCGAGCCATGGGCGCGCCGCTACCCGAGTCCCGGCCGGGTATGCCTGGGGGGTGGCCGACCGATACCTGACCGTGTCCCTGGAGGGGCGCGCGGTGCGACGGGCCGCGAAACCGCTGGGCGGGCAGGCGCCGTTGGGCCGTGCGGCCGGGTGCGGGCGGGACGGCGCTGTCACTGGGCGGCGCCGGGGCGGGCCGTGCGGACCGCGTCCGAGGTGAAGCCCTCCACCGGACGGACGCCGGCGGCTCGGCGGCTCGGCGGTCGGCGGCTCGGTGCGGGGGCGCCCTCGTCGGCGTACCGGACGGGGATCCGGTCGGCCGGTCGGTCGGCCGGGGAGGGCAATCGGCGGCCACGGTGGCACCCGGACCGGCGGTCGTCAGCGGGGCCCCGCCCCGTCTCCCAGGTCCCGCACCCGAGGGTTTCGCATCCCGTGGGCGTCCACCGGCCTCGAGCCGTACGGCGGGTAATGCATGGGGGCGGCGGGCGGCGGAGGACTATCCGCGGCATGTGGGGGCAGCCGTGACGAGGTGGGCCGACCTTGGGCGCCGGCCCTGGGCGCGGCCTCTGGGAGCGGTCCCCGGGGCGCTGTCCCCGGCGAAGGACAGGAGGGCATGACATGACGACGGTGGGCCTGCTCTATCCCGGGCACTCCGCGGAGGACGACTACCCCCGGATCGAGACGCTGCTGACGGGCGTCAATGTGCCGATCGTCCACACCCGGACCGGTGACGGCGCGCGCCGGGTCGACGCGCTGCTGGAGGTGGGGTCGGCGGAGCGGCTGGCCGCGGGGATGGAGGAGCTGCGCCTGTCGGGCGCCGAAGCGGTGGTGTGGGCGTCCACGAGCGGCTCCTTCGTGCACGGGTGGGAGGGAGCCCAGCAGCAGGTACGCGGTCTCGCGGTGGCGGCCGGGCTCCCGGCGTCGAGCACCTCGTTCGGGTTCGTCCACGCGCTGCGGGAGGTGGGCGCCCGGCGGGTGGCGGTGGCGGCCACGTACCCGGACGACGTCACCGAGCTGTTCGCCGGTTTCCTGAAGGCGGCCGGTACCGAGGTCGTCGCGGCGGGGGCGGCCGGGGCCGTCACGGCGGCCGAGGTGGCGGCCTGGGGCCCGGAGCGGGTGCTGGAGCTGGTGCGGGCGGCGGACCATCCCGGCGCGGAGGCCGTCCTCGTACCGGACACGGCGCTGCACACGGTGGCGTGCCTGCCGGAGCTGGAGGCCGCGGTGGGCAAGCCCGTGCTCACGGCGAACCAGGTCACGGTGTGGGAGGGGCTGCGCCTGGCGGAGCGGCGCGGGGCGTGGTCGACGGATCTGGGAGCGCTGTTCGCGCGCAAGCGGGAGGACGGGACGGGGTAGCGCGGCCGGGCGGGAGCGCGCGGGCGCCGGTCCGGCCGGGGGAGCCGCCGGGCGGGAGAGTTCCGGCCGGGGGAGCCCCCGGCGGGGGAGCCCGGGCGGGTGCCGGCGCGGGGACGGCGGGAATAACCGGAGAGCCCCTCCTGTTCTGCTGGCTGAACGTATTCCCACGCAGGAGGGTCCCACCGGTGAGCGACGACGCGATTCGAGGCACGGCGAGCGGAACCGCCCCCGTACCCCTGTCCGTACTGGACCTGGTCACCGTCGGCAGCGGTCGCACCGCCACGCAGGCCCTCGGGACCAGCGTCGCCCTCGCGCGGCTGGCCGAGCGGCGTGGCTACCACCGCCACTGGGTCGCCGAGCACCACTCCATGCCCGGGGTCGCCTCGTCGTCGCCGGCCGTGATCCTCGCGCACCTCGCCGCCCACACGTCGCGGATACGGCTGGGGTCCGGCGGCGTCATGCTGCCCAACCACGCGCCGCTCGTCATCGCCGAGCAGTTCGGCACGCTGGAGGCGATGGCGCCGGGGCGGATCGACCTCGGTCTGGGCCGCGCCCCCGGCACGGACGGCGCCACCGCCGCCGCGCTGCGCCGCACCGACCGGCTGAGCGAGGGCGCCGACGAGTTCCCGGAGCAGCTCGCCGAACTGGTGCGCTTCCTGGACGACGACTTCCCCGACGGTCACCCCTACGCGCGGATCCACGCCGTGCCCGGACCGGTGCAGGGCCCGAAGGGGCGGCCGCCGGTGTGGCTGCTGGGCTCGTCGGGGTTCAGCGCGCGGCTCGCCGGGATGCTGGGGCTGCCGTTCGCGTTCGCCCACCACTTCTCGGCGCGCAACACCATCCCGGCGCTGGAGCTGTACCGCGACTCCTTCCGGCCCTCGGCCGTGCTGGACGCGCCCTACGCGCTGATCGGCGTCTCGGCGCTGGCCGCGGACGACGAGCGCGAGGCGCGGCGGCAGGTGCTGACGGGCGCGCTGTCGATGCTCCGGCTGCGCACCGGGCGGCCCGGCCTGATCCCGACGCCGGAGGAGGCGGAGGCGTACGGGTTCGGCGCCGCCGAGCGCGACTTCGTCGACGGCTGGCTGGCCAACGTGGTGCACGGCACGCCGGACGTGGTCCGGGAGGGCCTGGACGGGCTGCTGAAGCGGACGGGCGCCGACGAGCTGATGATCACGGCCAACGCGCACGGGGCGGAGGCGCGGCTGCGGTCGTACGAGCTGATCGCGGACGCCTACGACCTGCCGGCGGACGCCCACGACCTGCAGGCGGACGCCCCGCGGGGATGACCCGCGGACCCCGCCCCCGGCCGGTGGCCGGGGGCGGGCCGGGTGGCCGGGTGCGGGGCGGTGGGGCGGCGGGGTGGTTCTCGCTCGGGAACGGCCGCACAAGATTCCTAAGCCAGACTTAAAGCGCTTGTCACCGGGTGGTGGCAGGCGCTTTCTCGGCTCGCTGCAGCGGTGTGACGAGGGGCTTTGTCGACGGATTGGTCTAGTCCTCGTTTGGTCCGGACCATTGACGCGGTGTTCTGGCGGCGGCTATCACTGCTCCAACCGCCGTACCGCACACCCCTCCCGGAGGCCGCACGTGCACCACCGCAAACCCCTCATCGCCGCGCTCACGAGCGTGGTGCTCGCCGCCGGGGCGCTGGCCGCCGTGGGCGGCACGGCCACCGCGCAGCCCGCCGCGTCCTCCTCCGGCGGGGTGAAGATCGCGTACTACGACCAGTGGAGCGTGTACGGGAACGCCTTCTACCCCAAGCACCTGGACACCCGGGGGATCGCCGGCAAGCTCGACGTCATCAACTACTCGTTCGGCAACATCCACCCGACCGAGCTGACCTGCTTCCAGGCCAACAAGGCGGCGGGTGACGACAACAACCCCAACGCCGGTGACGGGGCGGGCGACTCGTACGCCGATTACCAGCGGTCCTTCTCGGCGGCCGACAGTGTCGACGGGGTGGCCGACAAGTGGGACCAGCCGATCGTGGGCGTCTTCAACCAGTTCAAGGAGCTGAAGGCCAAGTACCCGAAGCTCAAGATCAACATCTCGCTCGGGGGCTGGACGTACTCCAAGTACTTCCACGACGCGGCCAGGACCGAAGAGAGCCGCAAGAAGTTCGTGGCCTCGTGCGTCAAGCAGTACATCGCGGGTGACCTGCCCGTCGAGGGCGGTTACGGCGGGCCCGGCACGGCCGCCGGGATCTTCGACGGCATCGACGTCGACTGGGAGTACCCGGGTTCGCCCGACGGGCACCTCGGCAACCACTACGGGCCCGAGGACAAGCGGAACTTCACGCTGCTGCTCGCCGAGTTCCGCAAGCAGCTCGACGCGTACGGGGCGGCCAACGGCGGGAAGAAGTACCTGCTGACCGCCGCCCTGCCGGCCGGACAGGACAAGATCAAGCACATCGAGACCGACAAGATCGGCGCGTACCTCGACTACGCGAACATCATGACGTACGACATGCACGGCGCCTGGGACGGCGACGGGCCCACGTACCACCAGTCGCCGCTGTACTCCGGCGCGGGCGATCCGACCGATCCGATCAAGCCGGGCACCGAGAAGTACTCGATCGACAACGCCATCGACGCCTGGATCGACGGCGCGCCGGCGTACGGGATCGCGGGCGGCTTCCCGGCGAACAAGCTGACACTCGGCTACGAGTTCTACTACCGGGGCTGGAAGGGCGTGCCAGCGGGTACGGAGAACGGCCTCGCGCAGCCGGCGACGGGCGCCTCCGCCGCCCGGCCGGTCAGCCAGCAGGCCGGGATCGCGCACTACAAGGAGCTCGGCGGCATCGTCGACAACCCGGCGACCACCTTCTGGGACGACGAGGCGAAGGCCGCGTACTTCTACAAGGACGGCGAGTTCTTCACGGGACTGGACAAGCGCGCCATCCAGGCCCGTGCGGACTACGCCCACAACCGGGGCCTGGCGGGCGCGATGATGTACTCGCTGCTCGGGCTCGACGAGAAGACCACGCTGCTGAACGACATCGTGGCGGCGGTGGGTTCCTCGCCGTCGACCCCGGACCCGACCCCCACTCCGACCCCCACCCCCACTCCGACCCCCACCACCCCGACGCCGACGCCCACCCCGACGCCGACGGACCCGCCGGCCGGTTGTGCGGCGGCGGCCTGGTCGCCGGCCGCGGAGTACACCGGTGGCGCGCAGGTCTCCCACGGGGGGCACACCTGGAAGGCCAAGTGGTGGACGAAGGGCGAGGAGCCCGGCACCACCGGTGAGTGGGGCGTCTGGCAGGACCTCGGTTCCTGCTGACGGGTCACCGCACGCCGCCGCCCCCCGCCCGGACCTCCCCCGGGCGGGGGGCGGCGGCCGTCACCGTCCGGGCGATGCCCACCAGTACGTCGAAGAACTCGTCCACGGCGGCCCGGCCGGCCGTGCCGTGCCGTGCCGTGCCGCGTCTCGGCGGCGCGGCGGCGCCCGGTCCCGTGACGGCGACGCCCGGCCGCTGTGCGGGACTCCGTGCGGGACTCCTTGCGGGACTCCTTGCGGGGTGCGACCGGGAGCGGCGGGGAGGGCGCCACGCGGGTCAGCCGGGGTTGACGACAATCAGCTCCGCGATGCGTTCCGCGGTGACCGCGCGGGAGTAGAGCCAGCCCTGGCCCGTGTCGCAACCGATGCGGCGCAGCCGGGCGGCCTGTCCGGAGGTCTCCACGCACTCGGCGGTGACGGTCAGGCCGAGCCGGTGGGCCAGCTGCACCAGCGCCTCGACGATCACCTCGTCGGCCGGGTTCGGGTGCTCCTCGTCCTGGAACCCCCGGACGAAGGAACCGTCCAGTTTGAGGACGGAGACGGGCAGGCGGCTGAGGTAGGCGAGGTTGGAGTAACCCGTGCCGAAGTCGTCGATGGCGATCCGTACACCCATGTCGCTGAGCGCCTGGAGGGCTTGCAGCGGCCGGCCGGCCGAGCCCATGACCGCCGACTCGGTCAGTTCCAGCTGCAACAGGTGCGGGGCGAGGCCGGTCTCGGCGAGGATCTCGGCGACGTCCGCGACGAGGTCGGAGTCCCACACCTGGCGCACGGCGACGTTGACGCTCACGAACAGCGGCCGCTCACCGGGGTGGTCGAGCTGCCACTGCCGGGCCTGCCGGCAGGCCGTGCGCAGCACCCAGCGGCCCAGCTGGACGATCGACCCGTCCTCTTCGGCGATTCCGATGAACCGATTCGGCGCCAGGGGGCCGAACTGCGGGTGGTTCCAGCGGACGAGCGCCTCCACCCCCCGTACACTCCCGTCCGCCATTCCCACGAGCGGCTGGTACTCCAGCGCGAACTCGCCCCGTTCGACGGCCGGTCGGAGGGTGGAGGAGAGCGACTGCCGCGTCATCCGGTGCGCGTTGCGCTCCGGGTCGAACAGCGTCCAGCGTGCCTTGCCGTCGGCCTTGGCCCAGTACAGCGTGGTGTCGGCGGCCTGCATCAGACCGTTGACGGTGGTGCCGGCGGCGGTCCGTTCGACGACCCCGATGGACGCCGAGACCGACAGGCGCTGCCCGGCCAGGTCGAACGGCCGCTGCACGGTGGCGAGTACGGAGCGGGCGAGGTCGGCGAGCTGCTCCGTACCGGTGGAGTCCTCCACCAGGATCGCGAACTCGTCCCCGCCGAGGCGGGCCACGAGGTGGCCGCCGCCACGGCTGTGGCCGTCGCCGTCGGCGCACTCGGTGAGCCGGGCCGCCACGGCCGCCAGCAGCCGGTCGCCGACACGGTGCCCGAGGGTGTCGTTGACCGCCTTGAACCCGTCGAGGTCGAGGTAGCACAGGCCGATGCGGCCGGTACCGCCGTCGTCGTACGAGGAGTTCTCCAGCGCCGAGGTCAGCCGCTCGAAGAACAGGGTGCGGTTGGGGAGCCGGGTCACCGGGTCGTGCATCTGGAGGTGCCGCAGCCGCGCCTGGAGCTGGCGCCGGTCGCTGATGTCCGCGATCGACAGCAGGACGCCCCGGCTGGGCGTCACCGGCGCGACGGTCACCTCGGCCCACAGGGAGCGCCCGTCGGGGTGTTTGAGACGGCGCGTGCAGCGGAACCGGGATCTGCGGCCGCGCAGCACCTCGCGGTACGCGTGCCAGGTGCGGCTGTCGGAGGCCAGGTCCACGAGGTCGGCGGCGGCCTGCTCGCTGAGGGAGGCGGCGTCGGTGCCGAGCAGCGCGGCGAGTGCGTCGTTCGCGGTCACCACCAGCCCCTCGGGGTCCACCACCGCCATGGCGAGGTGGGCGGCGTTGAAGGCGGCGCGGTAGTCGTCCGGGACGTGCGCGCCGTGCGCGCCGTGCGTCTCTGCCGGGACGCGGGCGACGACGGTCGAGGGGCGCGGTTCACCGACAGTTTCATTACTCTCTGTGATCGGCCGCATGGCGGTTCCGGTCGATGAGACTGCCGCAGCTCCCGGTCCTTCGGAGGTTCCGTTCACGGCTCGCTCCCGCAAGGCAGTTGTGGCGTACAGATGTGGTCGGGATGGGTCGGCCAGGAAAGTGTGCCGATCATAGAGGCTCTCGCGGCGGTCGTTCCAGCGCCGCCACCGCGTGAGACGCATGGGGTTGGTGTGAGGAATTCACCGTCCACAGGCGGCCGATCGTTTCTGCACGGGTGTGGCGCGGCCCGGTTCTGCCATGACCGGATGTGACTGTCGGTGAACTTCCTGGACCGGTGCGGCGCGTCGCCCACTCACCCGAGTGGGGCAGTGGAACAGGGCGTAACACCACAAATCGGCACAGGGTGGTGAGACGTCCCGTATGCCGCACCGGAGGTCGACGTGGAGGGTCAGCAGCCACCCGACGGAGTGGAACGCCGTCGCCTGCGTTCCACCGCCGCGAGCCTCTTCGCTCTCTGCTCGCTCGCCGCCACCGGCCTCGTCGCCGGCCCCGCGAGCGCCGCCTCCGCGGCGGGCCCGTGCGCCCTGCCGCGCACCGAGGCCCATCACTCGCTCGGTCTGGACACCTGGAACCCGGCCTATCCGCGGCCCGTCCGCGAGCTCGACGCCCTCATGGTCTTCCTGTCGTTCCCCGACTCCGCGCCGCTGACAACCCCGGACATGCTCGCCGCCGACTACTTCCCCGCCACCAGCCACTTCTTCCAGCGCGCCTCGTACGGGAAGTTCACCCTGCGCCCGCACCCGCGGCGCGAGTGGACCCCGATGCCGCGCGCCTCCACCTCGTACGCCATACGGCGCGACTGGGAGCCCGGGCGGCGCGCCGCCTATCTCCGCGACGCGCTCGCCGCGGTCGATCCGGTGGTCGACTTCTCGCGGTACGACATCGTCTACCTGGTCGCCGACCCGGACGCGCCCGGCGTGGACTCCGACGCGACGAAGGTCGTCAACTTCGACACCCCGCTGTACGCCGACGGCGCGGCGATCAGGCGGGTGGTCACCGTCTTCGAGCGGCACCCTCCGGACCGGAACGTCCTCGCCCACGAGACCGGGCACGTCTTCGACCTGCCGGACCTGTACCACCGCCCCACGGACGGCAAGGGCGACTGGGACACCCATGTGGGTGACTGGGACGTCATGGGCAGCCAGTTCGCCCTCGCGCCGGAACTCTTCGGCTGGCACAAGTGGAAGCTGGGCTGGCTGAACCGGCGCCAGGTGCGCTGCGTGGGCGAGCCGGGTGGCAGCCGCTTCACCCTGGAGCCCCTGGCGGCGGCACCCGAACGGGGCGCCTCGGTCGGCACGCGCCTGGCGGTCGTCAGGACCGGCGGCAACAGCGCGCTGGCGATCGAGGCGCGCGGGGCCACCGGGAACGATCACGGCACCTGCACCGAGGGCGTACTGATCTACCGGGTCCGTACGGACGCGGTGTCGGGCGCCGGTCCCGTCGAGGTGGTCGACACCCACCCGTCGACCGGCGCCTGCTGGGACCGGTCGGTCTACCCGCCCCTGGCGGACGCGCCGCTGCGCGTGGGGGAGACGTTCACGGTGCCGGGGGAGAACGTCCGGGTCGAGGTCGCCGACCGGACGCGGGCGGGAACCTGGACGGTGCGGGTGACCACGCCATGAGACGTGCGGGTGCCGTCATGGCCGTGGGGCGGTGCGGGAGGCCGCGCCGCGACATGAGTCCGTGACGTACGGCGGCGCCGTCAGGGCCGTGGGCGTACGAAGCCGTGGGCGTACGAAAAAGCCCCTCGCGACCGCGAGGGGCTTTTCCCGTCTGTGCGCCGCCAGGGACTCGAACCCCGGACCCGCTGATTAAGAGTCAGCTGCTCTAACCAACTGAGCTAGCGGCGCCTGCTGACGTCGTAGACATTAGCACCCTGGTCGGCGGGAGGAAAAATCGAAACCTTCACGCCTGCGGCGACCCCCGCGCGAGCCGCCCGGACACAGGCCCAGAGGACCACCTCCGGCCCCGGCAGCCAGGGGTGCCGGGCGTCCGGCGCCACCAGCCAGCGCGGCGCGCCGCCGTCCGCGGCCCCCGGAGTCAGCGAGGGCACCGTGACCGCGTCCCCGGTGCCGTGGCAGAGCAGGGGCGGCACGGCCTGCCCCCACTCCTCCCAGCGCAGCAGCGACGGCAGCCGGTGGGCCGTCCCCGGGGCGGTGAACAGCAGCAGCCGTCCGCGGTGGACGGCGACCGGACCGGACCCGGGGCCCTCGTCCCACAGCCGGTCGAGCATGCGGCGCCCGAAGACCGACTCCACGCTCACGACGTCGAAGACCGAGCCGCACGGCAGAACCGCCGGCGCGGTGGGCCGGGACTCCCACAGGGCGAGCGTGGAGCGGGGGTACGCGGCCGCCGACGCCAGCCAGTCAGCGCCGTCCGCGGTGACCTGCGCGGTGTGATGACGTCCCTCGTCGCGCAGGAAGCGGAAGATGTCGGAGCGGCTCTCGTCGGTGACGTCGTGGGCCGGGCTCAGGGGGGTCTCGTCTCGCAGCCAGGTACTCATGTCAACCAGATTTACCCCCGGTGATGGTTCCGCTCCGGCGAGTTGCGGGAAATCGGGACGGGAACGGGTGGGAGGGAGTATCTTGCCGCCCGGCATATGCCACAGCGACTGGCCGGAGGCAGGCCGACGGGCCCGGCCCACCACACGCCCGCGAGGGCGCACCGGTGAGCCGGTGCGCCCTCGCGGTGACCGGACCGGTCACGTGTTGTTGCCGCAGGTCCACACCCACTTGTGCGAAGCGGCGTCGTCGTGCACCACCCGCATGTGGCCGTCCCTGTAGGCGCCCGTCCAGGAGAACACCTGGGTCCTCTCGCGCAGGTTCCACTGGGAGCCCTGGCCCAGGCAGGCGTACGCGCTCGCGTAGTTCTCGTTGTAGTAGATGTTCACCTGGGCGGGGGCGCCGCCGGTGCCCAGGTTCTGCACCCAGTCGACCTTGTTCTGTATGGTGTCGGGCCAGTTGGGGCTGCTGTTCGGGGTGCGGTACGTCTGGCCGTGCTCGTCGGAGTAGGCGCAGAACTCGCCGGCGTTGCAGCCGCCGTCGGCCTGGGCGATGCCCGGTGCGGCGAGCACGGCGGTGGCGGCCATGGCGGCGCCGAGGAGAGCGGTGCGGATCTTTGCCATGGTGGCGTCATTCCCTTTCATTGGCGTTATGCAGGTGCGAATGGTGCCGAGCGGTGTGCCCGGCACTGCCGGTAGGTGCGGTCTCACACGCGATGTCAGCCCCGGCCGACCACATCGCGAGCTGTGGGCAGGGCGTCCCGCTGCATGCGCCGCGCCGTGTCGAACGCGGAGCGGTGCTCGCCGTACAGGACTTTCCTGTGGTGCTCGTCCAGCCGCTCGGCGGTCGCGGCGAGCCCGCTGGTCCGGGCGCACCGGGCCTCCGCCGTGGCGGCGGCGACATCCGCCGCCGCGGCTCCGGCGCCGGTGTCGAGCAGCCGGACCCGGCGCAGTTCCGGGGGGTTCTCGGCGGGGTGGCCGCTCTTCTTCATGCAGCTCCGCCATGCCGCCAGGCCGGCCTGGAACTCCGGCTCCTCCGCGACCCGTCCCACCCGGATGCCGGGCAGGCTGTTCACCATCTGGTACGAGCGGTACCAGGTGTGGACGTCGCCGTAGAGGCGGCGCCAGGCGTCCGCGGCGCACCCCTGGTCGCTGTGGGTGAAGGTCCCGCCCATGGCGACCTCGGCCCTGAGCGGAGTCGTGTCCGCGCTCGATCCGAAGAGGGCCGCGGTGTACGCCGTCCTACGGGCCTTCGGGAGGCCGTCCAGGTACCGCTTCCCCTCGCTGCTCCTCCACCGCCGCTCATGGCCGCGCTCGATCTCCCGGCCGTAGCCGTGCTTCGCGGCCCACCTCTCGTCGTCCACCACATAGGGGAACTCGCGGTACTCCGCCGAGGGCAGTCGCGGCGCGGGCCAGTAGCGGAAGCCCTGCCCGGCCATGCAGTCCCGGATCAGCAGTTGTTCGGCCCGGTGCAGAAGGTCCTTCTCCTCGGTGCTCGGGCTCGGTGGCGCGGCCGGGGCCGCCTTCGCCGGCTTCCCCGCCGCCGCGGGGCCGGAGGGCGAGCCCTGGGCCGCCACGGTCAGGGCTGCCGCGGTCAGCAGCCCCGCGCCCACCACGGCGGCCAGCAGCCACCTCAGTCCTCTGATCGCCATACCGCTTTCCCCGTGTCCTCTCAGCCCGTCTGTTCCGGGGTGTCAGCACTGGCGGGTGACGCCGCCGGTCGCGTCGCCCTTGAGGTAGATGGCGCTGACGTAACCGACCCCGCCCGCGTTGAGGGGGAGCTCGACCCACTTGTCGCTGGTGTAGCCCTCGGCCGTGACGGTCTGGCCGGTCTTCCAGCAGTTCGCGGGGTAGGACTGGCCGGCGTACACCTTGCTGACGATGGCGCAGCCGGTCGACGCGCAGGAACGCACGTTCGCCTCCGCCCACGCCGTCACCGTCGTCCGCCCGCTGCCACCGCCCGGGGTGCACGGCAGGCTCACGCCCCGGTCCCGCAGGTAGGGCACCGGGTCGATGCCCCGGACCGTGGTGGAGGTGCCGACGCGGACCCGCAGGTGCAGATGGGGCCCGGACGACTGGCCCTCGCTGCCCATCAGCGCGATGCGCTGGCCCGCCGTGACGTGCTGCCCCACGGAGACGTCACGGTGGTACATGTGGCCGTACTCGGTCACCGTCCCGTCGGAGTGCAGGATGCGGATCCACTGGCCGTACCCGCTCGCCGGCCCGGAGGCGATCACCTCGCCGGACCCGACGGCGTAGATCGGGGTGCCGACGGCGTTGGCGATGTCGACGCCGTCATGGGTGGCGCTGTACCACTGGCTGACGGTGCCGGCGGCCGGGCACGAGGCCGCGAAGGAAGCGGCGGCAGGGGCCGGCGCCGCCACGGTGGCCGAGGAGGCCGAGGAGGCCGGGGAGGCCGGGGCCGCGTGCCCGGCGGGCGCCCCCAGGAGGGGCAGGAACAGAGCGGCGACGGCCGCGAGGCCGGCACGTGAGGTGAAGCCGGACAGACCAAGACGCACGAGTGCTTCCTTCCCTGTGGTCCCTGACGCGGGCCCCTGTGATCCCTGAGCTGAGCCGCTGGTCCAGCGGTAGCGCCGGTCGGTACGAGTGCCGGGCCGTCGCGCCCGGCGTCGTCCCCGACCAGCGGCACGGAACGTACGCGGGGGGCGGCGGCCGCCGGCACCCGGGACGTTCCGGAGGGACAGCGGGAGCGGGGCTCGGATAGGGCTGTGCCGTCCGTACCGCGAACGACCGCCGGGGAGAGCCCGCATGAGAGCCACCGTCCGAAGACTGATCACCGGCCTTTGCGTCCTGCTGGTGGCGGCGACCGTGCCACCGGCCGCCGCCACCACGCGCACGGCCGCCGAAGCCGCGGCCGACCGGCCGGTCCGCAGCAGTTGGCGGATCGACCTGACCAGCGAGAAGAGCGACCAGACCAACATCGCGCACCGCGCGGGCGGCATCACCGTCGACGACGCCCGTACGCGGACGCCCTCCGAGCCCCGTCACTCCTTCGCCGTCTACACCTCGCCCAGCAGGAGCCTCGGCCGCCAGGCGACGGCCTTCACCGTCCGCGAGAAGGCCGTTGTCCCGGCCGGGACCCGGCTGCTGACCGAGGTGCGCGGCAGCGGCCACCCCGGCGACTGGACGCAGTGGCGCACCGCGGGGCCGGGCGGGAAGGTCCGGCTGCCGGAAGCGGTGTCCGTGCTCCAGGTCCGGCTCACGCTCCTGGGCCACCGGGACGGCGGCGGCGCCCCTGCCGTCTCGGACCTCGTCGTCCACGCCGACGCGGAGCAGCCCGAGCCACCGGTGACCGCCGCCGGGGCCGCCGGCGCCACCGCCGTCACCTACCGCCTGTTCGCCACCCGTGAGGGCCTCGTCGGGCACACCACCGCCAACGGCCACGTCATAAAGCCGCGCGACCACTTCGTCGCGCTGCCCTCACGGCGCATGCTGGCGAGCAAGGGAGGCCAGGAGTACCGGGTCAGGCTGTGCTACAAGGGCCGCTGCGAGACGGCACCGGTGTGGGACGTCGGGCCGTGGAACACCAGGGACGACTACTGGAACCCGCCGGCCCAGCGCGAGATGTGGCGCGACCTGCCCCAGGGCATGCCCGAGGCCCAGGCGGCGTACCAGAACGGCTACAACGGGGGCCTGGACGAGTTCGGCCGCCGGGTCGCCAACCCCGCCGGCATCGACGTCGCCGACGGCACCTTCTGGGACGGCCTCGGCATGACCGGCAACGACTGGGTGGACGTCACCTTCCAGCCCACGGACGGCGGGGGGACGACGGTGACGGCGTGGGCGGAGGCGAACGTGCGTTCCTGCGCGTCGACCGGCTGCGCCATCGTCAGCAAGGTGTACGCCGGCCAGTCCTACCCCGCGAACTGCTGGAAGACCGGCCAGACCGTCACGGCCGAGGGCTACACCAGCGACAAGTGGGTCGAGCTCCCCCTCAACGCGGGCGGGGTCGGTTACGTCAGCGCCATCTACCTCAAGGGCGACGCGACCGGCGGCGTCACCCGCCAGTGCTGACACCCCGGAACACGCGGGGGTCCGCCGCGCACCACCCCTGCGGCACGGTACGGAGGAACCGCCGGCACGGTGCCGCGCGGACAAGGAGGACCCCATGCATCTCCGCTGGAGGCGTCCGCTCCGGCCGCCGGTGCCCGCGCCCCTCGTCGCCGTCCTGACGGCGCTCACGGTGCTCGGGCTCTGGCTGGCGGGTCCGGCGGCACCCCCCGCGGCCGCCGCCGCGCGGCCCGACTTCCGGTTGCCCTTCGCCTGCGGGCAGACCTGGCAGCTCCAGACGTACCGGGGTCACACGCCCGAGGACAAGAAACTCGACATGTACCGCGTCGGTGGCGACACGCTCGGCGCGGAGGTCGCCGCCTCGGCGGCCGGCACGGTCACCGAGTTCTTCGCACCGGGCGGCCTGGAGATCAACCACGGTGGCGGGTGGTTCACGGTCTACCTGCACCTGGACCGCATCGACGTACGGCTCGGACAGCAGGTCGCCTCGGGGACGCCCCTGGGACGGCTGGGCCTGATCGGGACGACCTCGGCGCACCTGCACTACGAGCAGCTGTACGACACCAACGGGGACAACGACGGCGAGACGGACGAGATGGTCCACCCGGTGATCCAGGGCACCGAGTACCGGCTCTCGCCCGCAGGGCCGTTCCCCCGTGTCACCAGTACCAACGCCTGCGGCGGCGGAGGCGGGGACCCGGTGAGGGTGTGGGTCGACACCTTCGCCGACGCCACCGGCTACGCGGCGGTCGACTGCGTCGGCGACGGCAGCCCGCGCTGCGCCCCCCAGGGCAGGTTGCTGAAGGGCACCAACTACGTCCTGTGCAAGAAGTGGGGCGACGAGGTGCGGGTGGGCGACTCGTACAACCACTGGTGGCTGCTCACCGACCTGGACGAGGTCGCACCCGGCGGCACGGGCCGCGCCTATGTCTCCGCGTACTACCTCCAGCGCTGGGGCAACGACGAGGCGAAGGACAACGACGGGCGGGACATCCGGTTGTGCTGACGTCGGTCCGCGGAGGGCGGGCTGACGCCGGCGCGAAATAGGGGGGCGCTGACATCAGCCCGCAGAGGGTGCGCCGACGTCAGCCCGGAGGACGGGCTGACGCCGGTCCGGAGGACGGGCTGACGCCGGTCCGTTGACGGCGGGCCGACGTCGGTCCGCCGGGGGTGCGCTGACGTCAGCCCGCCGAGGGTGAGCAGCCCGCGGAGGGTGCTGGTGACGTCAGCTCGCGGAGGGCCGTCCCGGGCACTCCGGGAGCGCGGGACGGTCCTTCGCCCGCACGGCGGGCAGCCACGCCGTGCTCCTGCCCTCCCCGGCCGGGAGCCGGACCCGGAACCACTGGGTGGACCGCGCCCCCGCTTCGTCGGCGATCGGCACCCCCTGCGGGACCTGACAGTCGGCGACCATCGTGTCCCCGTGCCAGACACGGGTCGCCACGACGTTGTCGAGGGTGTACGGCTCCATGGGGTCGATCGCCAGACCGAGGCTGCACATCGGGTCCCGGTTGCCGCCCTGGCGGCACGGCTCCTCGGCGTTGAACACCTCGACGCGCGCGGTCCGTTCGCCGGCCACCGTGCGCCCCGGCCCCTCGGAAGGGCCGCCGGTACGCGGGGTCCGGTCCTCACCGCCGAGGAAGGCCCAGCCGACGGCGGCAGCGCCGCCCGCCACGGTGGCCACGGCGGCGGCGAGCAGCGCGGCGCGTCCCCGCCGTCCCGCCCGGAGCGGCGCCACGTCCCGTTCCCGCCCCTGCTGCCGCCCCTGCTCCTGTTCGGCGCGGATGCGGGCCAGCAGACTGCTCGCGGTGTGCGCGGCGCGCTCGTCGGGGGAGGGGATGAGGCAGTCGGCCGCCAGCTCCCGCCAGAAGGGCGGTACGCGCAGGTCCATGCGGAGCGACGCCCGGCCTTCGGCGTACTCCTGGGCGGCGGCCCCGCGAGCCATCGGTGTGGCGCCCGCGAACGGGGACGCTCCTCCGGTGAACACCTGGTGGATCATGATCCCCAGGGCCCAGATGTCGGTGCTCGGCCGCACCTGCACGCCGCGTTCGCCGAGCGGTGCCCGCCAGCGCTCCGGCGGCAGGTAGTCGGGGGTGCCCAGGGGCGGGATGTAGCCGTGGGTGCCGTTCAGCTCCACGGCCAGGCCGAAGTCGGAGAGCCGTACGGAGCCGTCCGCCACGATCAGGACATTGTCGGGCTTGAGGTCACCGTGCACCCAGCCCAGGCTGTGCAGGTGCGCCAGACCCTCGCAGATCTCGGTGAGCAACCGCGCTCCCTCCGCCGCCGACAGCGGCGGCTGCGCGGGCGGACCGGAGGACCCGGCGCCGGACGGCGAGGGGGCCGCCGAGCCGTCGGCGGACGGGGTGTGCAACCGCTCACGCAGGCTGTGCCGGGCCCGTTCCATCACGAGCACCACCGCCCCGTCGAGTACGGGATTCTCGGGTTCGCTGAGCGTGAGGGAGTCGAGCAGCCGGATCAGCCGTGGGTGCTGGGCCCGCCGGCCGAGTTCGATCTCGCGCCGGGCGGTCTCCATCAGGCCCCGCGCCTGGCGAGGAGCGAGCCCCGCGGTGGGGAGGAACTTGAGCGCGACCTCCGCCGCGCCGCCCGGTCCCGCGCCCGGCTCCGCTTCCGGGCCCGGTCCCGTTCCCGCCCCCGGCTCTGCCTCCGGTCCCGGCTCCGCTCCCGCTCCTGGGCGCGGTCCCGGGCGCGGTCCCGGGGCGCCGCCGTCCTCCCCGGCCTCTCCCTGGCCGCCGACGTACCGGGCGGCGTACACCGTGCCCCACCCGCCGGCCCCGATCGGTTCGGTCACCTCCCACTCGCCGACCCGGTAGCCGGAGGGCACCATTTCCGACGGTCCGCCGCTCACCGGTCCGCCGCTCACCGGTCCGTCACCTTCACCCGGTGCCGGGAGGGGGTCCGGGGCGGCAGCAGCGCCAGGTGCTCCTCGCGCACCAGCCCGAAGCGCAGGGCGAGGCCCACCACCGCCTCCCGCTTGCCGTTGCGCCGGGCGCCCTGCCGGGGGTCGGCCGCCGCCGGGGCGCTGATCCGCAGCTTCTCCTCCGCGAGGTAGTCGATGTGGGAGCTGACCGCCCGGGCGGTCAGCCGGGCGCAGTCCGGGTGGCTGCGCAACCGCTCCACGATCTGGGGGGTCGTCGCCACGGCCACCGTCGACTCGTCGCGCAGCCGTGGTTCGCACAGCGCCACCAGGACCAGGAAGTAGGTGGCCGTCTCGTCGAGCGAGAAGGCGGTGAGCGTCCGCGTGCCCCGGCCGTCCATGCCGCCCGGGTCGAGGTACACGTGGTCGGGGGCGAACACCTGGAAGCTCACCGTCGAGCCGCGGGCGGGCAGGATGACGCGCGCGAACTCGAAGGGTATGGGGGCGCCGGCCCGCCGGGGCGGCACCCGGAAGTACTCGCCGGCTCCTTCCGGGTTCTCCACCAGGTAACTGTGGGTGGTACTGAGGTTGCTGAGCTGCCAGTGGTCGTCCGTCACACGGATCTCCCCGGCGAGCCGGGACACCGCCGGGTTGGCCAGCCGCAGCTCGACGGGCGTGGACGCGGAGCCCCGCCCGAAGCGGGCCACGCTGCCCGGACCGAGCCGCAGGGTCACCGGCCCGGAGGCGGGTACGGCCCCCGCCTCCGGGCCGGCGGCCGTCTCCGGGCCGGCGGTCGTCGCGGCCCCCTCGTCCGACGGTAGGTGGATCAGTACGCCGCTCATCGTTCCCCCTTGGAATCCCATGGCCGTCGCCCTCGCGGGCGCGGCGCCGATTCCCGTGGCCCCCCGCCCGTCAGGCGCAAGTATGACCCGGCTCCGGGGCGGTAGTCCCGCGTTCAACCTCCCGTCCGGTACGCCCCTCCGACCGCTGGCAAGGGGTGACGGCGGCCGGGGTCGCGGAGTACGGCCTCCACCTGCGCGGCAGCCGGAGGGCCCGCGACGCGGCCCCGAAACGCGGCCGGAGCGCGGCCGGAACGCGGCCGGAACGAGGACGCCGGAGGAGGGGACTCCGGAAGGACGGGGCGCCGGAAGGAGATCCGGCGAGCGCGGTCCCGGGAGGGGCTACGTCCCCTCCGCGCGGCCGCCGGTACGCAGCAGGTCCCGGCCGAACTCGATCATCTTCTTGGCGTAGTCCTCGGTCCAGTCGGCGCGCTCGGCGATGTCCCCCGCCGTCAGCCGGTCGAACCGCCTGGGGTCGGCGAGCTGGGCGGCCGCGACCGCCTGGAACTCCACCGCCCGGTCCGTCGCCGCGCGGAACGCGAGCGCCAGCTCCGTGGACCGGACGAGCAGCTCCCTGGGGTCCTCCATCGACTCCAGGTCGAAGAAGTGCTCCGGGTCGGCCGCGGCCTCCGCCGGCTCGAAGAGCAGGGGGGCGGGCCGCAGCCGCCGTTCGCTCCGCTCGGTCTCCGCCATGAACCTCTCCTCTTCGCACGACGAGCTTCCCCCACCCGCGGGGACGTCCCCGTCGTGATGGACCACCTTCCATTCTCCCGCCCGGCGCAAGTGCGCCCCTTCCCCCGGGCGGCCGGACCCTAGGGCGACCACGGGATCCGGTGCTCGGAGAGGTGCGAGAGCACCGCGTGATTGGCCTCCCAGCCGTCCGGGAACTTCACCGTGACGCCCAGCCGCACCGGCTCCGTCGAGGGATGCTCGTCCAGCAGGTCCGCCACGCCCGCCCGGCACACCACGACGCAGGCGTGGCGGTGGCGGGAGGCCAGGACACACAGGCGCCCCGTCTCCAGGTGGAACGCCGTCGCGTCCGGGCGGCCCGACAGCGGGTGGAGGACGACCGTCACGTCGTACTCCCGCCCCTGGAGACGGTTGGCCGTGTCGACGGTGACCCCCGCGACGCCCAGGTCGGCCAGGGCCGCCCGTACCGCCGCCGCCTGGTCGCGGTGGGCCGTGCCGACCGCGACACGGTCCGCGGTGAGGGGCACGGGGTCCGCCGACCGCTCCGACACGGCCGCGCCGCCCCGGTCCAGCAGCCGCCGCACCACCAGCGCCACCGCCCGTACCGCCTCCGGGTCGGTGCGCGGGGTGAGCCGGGCGGGCAGCTCCAGCAGGCCCCAGCCCGACTCGGCCGCCTCGTCCAGCACCCGGTCCGGGCCCGAACCGTCCGACGGCACCCCGAAGGACAGCTGCCGGTCACCGGCCCCCGTCCCGCTGCGGAACGGCGTGTACGGGTAGAACGCGGCGGAGACGAGCGGCGCGGCGGATGCCGGGAGCCGCCAGGAGACCGGCAACCGGTGCTGCGGCAGATCCGGATTGTGGGCCAACAGGGTCGACACGGCGCTCGCGGACGGGTCGTACGACAGCCCCGCCCACTGGTCCGCGCCGACCACGCTGAACGGGTCCAGCTGCCCCGGGTCGCCCACGAACAGCGCCCGCTCGAACAGCCCGGCCACCGCCAGCAGCGCGTCCGACCGCATCTGGTACGCCTCGTCGACGATGGCGTGCCCCCACGGCTCGACGCCCTTCACATGGGCCCACTTCGCCGCCGTCGAGACGACCACGTCCAGCCCGGCCAGGTCCGCCGCCTTCGCCGACTTCCGTACGTGGTCGAGGTCGTCGAGCGCCTTGTCGTACGGGTCGGAGTCATTGCTGTGCAGCCGCCCCACCGGCAGCCCGGGCTCCTTCTCGGCGAGGCGCAGCACCAGGTCGTCGACCTGCGCGTTGGTCTGGGCGACCACCATCAGGGGCCGGCCGGCCGCCGCGAGCTCCAGCGCGGCGCGCACGACGAGCGTGGACTTCCCCGCGCCCGGCGGCGAGTCCACGACGACGCCCCGGGCGTCCCCGTGCAGCGTGTCGTCGAGGATCTCCCGGGTGGCCCGGGAGGCCGCGGCGGCAGGGTCGAAGGCGACGGACGTCACAGCAGGTCCTCCGGCGTCACGGCGTCGGGTGCTTCCACGGCGTCCACCCGCGGCGGACCGCCGTGCGTCCACGGCGTCTCCTCGGGGTCCGGCAGCTTCGCGCCGACCCGCTGGTCGTGCTCGAACAGCGTCCACACCAGACGGTCGCCCTTCCGCGGCACCGAGCCCTGTGCCGGTTCCTTGCCCCGGCCCATCCGGTCCAGGACGCGCAGCACCAGCGACCCGTCCTCCTCGTACCGCACGAACTCCACCGCCTGCGGTTTGCCCTCCAGCGAACGGTAGGCCTTCACCGCCTCGCCCAGGTGCGGCCGGTCGTCCGTGCGCACGGTCAGCAGCGGGCGCGGTGCCGGCCGCCTGGACTCCGACCACGCCATCGTCACTTCCACCACCTCCGCCACGAACGCCTCGCCCGTCAGCCGTCGTTCGGCCATCACCAGCGGGTCGTCCAGCGCCTCCTGCGCCTCCAGCTGTGCCTGCGCGCTCTCCCGCGCCGCCAGCTTGTTGGCCGCCGTGACGGCGTCGTCCCGGCGCGGCTGCGGCGGCTCGCCCGCCCGCACCCGGTCCCGGTGGCCGGTGAACGACCAGCGGTCGCGGGTCCACCGGTCCGCCACCCGGGAGCCCGGCGGCAGCTCGCGCACCAGCTCGACCGCCCGCCACACGGCGTGCCACGTCGGCCGCAGCTGGGTGAGGATCAGCCGCCGGATCTCCCGCTCCGCCCGGTGCAGGTCACCCAGCCGCTCGTCGGCGGCCTCCGCGTCCTCGGCCGACGCCAGGGCCTGCCGGGCCCGGTCGTACCGCTCGACGGCCGGCGCCAGCAGCCGGTTGTCGAACGCCGGGTCGGTGGCCGGACCGGCCGGCGGGCACAGCAGTTGGCCGTCCCGGTCACGGCCCAGCTCCGCCCGGAGAGCCTCCTGCGCGCCGGAGCCGCCGCCGGGCGGGTCGACCCAGGCGAGCAACGCCCCCAGATGCTGGTCCTCCAGCGACGACTGGCCGGTGGCCCAGTGCCGGTTCAGCAGGTCGGTCGCCGCCAGCAGCAGCGACGAACCCGGCACCCGCGCCCGCTCCCCGTAGTGCGTCAGCCACCGCCCCAGCAGCGGGACGCGCGGCGGCGCCGGGAACGGCGTCTCCGGGTCCTGCTCGGCCGTGCGCCGGAACCGCGTGGACCGGCCCAGCAGCCGGACGTACTCGACGCCCGCGCGGCTCGGCACGATCAGCTGCGGCGCGTCCGCGCACAGCTCCACCTCGACCTTGACCTTCTTCCCGGTCTCCGGGTCCGTCTCACTCCGCTCGGCGGCCTCGACGTCGTCCGCGTACCCCTCGACGTACGGCAGGACCGCCTCGGCGAGGTCCGCGAGGAACGCGAACCGCAGGTCCCGGTCCCGCGGCTGCGGCACGACCAGCAACCGGGGCTGCTCCGGGTCCGTCCCGACCAGCGCCCCCAGCGGCGCGCCCGCCTCACCGGCGGTCGTCAGCGGTACGAGGACGAGCGGCCGCTCCGCCACATGCCGGTGCCGCACGGTGGCCAGCGGCTGGGCGCGCCCCGACTCGACGGCCTCCAGGCGCGCCAGCGTGGAGATCAGAGACACGCGCCCGCCTCCTCCGAGGACTCCGCCAAGGACTCCGCCCGCAGGGCGGCCGCCCGTCGCAGCGCGGACACCGCCGGGTCGTCCGGGTCACCCGCCTGTCCGCGCGCCGCCGCCAGCACCGCGCCGACCGTCGTCAGCCCGCCCAGCTCGCCCCGCACCGAGCGGCCCAGCGCCTCCACCGCGCCCGCCTCCCGGGCCCGGCCCCGGCAGTGGAAGGCCAGCTCGCACGCGGCCAGGCACTCCGGCGCGTAGGCGTAAGGAACCGCCTCCACCGCGGCGGTCAGCTGTTCCGCCGAACACGCCTCCACGTCGAACGAGACCCCTTCGGGCAGGGCAGCCGCGATGTCCTCCACGCGGGTCAGCCGGGCCAGCTGCCGCCGTGTCACCGACAGCTGCTTGCGTACGTCGACGACCGAGCCGGCCGGCTGGTTGGAGAAGTCCTTCGGACACACCAGCAGCACCGAGTGCGCCACCGACGCGCCCTCGGTCACCGTCGCGGTCCGCTCCAGCGCCAACACGTACACCGCGGCCTGCCGGGCCGCCGCGCCTACCTTCGCCGCGTCAGCGGAACCGTCGATCATGGGGAACGACTTGATCTCGACGACCGTCCACCGCCCGTCGGGGTGCACCACCACCGCGTCCGGCTCCAGGTACGCGGGCGAACCGGCCACCTCCAGGGCGAGCATCGGGTGGTCGAGCAGCGACCACGCCCCGGCCGCGGTCGCCTCGCGCAGCGCCAGGGCCGTGCGCGCCGCACGGCCCTGGGGGCCGGCCGCCGCCAGGTCGGGGACCCGGACGTCCTCCGGCTCGGCCACACCCAGCAGCCGCATCAGCTCCGTACCGCCGCCGGCCTTCACCTTGGCCTCGAAGGCGTTCCCGCGCATGAACGCGAACTGCGACTGTCCGAAGCCGGACGGCGCCCCGAGCGCCGACGCCAGCGCGGCCTTGTCGACCCCGGCACCGTCCAGCAGCGCCCGCCGCCGGCAGCCGGGGTTGGCCGCCAGCGCCGCCAGCGCTCGGGCGTCCAGCGGATGCGGCGGGGACGCCGGGCCGCGCAGCTCGGCGAGCCGGTGCCGGAGTGTCGTCTGCGGACGCCGAACCGGTCCGCTGCCCAGGGATTCGCTCACCCGGGGAAGTCTCGCATCCGGCACTGACAATCGGGGCCCGGACGCCCACTGTCCACGTCGGCGGGGGCCGTGCGCGATGATGGACGGACACCCAAGCGAGACTTCAGGAGAGCCCTCATGGCACCGCGGATCCTGCTCGCCCGGCACGGTCAGACCGAATGGTCGCTGCTGGGCAAGCACACCGGCAGGACGGACATACCGCTGCTCGAGGAGGGCCGCCGGGGCGCCAAGCTGCTCGGTGAACGGCTCCACCGGAGCCCCTGGGACGGCCTGGACGGCTTCGAGGTCCGTACCAGTCCGCTGGCACGCGCGCGTGAGACCTGTGAACTGGCCGGTTTCGGCGACCGCGCCGAGACCTGGGACACCCTGATGGAGTGGGACTACGGCGCGTACGAGGGCATGACGCCGCCCGAGATCAAGGCGGACCGCCCGGACTGGTTCATCTGGCGCGACGGCGTGCCGGAGGGGGAGACCCTGGCGCAGCTGTCCGACCGCGCGGACCAGGTCGTCGCCTGGGCGCGCTCGGCCGACCGCGACGTCCTGGTCTTCGCGCACGGCCACATCCTGCGCTCGATCGCCGCGCGCTGGCTGGGCGAGCCCGTCTCCTTCGCGGCCCGCGTCCGCCTCGACCCCACGAGCCTGTCCGCCCTCGGCTGGGCCTACGGCGCCCCGGCGCTCGAGCGCTGGAACGACACGGGGCACCTGGAGGGCTGAGCCCCCGGAGGCCCCGGCACGAGGGAGGCCCCTCCGCCCACATGGGGCGGGAGGGCCTTCCTCCTCGGTGGCCCGTCGACGCGCGACGGCGCGTCGCGAGCGGGCGCGACCAGCCCGTTCTGCCGCTGCTGTCCGCCTCCCTCCCCAGTACGGGCCAGGTCCGCCCCGCAGTCCCTGTGCTTCGCACGAGGTGCCGGGGCGGAGCGGGCGGTGCGGCGCGGCGGTCAGGCCTCCCGCACCGCCGCGCGGCGGGCGAGGAACGACGACACCGCCGCGCCACCGGCGTACGGGGCGAGCAGGTGGGCCGTCTCGGTCAGCATCGCGTGGATGCGGCTCGACTGGACCTGGCCCAGCAGGTCCAGCACCCGTTCACCGGTCGCCGCGGCCTCCTCCGGCGCGCCGCCGCGGGCCAGGTCGGTCGCCAGCTGCGCCCGGTAGAGCGCCAGGTTGCGGGTGAAGTGCGGATTCTGCAGGGCCACCGCGCGGTGCGCGTGCCGGGCGGCGCGCGGCCAGTCGCCCAGGGCGGACCAGCACTGCGCCTCCAGCAGCTCCAGCTCCGGTTCGCCGAAGAACGACATCCACTCCGGGTCCGCGTCGCTCGGCCCGCGCCCGAACAGCTTGTGCGCCCGGCCCAGGGCCTCCTCGCACGCCACCCGGTCGCCGAGCCCCGCCCAGCCGCCCGCCTCCCGGAGCGTCAGCAGGGCCAGCAGCCGCGGCGAGGGCAGGTGCCTGCCGGCCCGCTGTCCGGCCTGCGCCGCCCGTACCGCCTCGCGGTACCGGCCCAAGTCCCTGGCCAGGAAGGACGTGTTGGAGAAGGCGTGGGCCTCCAGTGCCGGATCACCCGCCACGCGCGCGGTGGCCAGGGCTTCCGCGTAGTGGGAGCGGGCGTCGTCCAGGCGGCCGGAGTCGTGCGCCAGCCACCCCACCGAGAGCGCCAGCTCACCGGCGCCCGCGTGCATCCGGTCGGTCGTCGACCGGCGGCCCGCCGTGCCGGCGTCGAGCAGCGCGTACGTGGTACGCAGCGGCTCGGCGGCCATCCGGTACAGCCGGTCCGCGCCGTGCCGGTCGTCGAGCAGGCGGATCCGTCGTACGGCCTCCTCGACGGCGGTCACCTCGGCCTCGCCGAACCTGCCCCCGGCGCGCGGCGCGGGGACGGTGGCACCGAGGCCGAGCGAGGCGGCCGCCACCGTGGCGGTGCCGCTCGTCATGAATGCGCGACGCAGCACGTCGCTCTCCTCATCGTTCCGGATGGTGATCTGTGGCGCCGGCGCACGGGTGGCCGCCGCGGTACGCGCCCGTCGGCCGCGCACCTGTTCCCGGGCGGCGAACCCCAGGTCCGTCAGGGACAGGCCCGGGAACATGTGCAGGAACACCCGTTCGTACGCGTAGTTGGGGCAGCGGATCTCACCCGACTCCACACGTCCGATGTAACGGGCGTCGCACGCGACCTGTTCGCCGATCTCCCGGGCGGCCCGGCGGACCGCGGCCGCGAACTCCCCGGGGGAGCGCTGCCCGCGCAGGCGGCGGAAGACCAGATTGGGAACTGCCCGTGACGTCGCCATGGCCGAGCCCTCTCCTGCGTACTGCGCTGCCGTTGTTCCGGCGGAGCAAGAAAGTACCTGCTGTGACGGCCCGGGCACGCAGAGTTTGGCTACAAATCGGATATCCCCTTCGTGATCCGCCATGAACTGCCATCCTTTGCGGCGGCGTGCCGCCGTAGCTGTTGACGCCCGGGGGCGTTGAACCATGTGGAGAGACGCAACGTGTCTCCACACGGGGACTCGAGCGAGGAGGGGATCCCTTGTTGGAGGTCGGCATGCAGGTGGACCCGCAGCCCGGCGGTGCGTCACAGCCCGCCGCGGAGCACTGGCCGACACCGGACGCGAGCGAACCGCCCGAGGAGGGCGAGGCCTGCGATCTGGTGACCGTCCCGGCCCGGCAGGGCCTGGAGGCCGTCGACATCCTGCGGCGCGGTGGCGCTCCGCTGGTCGGACCGGTGCTGCACGACGGGTCGTGCGACACCCTCGGTTTCCTGGTGCCGCCAGGCACCGCCGCCGGCTGGGACATGCCGGGCAGCGCCTGCACCCGGACCTCCGGGCGCGGTCTGCGGATCCCGCCCTTCCCCGGCGCGCAGCCGGAGCCTCCGGTCACCGGCACCGGCTGGCTGCTCCCGCCGGGCGACACCGGCCCGGTCACCGACCCCGTGGTGCTCCGCGAAGCCCTCGGCGAGGCCGCCCGACTGATCGAGGCCGCCGACAACTGCCGATAGCGCCCGCGCGCACGCGCCGCCCGGCGCTCCCGCCCCCGGACCCAGGCCTCCGGGGGCCGCCCACGTCTCGGCCGCCTCGGCCCCCGTACGCCCGCGCCCCGGCCGCCCGGCCACCGCCCCACCAGCCGGGCGCCGGCCCGAGCCGCCGCCCGGCCCCCG
>NZ_BAAASR010000002.1:504833-527569 GCF_039532985.1 Streptomyces gobitricini | reverse complement strand
CCCCCCGCCCGGCCCCGAGCCGCCCTGCTCGCCGTGCCCCCAGTCCGAGCGGGGAGCCGCACAGCCCCCCGCCACCAGGCCACTCGCGGGCCCGAGCCGCCCGGCCATCCGCCCGCCCCGCCCGTGCCCCCGCCCGATCCGGAGCCGCGCAGCCTCCCGGCTACGCGGCCTCCCGGCCGCCCCGCCTCCGCCCTCGCCCGGGCCCGGGCCGCCCGGCCCCCCGCCCGGCCCTCCGCCCGGCCCCCCGCTCGGCCCCGCGCCGCCTGGTCCGCGACGGGTGGCGTGCCTGGTGCCGGCCGTGCACCGGGGTGGGCGTTCCGGGCCCCGCACCCACCCGGCCGGGGGCGCAGGGGCGGGGCCTCCGGCCGTGCACGGGGCGAGCGTTCCGGGCCCCCACCCGCCCGGCGGAGGCGCGGGGGGCGGGCCTTGATAATGGGCGGATGGCAAGGAACAAGCGGCGCGGGCGGGCAGCGGGGCCCGAGGCCGTCGTCGAGACCGTGGCCGGTGGGGTCGCCGAGCTCGTACCCGACCCGGAGCGGGCGAGGGCCTGGACCCTGCTCATCGACGGGGCGCCCCAGTCGCATGTGGACCTGGACGAGCCCGCCCGCCTCGGGTTCGCCTACCAGCGGCGGCTCGGCCACGTGGCCGACCTGGTCGCACCGCCGGGCCGGCCCCTGCGGGTGGTCCACCTCGGTGGCGGTGCCTTCACGCTCGCCCGGTACGTCGCCGCCACCCGGCCCCGCTCCACCCAGCAGGTCGTCGAGGTCGACGCGGCCCTGGTCCGGCTGGTGCGCCGGGAGCTGCCGCTCGACCCCGCCGCCCGGGTCCGGGTGCGCGACGCCGACGCCCGTGCCGGGCTCGGCAAGGTACCGGACGGCTGGGCGGACCTGGTCATCGCGGACGTCTTCAGCGGCGCCCGCACCCCCGCGCACCTGACCAGCACCGAGTTCCTCACCGAGGTGCGGCGCGTCCTCGCGCCCGGCGGGCACTACGCCGCCAACCTCGCCGACGGGCCACCGCTGGCCCACCTGCGCGGCCAGATCGCCACCGCGGCGGCCGTCTTCCCCGAGCTCGCGCTCGCCGCCGACCCGGCCGTACTGCGTGGGCGCCGCTTCGGCAACGCCGTACTCCTCGCCTCCGACACGGCCCTGCCCGTCGCGGAGCTGACCCGCCGGGTCGCGACCGATCCGCACCCGGGCCGGGTGGAGCACGGGCGGGAGCTGGCCGACTTCACGGGCGGAGCGGCCGCCGTCACCGACGCGAACGCCAAGGACTCACCCGTACCGCCCGCCTCCGCGTTCCAGTGAGGCGAGCGGTGTCGTTGCCCACCGTCCGCGTGGTGGGCGGGGCCTTGCCGGAAGGGGAACGCCGAGGCGAGAATCGGCCAATTGTCCCCTGTGGTGGAAAGAGGACACCATGAGTACACATGTCCATGTGCGGGTGCACCGGGGTATGGGCGTCTCCGACAGCGGTGAGCTCATCGAGCACTACCACTGCCGCTGCGGTGCCACCTGGACCAAGTCGTACCGGGTCGAAGAGGACTGAGCGCTCAGCGCTCGTCGATCTGGACCATGGGCGCGTGGTCGTGCCACGTGCAGAACACGTCGATCTCCTTGCCGTCCCGGCTGAACGTCACGCGGATGTACGTCGGCTGCTTCCACACCTGCATCTGCCAGCCGGACGCGGGGGTCGCCGACACCAGCTCCGCCGATGATTCCCCCATGTCGAAGGCGACCCGGCCGCCGTCGACGGTGTAGCTCCTCACCTCGCCGCCGTTCGCGGTAGGCGCGCTCGACGCCGGGGCCGGAACCGGCGCCGGTGACGACGGACGCGACGGGGTGACCGGCGGCCTGCGGCCCGGAGCGGGGGAGGTCGTCGCCGGGGGCGGCGTGGGGCTCGGCGTGGGGGAGGCCTGCGGGCGCCGCGTGGCGGAGGCCCGCGGCGACACGCTCGGGGCCGTGGCCGGGCGGTCGGCGGTGATCGGCAGGGCGCGCGGCGGGTCGTACGCCGTCCCGGCCATCACCGTGTGCACGCCCCACCACGACAGAGTGACCGCCGCGCCCGTGGCGAGCGACCACGCCATGGCATGTACGAGTCCTCTACGCATCCGGGCCATCCTGCACCACCCGCCCCGAAGGTCAACACCGGTCCCCCTCATTCCGCCGTATGGCGTACGGTGCCGCCCATGGCAAGTGTGCTCGTGGTCGAGGACGACCAGTTCGTGCGCTCCGCCCTCATCCGGCACCTGACCGAGGCCTCCCACACCGTACGGAGCGTCGGCACGGCACTGGAGGCGCTGCGCGAGGTCGCCCATTTCCGGTTCGACGTCGTCATCCTGGACCTCGGACTGCCCGATCTGGACGGGTCCGAGGCGCTGAAGATGCTGCGCGGCATCACCGACGTACCGGTGATCATCGCGACCGCGCGGGACGACGAGGCCGAGATCGTACGGCTCCTCAACGACGGCGCCGACGACTACCTCACCAAGCCGTTCTCGGTGGAACACCTGTCGGCCCGGATGGCCGCCGTGCTGCGCCGTTCCCGCGCGACCGCCGGCGAGGCGCCGCCCAGCAGCGTCCTGCGGGTCGGCGGGCTCACCGTCGACCCGCTGCGGCGCCAGGCGGAACTGGACGGGGTACGGCTGGACCTCACCCGCCGGGAGTTCGACCTGCTCGCCTTCCTGGCCGGCCGGCCCGGCGTGGTCGTCCCGCGCAAGGAGCTGCTCGCCGAGGTGTGGCAGCAGTCGTACGGGGACGACCAGACCATCGACGTCCATCTGTCGTGGCTGCGGCGGAAACTGGGCGAGACCGCCGCCAAGCCCCGGTACCTGCACACCCTGCGGGGCGTCGGCGTGAAGCTGGAGCCGCCGCGGTGAGGGGCGCACCCCCGGCCGCCGGGCCGCCGACGACCGCGATGACCGCGCCTCCGCCGCCCCCGCCCCCGGCGGGCGGCCACCCCGGCGCGGGCGGAGCAGCGAGGAGCGGGCGGTGAGGTGGGCGCTCGTCAAGGTGGCGCTGGCCGTCACGGTGATGGTCGTGGTCGCGTTCGCCGTGCCCCTGGGGCTGGTCATCAAGGAGATGGCCCGCGACCGGGCGTTCACCAACGCCGAACGGCAGGCCGCCGCCATCGGCACGTCCCTGTCCATCACCACCGACCGCGCCCAGCTCGACCGGGCCGTCGCCTCCACCCAGGCGGGAGCCGCCGGGCGCCTGGCCGTCCACATCCCGGCGTCCCCGGGCGCCGCTCCCATGGAGATCGGTCGTGGCCGGGCCACGGCCAAGGACCTCGCCACCGTCCAGCGCGTACCGCGGGCCTCGACCACCGAGGTGCCCGGCGGTTACGCCCTGCTCCAGCCGACCGCCATCAGCACCGGCCAGATCGCGATCGTCGAGGTGTACGTCCCCGAGGGGGAGGTCACCAACGGCCTGACCACCGCGTGGCTGATCCTCGCCGGTGTGGGCGTCGCGCTGGTCGTCGGCTCGGTCGCCGTCGCCGACCGGCTCGGCGTCCGCATGGTGCGGCCCGCCCAGCGGCTCGCGCACGCGGCCCACGAACTGGGCGAGGGCAGGCTCGGTGCCCGCGTGCCCGAGGACGGGCCCACCGAACTCAAGTCCGCCGCCGTCGCCTTCAACTCCATGGCCGACCAGGTCGTCCAGCTCCTCGCCAACGAGCGGGAACTCGCCGCCGACCTCTCCCATCGGCTCCGCACGCCCCTGACGGTGCTGCGCCTCAACGCCGCCTCGCTCGGCGACGGGCCCGCCGCCGAGCAGACGCGGGCGGCCGTGGAACAGCTGGAGCGGGAGGTCGACACCATCATCCGCACGGCGAGGGAGGCCAAGCCGCAGACCCAGGCGACCGGCCCCGGCGCCGGGTGCGACGCCTCCGGAGTCGTACGGGAACGGATGGAGTTCTGGTCGGCGCTCGCCGAGGACGAGGCCCGCAAGGTGCGCCTCGCGGGCGTCGACCGCCCCGTACGCATCCCCGTCGCCCGCCCCGACCTGGTGGCCGCGCTGGACGCGCTGCTCGGCAACGTCTTCCGCCACACCCCGGAGGGCACCGCCTTCTCGGTGGACGTCCACAACGGTGACGACGCCGTCATCATCCTCGTCTCGGACGCCGGGCCCGGGATCGCGGACCCGGAGGCCGCCATGACGCGCGGCAACAGCGGGGCGCGGGACGGTTCGACGGGGCTCGGGCTGGACATCGTGCGCCGGGTCGCCGAGTCGACCGGCGGCGACGTACGGATCGGGCGCTCGGTCCTCGGCGGCACGGAGGTCCGCGTCTGGATCGGGCTGGACGGGCGGCGCGGCCCGGCGGAGGGGCGGGGTCGCGGGCGCGGGCACCGGATGAGGCGCCGGCGGCGGGCCCAGCATTAATCGGCTCCCATGGGTTCCTTAAGCGGAGCCTAAGATCCTCAGCCCCGGCCCGATAGCGTGCATTTGTCCGTCTCCGGCCCGCTAGCGTCTGCCGCACCACCAGCACCCGCTCGCCTTCACAGGGGCGTTCGCCGCCCGCAAGCAGCCACCCCTCCAGCGCTCCGGCCGGGTCGCCCCCCACCCGGCCGGAGCGCGCCCCATCCCGGACCTGCCCTCACCCCTTCACCGCGCCCTGCATGATGCCGCCGACGATCCGGCGGCCGAAGAACACGAAGACCAGCAGCAGCGGCAGGGTGCCCAGCAGGGCGCCCGCCATGATGACCGACTGGTCGGGGATGTAGCCCCTGCCGAGTCCCGTCAGCGCCACCTGGACCGTGGGATTGCTCTGGGTGAGGGCGATGATCGGCCAGAAGAAGTCGTTCCACGACATCACGAACGTCAGCATGGCCAGAACCGCCATCGCGGGCCGGGCGGCCGGGAAGACGACGTGCCACACCACCCTCAGACCGCCCGCCCCGTCCACCCGGGCCGCCTCGACCAGCTCGGTGGGGAGCGCCGTCACCAGGTACTGGCGCATGAAGAACACCCCGAAGCCGCTCACCAGGGCCGGCAGGATCACGGACTGGAGGCGGTCGGTCCAGGACACCTCGGCGACCAGCATGAACAGGGGCACCACGCTGAGCTGCGGAGGCACCGTCATCGTGCCGATCACCAGCAGCAGGAGCGCGTCCCTGAAGCGGAAACGCAGCTTGGCGAAGGCGAAACCGGCGAGCGTGGAGAACAGGACCGTGCCCGCCGCGACCGTGCTCGCCACGATCGTCGTGTTCAGCAGCGCCGTGCCCATGTTGGCGTCGCTCCAGGCGACACCCAGGTTCTCCAGCAGGTCGTCGCCGAACCAGAAGGGCGGAGGGGTCCGCGCCAGCCGGCCGCTGCTGCCGGACGCCGCGATCGCCGTCCACACGAGCGGGAACAGCGACACCACGGTGAGCACGGCCAGCGCGGCGTACGTCAGCAGCCCGCCGCGTGACCGGTGGGGACCCGCGGACGTGTTCATCGCGCCCTCCTCCGGTACGCGCCCAGGAGCGCGACCACCGCCCCGGCGAGCAGCAGGATCAGGAACATCGCCCAGGCGATCGCCGAGGCGCGGCCCAGGTGCAGGTTCACCCAGCCCTGCTCGTACAGGTAGAGCCCCAGCGTCTGGAACTGGTGGTCGGAGCCGCCCGTCGCGCCCGCACTCCCGTTGAACAGCAGCGGCTCCCCGAACAACTGGAGGGCGCCGATCGTCGACACGACGCATGTGAACAGGATCGTCGGCCGCAGCGACGGCACGGTGACGTGCACCAGCTGCCGCCATCGGGAGGCGCCGTCCAGAGCCGCCGACTCGTACAGCTCGCCCGGGATCGCCTGCATCGCGGCCAGGTAGATCAGCGCGTTGTAGCCCGTCCACCGCCAGATGACGATGGTGGACACCGCGAACTGCGAGGTCCACGTGCCGTTCTGCCAGTCCACCGGATGGACGCCGACGAGCCCGAGCACCCAGTTGGCCAGCCCGAAGTCCCTGCCGAAGATCAGCACGAACACAAGCGTCGCGGCGGCGACGGAGGTGGCGTACGGGGTGAGGGCGACGACCCGGAAGAACGTCGAGCCGCGCAGCCGGCAGTGGAGCAGATGCGCGATGCCCAGCGCCATCAGCAGCTGCGGCACGGTGGACAGCAGGCCGATGGTGACCGTGTTCCTCAGCGCGTTCCAGAAGAACTCGTCGGTGAGCAGGCGGGAGTAGTTCCGCAGCCCCACCCACTCCATGTCGGTGGGCGCGGTCAGCTCGACCCGGTGCAGCGAGGCCCAGCCCGTGTAGAGCAGCGGGAAGAGGCCGAACGCGGCGAAGAGGACGAAGAACGGCGCGATGTGCGCGTACGGGCCCCACCGCGCGGCCCACCGGTGCCCGCGGCCGCGCCACGCGGTCCCCGCGGCCCCGGCCGTGTGCCGCGGGGGCGCCGCGGGGGCGTTCGTGGTGGTGGTCTCGCTCGCCATGGCGGTCACAGGTCCAGTGCGTTGTCGATGGTCCTGACCGCCGCGTCCCAGCCGTCCTCGGGCCGCCGGCCCTTCTGGTCGACCTGGAGCATCCCGACGTCGGCCAGGTTCTGCGCGATGACCAGGTCCTTCGGGCCGAGGATCGTGACCGGGACGCCCTGGGCGGCGCGGGTGTAGATCCGGCCGATCGGGGCGTCGCCGAAGTACGGGTGCCGGGCTCCGGCGACCGCCGGGAGGGCGTGGGCGGCGGACGCGCTCGGGAAACTGCCGCGCCGCTGGAACAGCGTCGCCTGCTGCGCGGGAGCCGTCAGCCAGGCCGCCAGCCTCGCCGCCTCGGCGCGGTGCCGGCCGGACTTCGGTACGACGAGGAAGGAGCCGCCCCAGTTGGCGGGCCGGGGCGCGGCCGCCACGTCCCACCTGTCCGCACCGGCCGGGCCGGCCTTGTCCTCGATGTAGCCGAGCATCCAGGCGGGGCAGGAGACGGTGGCGAAGGTCCCGTTGGCGAACGCCTGGTCCCAGGAGGGCGTGAACTGCTGGAGCCGGGCGGTCAGGCCCTCGGTGGCGAACGAGGCCGCGATGTCCCAGGCCTCCCGTACGGCCGGGTTGCTCTTGTAGACGACGGTGCCGTCCTCGTCGTAGTACCGCCGGGCGGTGCCGCCGGTGATGGCGGACAGGACGCCGGACGCCGAGTCCACGAAGGAGGTGCCCGCCGGAGCCCTGTCCCGGTACCGTTTGCCCGTCTCCAGGTACCCGCGCCAGTCGCCCGCCCACAGCCTGCCGACCGCGTCCCGGTCGGTGGGGAGCCCGGCCCTGGCGAAGAGGTCCTTGCGGTAGCAGACGGCCTGCGGCCCGATGTCGGTGCCGAGACCCACCGTGCGGCCGTCGCGGGTGGTGGCCTGCCGCCACTTCCACGGCAGGAAGTCCTCCCGGCGCACCCCCGGTGCCCGGCCCAGGTCCTCCAGCCTGTCCGCCTGGGTGGCGGTGACCTCAGCGATGTTGATGGCCTCGACGGCCTGGATGTCGGCGAGGCCGCTGTCGCTGACGAGGTGGGTGAGCAGCTGCGGGTAGTAGTTCTCGTTGCGCTGGATGGACGACTGCTTGATCACGACGTCCTTGTGGAGCCTCATGTACGCGTCGTAGAGCCCGGCCTCCTCGTAGCCGAACGACCCGAAGAGCCCCACGGTCAGGACGGTCCGGCCGGCCGGGTCGCCGCCGCCCCGGCCGCAGCCGGCGGCCGGAGCGGCGGCGACCGCCACGACGGCCGCGAGCAGCAGGGCCCGTCTGCGGAACCCGCGGATGAGTGCGCGCATGAGCCGATTGTGTACGCAACCGGCGGCGCGACGCGCCGGGGCCACGGCGCCGGACCGGGGCCCCGGCCTGCCCGCCGGTGCCGGTTACGCCCCGTCGAGGGCGGGCAGCTCACCGGAACGGGCCACGCCCGCGTACCAGTTGGCCGTCGACTTCGGCGTACGCGCCTGCGTCTCGTAGTCGACGTGCACCGCGCCGAACCGTTTGGCGTAGCCGTACGCCCACTCGAAGTTGTCCAGCAGCGACCACAGGAAGTAGCCGCGTACGTCCGCCCCGTCGGCGATGGCCCGGTGCACCGCCTCCAGATGGCCGTGCACGTACGCGACGCGCCGCGGGTCGTGCACCGTACCGTCGGCACCGACCTCGTCCTCGAACGCCGCGCCGTTCTCGGTGATCAGCAGGGGCAGCCCCGGGTTCTCGCCGGCCACCCGCAGCAGCAGGTCGTACAGGCCGGTCGGGTCGATCGCCCAGCCCATCGCGGTGCGCTCGCCGGGCGGCTGGTGGAAGGCGACGTCCTCCGACCCGGGCCACGGTGAGTAGGCGCTGGCGCCGTGCCCGTCGTTGCGCGGTGCGGCGTCGCCCTCGCGGGCGGCCGCCACCAGGGTGGGCGTGTAGTAGTTGATGCCCAGGCTGTCCAGGACCTGGTTGGTGTCGGTGAGGTCACCGGGGCGGACGAATCCCCAGTCGGTGAGGTGGGCGGTGTCCCGCAACAGGTCCTCGGGGTAGGCCCCCTTCAGCATCGGGCCCAGCCAGATCCGGTTGCCCACCGCGTCGATCCGGCGCACCGCGTCCAGGTCCCCGGGAGCCGAGGTGAGCGGCCGCAGTTCGTGCAGGTTGAGCGAGACGGACGTCTCCGCGCCCGGCGGCAGCGCGGCGCGCAGCGCCTGGACGGCCAGCCCGTGCCCCAGGTTCAGGTGGTGGGCGGCGCGCAGGGCGGCGACCGGATCGGTGCGCCCCGGGGCGTGGACGCCGGAGCCGTACCCGAGGAAGGCGGTGCACCAGGGCTCGTTGAGCGTGGTCCAGCGCCCGACGCGGTCCCCCAGCGCGCGGGCGACGATCCCGGCGTACTCGGCGAACCGCTCGGCCGTGGCGCGGTGCGGCCAGCCGCCCGCGTCCTCCAGTTCCTGCGGCAGGTCCCAGTGGTACAGCGTCAGCACCGGCTCGATGCCGTGCGCCAGCAGGTCGTCCACCAGTCGGCGGTAGAAGTCCAGACCCTTCTGGACGGCCGGACCGCGCCCGGTCGGCTGCACGCGCGACCAGGACACGGAGAACCGGTACGCGGTCAGCCCCATGTCCGCCATGAGCCGTACGTCGTCATGGAACCGGTGGTAGTGGTCGACCGCCACATCACCGGTATGGCCCTCGAAGACCTTTCCGGGAGTGTGCGAGAAGGTGTCCCAGATGGACGGGGTTCGGCCGTCCTCGGCCGCCGCCCCCTCGATCTGGTAGGCGGCGGTGGCGGCTCCCCACAGGAAGCCGGGCGGGAACCGGCGGGTGGCGGTGAGCGGCAGGGAATCGGACGCGGTCATACGGGAACGCTCCCAACGCAGAAGAGGGTGCAGGGCGGTGTGTTCGGTCATTTACGGGATCGGCCGTGCGCGGTCAGCTCTTGACCGCGCCCGAGGTGATGCCCCCCACGATGTGCTTGCCGAGCAGGGCGAAGACCAGCAGCAGCGGCAGGGTGGAGATCAGCGCGCCGGTGAGCACGATCGCCTGGTTGATGGTGTGGTTCCCCGAACCGAGGCCGGCGAGCGCCACCTGGAGGGTCGGGTTGCCGTCCGGCGTGAGCGCGATGAAGGGCCAGAAGAAGTCGTTCCAGGCCTGGACGAAGACGAGCATGCCCAGCACGGCCATGGCGGGCCGGGCGACCGGGAAGACGACGTGCCAGATGATCCGCAGGCTGTGCGCGCCGTCCACGCGCGCGGCCTCCACCAGCTCCACGGGCAGCGCCTCCAGCAGGTACTGGCGCATGAAGAACACCCCGAACGCGGCCACCAGCGAGGGCAGCACCACGGACTGGAGCTGGTCCACCCACCCCAGGTCGGTGATGATCCGGTACAGCGGGATGACGCTGAGCTGCGGCGGGATGGTCATCGTCGCCACGACGAGGGCCAGCAGGACGTTCCGGCCCCGGAACGGCAGCTTGGCGAAGGCGAAGCCGGCGAGCGTGGAGAAGAGCACCGTGGACGCCGCCACCAGACCGGCGACGACCGTGGTGTTGACCAGCGCCTCGGCCATGTTCACCTGGTTCCAGGCGAAGGTCAGGTTGTCGAGCAGGTGCGGACCCGGCAGCAGCGGCGCCGGGGCCTCGACCACGCGTTCGCCGGTGTGCGAGGCGGCGACGAGGTTCCAGTACAGCGGGAAGAGCGAGACCAGGGCGGCCAGTCCCAGCAGGACGTACGTCAGCGGGCCCGCGTGGTGCTGGCGACCCGCCGTCTGCTTGATTCTCACGAGGTCTCCCTGTTCAGGCGGGCGACGAGCAGCCGGGCCGCGCCGACCAGCAGCAGGATCAGCAGCATCACCCAGGCGATGGCGGACGCCTGCCCCAGCGCCCCGGTGATCCAGCCCTTCTCGTACATCAGCAGGCTCAGCGTCTGGAACTGGTTGCCGCTGCCGCCGCTGACCCCGAGGCTCCCGCCGTACAGCATCGGCTCACCGAACAGCTGGGTGGCGCCGATGGTGGAGACGACGATGGTGAACAGGATCGTCGGGCGGATGGAGGGGATCGTGACGCTGATGAACTGGCGCCAGCGCGAGGCGCCGTCGAGCGAGGCGGCCTCGTACAGGTCCTGGGGGACGGCCTGCATGGCGGCGAGGTAGATCAGCGCGTTGTAGCCGGTCCACCGCCAGATGACGATCACGGAGATCGCGATCTGCGCGGGCCACTTGGACGACTCCCAGTCGACCGGCTCGAAACCGACCCAGCCGAGGACGGTGTTGATCAGCCCGTAGTCGCTGTTGAACAGCTGCGCGAAGACGAGCGTCGCGGCGGCGATCGACGTGGCGTACGGAGCCAGCACGGCGACCCGCAGGAAACCCCGGCCGCGCAGCTTGTAGTTGAGCAGGTGCGCCAGGCCCAGCGCCATCAGAAGCTGCGGAACCGTGGAGATGACGCCGATGGTGAAGGTGTTCACCAGCGCGTTCCAGAAGAAGTCGCTGTCCCACAGGCCCGTGTAGTTCTCGAACCCGCGCCACTGCGCCTCTCCGCCCAGCTCCACCCGGTGCAGCGAGAGCCACCCCGTGTAGACGAGCGGGAAGAGCCCGAAGGCCGCGAAGCAGAGGAAGAAGGGCGCGACGAAGGCGTACGGGGTCGCCTTCAGGTCCCAGCGGTAGACGCGGCTGCGCCAGCCACCGGAACCGCGTGGGCCGCTTGGGCCGCGGGTGCCGCGGGACGGCGCGGGAGGCGGAGAGGGGGGCACGGGCGGATCGGGCGGCGACGTGCTGCCGGTCGCCGCACGGGCGGAGGTGGCCACGAGGGCGTCCTTCCAGGCGGGTGCGTGGGCGGGTGTGGAGAGGTGCGGGTGGGTGGGTGCGGTGAGGTTCGGGCGTGCGGGTGCGGGTGCGGGTGCGGGTGCGGGTGCGGGCGTGATGCGTGCGCGTGGGGCGGATGCGGGCGGGTGCGGGTGGCGCGGTGCGGCCCTGATGCGTGCGTGGGTGGGCGTAGGCGCGTAGGCGCGTAGGCGCGTGGGGCGGATGCGGGCGGGTGCGGGTGGCGCGGTGCGGGCGCGTGTGCGGGCACGCCGGTGCGGGCGTACGCCGGATGGAGGCGGCGTGCGCGGGTGCGCGGGTTCCGGCTCCGCTCGTCGCCCCCAGCCGGCGTCCACCCGGTCCGGTCGCCGCCGGTGGCCGCCGACCGTCACCGATCCGCCGCGCCGGAACGGCCCTCCACGGCTCCTCGCCGCCGGAGGGGCCGGCCGGGTGGCCGCCCGCGCCTGCGCGGGGACGCCCCCGTCGTCACCCCGCGGGGGGCGGACGGTGGCCGCCCGGCGGGGGAGCGCCGGGCGGGCCGGACCTCGGCCCCTACTGATCGATCTTGTCGTCGATCAGCTTCTTGACGTTCTCCCAGGCGGCGTCCGGCGAGGTGCCGCGCTGCTCGATGTCGAGGATGCCGTTGTCGGTGATGAAGGTCTTCACCTGGCCGTCGTACCGGCTGACCGGCGCGGGCGTGATGCCGGCCGCCGCCTCCGAGTAGATCTTCCCCACGGGTGTGTCACCGAAGTACGCGATCTTGGCGTTCTGCACCTCCGGCGAGGCGAGCGTCGCCTTCGTGGAGGGGATGTTGCCGTTCACCCCGAAGACCTTGGCGTGCTGCTCCGGGGCCGTCAGCCACGCGGCGAGCTTGGCGGCCTCCTGCGCGTGCTTGCCGGACTTCGGCACGGCGAGGAAGGAGCCGCCCCAGTTGCCCGCGACCGGCGGGCTCGCGATGTCCCACTTGCCCTTGTTGGCCGGCCCCGCCTGGTCCTTGATGATGCCGGTCATCCAGCTCGGGCAGGCGACGGTGGCGAACTTCGAGTTCTTGAACCCGGCGTTCCAGGTGCCCTTCTCGTCGAACTGCCGCAGCTTCGCCGTGATTCCGGCTTGTGCCGCGTCGACGGCGAGGTCCCAGGCCTTGCGCACCCCGGGGCTGTTCTCGTACGCCAGCTCGCCCTTCTCGTCCGCGTACTGCTGCGGCTGGCTGGAGAGCACGGCGTTGAACAGGCCGCTGGCGGAGTCGTGGAAGGCGGTCCCGGCCGGGGCGCTCTTCTGGTAGTTCTTGCCCGTGGCGACGAACTTGGCCCAGTCGCCCGCCCACAGCTTGGCGACCTGGGCGCGGTCGGTGGGCAGCTTCGCCTTGGCGAAGAGGTCCTTGTTGTAGCAGATGGCCATCGGGCCGATGTCGGTGCCGAGGCCGATGACCTTGCCGTCGGCCGTCGTCGCCTGCTTGATCTTCCAGTCGAGGAAGGCGGTGGTGTCGGCGCCGCCGGTCTGCGACAGGTCCACCCACTTGTTCGCCATGGCGGGGCCGATGGCCTCGGCGATGTACCCGACCTCGATGGCCTGGATGTCGGCCAGCCCGCTGTTGCGCGAGAGGCGCAGCTTCAGCGTGTCCCAGTACTTCTGGCCGTCGGCCACGTTCGACTCGACGATATTGATGTTCGGGTTGAGCTTCTCGTACTCGGCGTAGAGCTTGGCGCCGTTCTTGTCGTCGTAACCGAACGAGCCGAACGTGCCGATGCGCAGGGTGATCTTCCCGTCGCCGGTGGCGCCGTCGGCCCCTCCGCCGTCCGTGCTGCAGCCGGTCAGCAGGACCGTTCCGGCCGTCAGCGCCGAGAGCGCCGCGACGGTCGCGGGTCGGGGGCGGCGACGTCCGCCCGTCATTCTGGAAGTGCGCATTCCACTCTCCTCGTCCAGGTGGTGCCGGTGTGCGCGCGCAGGAAGTCCGGGCCGGCTTTCAGCGGCTCGGCGGCGGCCGGGCCGGACAGCGGTGCGGGGCGGTGGGAGCGCTCCCACACCGCCATGCCCGGAAGGTTGCTGCCTGGCGGGGCGGGTGTCAATACATGGGCGGAAAATCGCCGCCCCGGGCGGCGGGGCGGTTGACCCCGGGCGTGGGGCGGGGCGGCCCCGGGCGAGGGTGGCGGCGTGAGGTCGTTTCCTCTACTGTGGGAGCGCTCCCACGCCGCTTGTCGGCACCGGTACTCCCCCTGGGCCGGTCCCAGGGGGCACCCTCTAGGTTGACGGTGACGACAGTCACCACCTCGTTGCGTTCGATGGGAGACCGATGGCGGTGAGCGGACGGCAGACCGGCAGACCCACGCTGGAGGAGGTCGCGGCCCGGGCGGGGGTGGGGCGCGGCACCGTGTCCCGCGTGATCAACGGCTCGCCACGGGTCAGCGACCGGGCCAGGGCGGCGGTCGGCCAGGCCATCGCCGAGCTGGGGTACGTCCCCAACCGCGCCGCCCGCGCGCTGGCCGGCGCCCGTACGGACGCCATCGCCCTGGTGATCCCCGAGACCGAGTCCCGCTTGTTCGCCGAGCCGTACTTCCTCGACATCATCCGGGGCGTCAGCGCCGAACTCGCGGACGCGGACATGCAGCTGCTGCTGACCCTGATCCGGTCCAGCAAGGAGCGGCAGCGGTTCGAGCAGTACCTGTCCGCCCAGCGGGTGGACGGCGTCCTGCTGGTCTCCGTCCACGGGGACGACCCGCTGCCCGACCTGGCGCGGGAACTGGGCGTGCCCGCCGTGCTGAACGGCCGGCGCTCCGCGGGCGAGCGCGTGGCCTACGTGGACTCCGACAACGTGGGGGCCGGCCGCTCGGCCGTCGGCCACCTCACCGGCCGCGGCCGCCGCCGTGTCGCGACCATCACGGGCCCCCTCGACATGTACGTGGCGCGCTGCCGCCTCGACGGCTACCGCCAGGGCGTCGAGGCGGCGGGCCTCCCCGCCGACGACCGGCTGGTCGCCGCCGCCGACTTCACCGAGGAGGGCGGCCGGCGCGCCATGCGCGAGCTGCTGGACCGCTGCCCCGACCTGGACGGCGTCTTCGCCGCCTCGGACGTCATGGCGGCGGGCGCCCGGGGTGTGCTGCGCGAGGCGGGCCGGCGGATCCCCGACGACGTGGCGCTCATCGGCGTCGACGACTCGGCGGTGGCCCGCCTCATGGACCCGCCGCTCACCAGCGTCCGCCAGCCGATAGAGGAGATGGGCCGCCGCATGGCCCGCGCCCTGCTCCAGGAGATCACCGGCCCCGGCCCCGAGCCCTGCCGGGTCGTCCTGCCGACGGAGCTGGTCGTCCGCGACTCGACGTGACGGGACGTCTCCGCCCCCGGCGGCCGTCGGCAGCACCGGGGGCGGAGCTCAAGGAGTGATCAGAGCGCCGGGTGGGCGTTCTTCATCAGCTCCTGGAACTGGGCCGAGAACCAGTGGCCCGAGACCGGGGCGTTCGGCAGCGCGCCGGACATGCTGTTGCCGTTGCGCGGGTTGCCCGTGTACGTCGGGTCGCACATCCGGTCGAAGCCCTTGCCCTCGTCGTTCGGGATGGACCTGCTCGCCCCGTCCGACTCGCCCGGGGGCTTCATCCACACGTAGGCGTCGATGCCCGCCGCCGGAGCCGCCTTCGGGCGTTCGCCGAGACCGGCACCCGCCTGGTTGCACCAGTTGCCGAGGTGGATGCGCCGGTCGTAGCGTCCGCCGTTGACGTACGTGTCGACGTTGGTCGTCGCACCGGGGCCGGACGGCCGTGCCGTGCCGCCCCAGCCGTTGCGGGAGGTGTCGATCAGCATGCCCAGGTTCTGGTCGAAGCCGAGCGAGACCAGCTTGTCGCGCATGGCCTGGGCGTACGACAGCTCGTCGGTGTACCGGTTCCAGTCGACCCACTTCGACTGGCGTACGGACACGCCGTTGATGGAGTCCTCGATCTTGAAGTGGTCCTCCTTCAGGGCGCTGTAGTTGGCGGTGTTGACGATGAAGCCGTGCACCTTGGAGACCGTGGCGCCCTCGGCGGTCGCGGCCTGCTTGAACAGCTCGGCCGACGCGCCGAAGTTGTCGTCCCAGCCGAGCCAGCCGTGGTGACCGGCGTCCACGTAGTTGTAGACGTTGCCCACCGCGCCGAGCTTGTTCAGCGCGTAGCCGACGCCCTTGATGTAGTTGCCGTTCGCCTTCATCACGTCGCAGTTGGGCGTGGCGGTCGGGCGCGGGGTCACGTTGGTGACCAGGTTGGGCAGGGAGTCGATCTCCACTGTGGTGACGATGCGCAGACCCGCGTACTTGGGGTCGGCGAGGATCGCGGCGATCGGGTCGATGTACTGCGTCTTGTACTTGTCGATCTCCGTCGGGCCCAGTTCGCCGTTGGAGGCGAGCGCGGCGCAGTCGCGGCCCGGCAGGTTGTAGATCACCAGCTGGATGGCGAGCTCGCCGGTGCCCTTCTGGCGCAGCGCCTCGTCGAGGTGGTCCCGCAGGCCCATGCCGCCGTTCACGCCGTTGATGGCGGCGGTCCGGTCGAGCCAGACACCGGTCGGCTGGTTGGAGATCCGGTCGCCGCCCGGTTCGGCGGCGGCCTTGGCGGACCACTCGGGGTTCACGTACACCTTGGCGCCCGCGTAGGGGTTGTCGACCCGGTCGCCGGGCGTCGGGTCGGTCGGGCCCGGGCCCGGGCCCGGGTCGGTCGGGCCCGGGTCGGTCGGGGCGCCGTTGCAGGTCACGCCGTTGAGCTTGAACGTCGTGGGCACGGCGTTGGTGCCGCTGTAGGAGGCGTTGAAGCCGAAGGAGGCCGAACCCCCGGTGGCCAGGCTGCCGTTGTACGACACGTTCTTCGCGGTGACCGCGGCGCCGGTCTGCGTGGTGGTGGCGTTCCAGGACTGGCCGACGTGCTGGTCGCCCGCGTAGGTCCACTCCAGGGTCCAGGAGCTGACCGGGTCGCCGGTGTTGGTGACGGTGACGTTGGCGCCGAAGCCGGAGCTCCACTGGTTGGTGACCTGGTAGTCGACCCGGCAGCCCGGAGCGGCGGCGCCGGCCTGGGTGCTCAGCGCGGTGGCGGTGGCGCCGGTCGCCGCCATCAGCGTGCAGGCGGCCAGCAGGGCGGTGCGGCGGCGGGTGGGGGGTGCGGCGGTACTGGTGCGGCTCATGTCCGGTGCTACCTCTCGGTCGTGGGCGCGTGCGCGGTCGGGCGCGCGGCCCGGTGACGGATGCGTGCGGATATGTGCGGGTCGTGCCGTCGTCGCTGATCACGGGTACGGGATGCACGGGCGTGCGGGATCAGGGGTGGTGCGTGCCGATCACGCGTACGGCTTCGCCGGTGTCACCCGCCACGGCGGTGCGTGGCCGGTGAGTGGCGGGAGGGGCGAACGCCGGGCGGCCCGTGCCGCGTTCGAGCGCCCTGTCCTCGGGGCGTACATGCGGGGGTGTCGCATGAGCGACTCCTTGCAGCTCGGGCGCGAACCTGACCATGCGCCGACTGGAATGGAACCGCTCCCACTGGTGCAGCAGACCGTAGCGGCAAGTTCCGTCAAGGAACAGAGGGTTCGTCAAATTTCCTTGTCGATTTTCTTCGACTCTTCAAGCACCTTGACCCCCCGCTCCCGTCTCCCCATAGTGGGAGCGCTCCCACTGGTTCAAGGCTTGTGCACGACGCGTCACACCCGGGCGGACCGTGCTGCTCACGGCCCGCCCCGGACCCCCACGTCCGAGAGGAAGCACCCGTGCGCGGAACGCGAAACCTGCTCCTCGGCCTGGCGCTCGCCGCCGGCCTGTTGACCGCCGCCCCACCAGCAGAGCAAGCCGCGGCGGTGCCCAGGCCGACCGCCGCCTACTCATGGAAGAACGTCCGCGTCGACGGCGGCGGCTTCGTCCCCGGCATCGTCTTCAACCGCACCGAGAAGAACCTCGCCTACGCCCGTACCGACATCGGCGGCGCCTACCGCTGGCAGCAGGCGACCCGGACCTGGACCCCGCTGCTGGACCACATCGGCTGGGACGACTGGGGCCACACCGGCGTCGTCAGCATCGCCTCCGACACCGTCGACCCCGACCGGGTGTACGCCGCCGTCGGCACGTACACCAACGACTGGGACCCCGGCAACGGCGCCGTCCTCCGGTCCGCCGACCGCGGCGCCACCTGGCGCAAGGCCGACCTCCCCTTCAAGCTCGGCGGCAACATGCCCGGCCGCGGCATGGGCGAGCGCCTCGCCGTCGACCCCCACCACAACAGCGTGCTCTACCTCGGCGCGCCCAGCGGCAAGGGCCTGTGGCGCTCCACCGACGCGGGCGCCACCTGGTCGCGGGTCACCGCCTTCCCCAACCCCGGCAACTACGCCCAGGACCCGTCCGACCCCAGCGGTTACGCCTCCGACAACCAGGGCATCGTCTGGGTCACCTTCGACGAGTCCACCGGCACCCGCGGCAGCGCCACCAGGACCATCTACGTCGGTGTGGCCGACAAGGCCAACTCGGTCTACCGCTCCACCGACGCCGGCGCCACCTGGTCCCGCCTGCCCGGCCAGCCCACCGGCCTGCTGGCCCACAAGGGCGTCCTGGACACCGTGAACGGCCACCTCTACCTGGCGTACAGCGACACCGGAGGCCCCTACGACGGCGGCAAGGGCGCCGTGTGGCGGTACACCACCCGCACCGGCACCTGGCAGGACATCACACCCGACCCCCAGGCCTACTACGGCTTCAGCGGGCTGAGCGTCGACCGCCGGCGGCCCGGCACCGTCATGGTGACCGGCTACAGCTCCTGGTGGCCCGACACCCAGATCTTCCGCACCACGGACAGCGGCGCCGGCTGGACACGGGCGTGGGAGTACACCTCGTACCCCAACCGCTCCAACCGCTACACCATGGACGTCTCGTCCGCCCCCTGGCTCGCCTGGGGCACCCACCCCTCCCCGCCCGAACAGACGCCGAAACTGGGCTGGATGACCGAGGCGCTGGAGATCGACCCCTTCGACTCCGACCGGATGATGTACGGCACGGGTGCCACGATCTACGGCACCGAGAACCTCTCCCAGTGGGACAGCGGCGGCAGGATCACCATCCGGCCGATGGTCCAGGGGCTGGAGGAGACCGCCGTCAACGACCTGGTCTCGCCGCCCTCCGGCGCCCCGCTGATCAGCGCGCTCGGTGACATCGGCGGCTTCCGCCACACCGACGTCACCAAGGTGCCGGCCATGATGTTCACCTCCCCGCACTTCACCTCCACCACCAGCCTCGACTACGCCGAGAAGAACCCGAACACCGTCGTGCGCGTCGGCAACCTGGACGCCGGCCCGCGCATCGCCTTCTCCACGGACAACGGCGCCAACTGGTGGGCCGGCCAGGAGCCTTCCGGCGTCTCCGGCGGCGGCACGGTCGCCGCGGCGGCCGACGGCAGCCGGTTCGTATGGAGCCCGGACGGCGCGGCCGTGCACACCACGGCCGGGTTCGGCGGCTCCTGGACCGCGTCGCGGGGCATCCCGGCGGGCGCGACGGTCGAGGCCGACCGCGTCGACCCGAGGAAGTTCTACGGGTTCAAGGCCGGGACCTTCTACGTGAGCACGGACGGCGGAGTCTCCTTCACCGCCGCGGCCACGGGTCTGCCCGCCACCGGGAACGTCCGCTTCCAGGCGGTACCCGGCCGGAGCGGTGACATCTGGCTCGCGGGCGGATCGGCCACGAGTACGTACGGACTGTGGCGCTCCACCGACGCGGGCGCGACCTTCACCCGGCTCGGCGGTGTCGAGCAGGCCGACACCATCGGCTTCGGCAAGGCCGCGCCGGGCGCCACGTACCCGGCGCTCTACTCCAGCGCCGAGATCGGCGGCGTGCGGGGCATCTTCCGCTCCACGGACGCCGGGGCGAGCTGGGTGCGTGTCAACGACGACGCCCACCAGTGGGGCTGGACGGGGGCCGCCATCACCGGCGACCCCCGCGTCTACGGGCGCGTGTACGTGGCGACCAACGGCCGCGGCATCATCTACGGCGACACTACGGGGTCGTGACCGTCGGCCGGGGTGCCGTGGGCATCCCGGCCCCGATGGGGAAGCTCGGGTGCGGGGGCTGGTTGTAGGCGGTGTTCTGCCACGCCAGCCCCGTGCGGTACATGGTGTCGTGCAGCAGCGTCGTGATCCGCGTCGTCGTCCCGTGCGGCGTGGAGTGGATCCGCAGCGCCCGGTTGTCCGACGTACGCCACACGACCTCCTCGCGCCAGTCGCCGAGGATGTCGCCGGACAGCGCCGGGGTCGCCTTGCTGCCGTTGTTGGACGCGACCGAGGCGCCGGTCAGCAGCCGGGTGTCCCCGCCCGTGCCGTACTTGTCGATCCGGGTGCCGTCCAGCAGCTCCCGGGTGGTGTCACCGTCCCACCAGCTGACGAAGTTGACGCTGGACGGCTCACGCCCCAGCGGGGCACCGGTCGCCGAGCGGAGCGTGGTGTCGGCCGCCGACCAGGACTCGGCGCCGGGCGAACCGGCGTACACGTCGGCGGAGACACCGCGGCCGTTGTCGGTGCCCGACGCGGTCTGCCAGAGCACCTGACCGGTCCGGGCGTCGGCCATCCACGAGCCGGGCTTGGAGCGGTCCTCGGACACCTTGAAGTACTCCAGCCCCGCCCGGGCCGGGTTCAGGTCCCCGACGTGCCCGGCGTCACCGTGCCCGAGCCGGTTGGTCCACAGCCCGCCGCCGTTGTCGTCGACGGTCATCGCCCCGTACACGATCTCGTCCCGCCCGTCGGCGTCCACGTCGGCGACGGACAGGCTGTGGTTGCCCTGGCCGTCGAAGCCCCTGCCCGCGTTCGTGGACGACGCCGAGTCGAAGGTCCAGCGGCGGGTGAACCGCCCGTCACGCCAGTCCCAGGCCGCGATCACGGACCGGGTGTAGTAGCCGCGCGCCATGACGAGCGAGGGCCGGGTGCCGTCCAGGTACGCGGTGCCGGCGAGGAAGCGGTCGACGCGGTTGCCGTAACCGTCGCCCCAGGACGCCACGTTGCCGCGCGCCGGTACGTAGTCGACCGTCCCCATGGCGGCTCCGGTACGGCCGTTGAACATCGTGAGGTACTCCGGCCCCGCCAGCACGTACCCGCCGCTGTTGCGGTGGTCGGCGCCGGCGTTCCCGATGGCCCTCCCCGTCCCGTCCACGGTCGCGTCGGCCGTCTTCATGGCGACCTCGGCCTGCCCGTCGCCGTCGTAGTCGTACACCTGGAACTGGGTGTAGTGCGCGCCGGAGCGGATGTTGCGCCCCAGGTCGATCCGCCACAGCCGGGTGCCGTCGAGCCGGACGCCGTCGACGACGGTGTTGCCGGTGTACCCGGACTGGGAGTTGTCCTTGGCGTTGGTCGGCTGCCACTTGAGGACGAAGTCGAGGGCACCGTCCCCGTCCAGGTCGCCGACGGACGCGTCGTTCGCCTCGTACGTGTACGCGACCCCGTCCGGTGTCGTGCCGCCGGCGGGCGGGGTGATGGGTACGTCCCGGTAGCCGGCGCGGAACTGTACGGCGTGTACGGAGTCACCCTGCTCCACGCCTCCGACGACGGCGCGGACGGTGTAGTCGGCGTGGCTGGGCGCGCCGGAGTGGAAGTAGCTGGTCGCGCCGGTGAGGGGCGTCTCGTTCAGCTTCGTACCGGCCCGGTAGACGTTGAACGCCACGGTGTCCGGGTCGGTGGCGAGCCACCGCCAGCCGACCAGGTTGCCCGTACCGGTGTGGACGCTGACGACACCCCGGTCGAGCCGTTCCACCTGCCGGGCGGCGGCGGCTTCCACCGCGCCGGCGGGAGGCGCGTACTGCGCGCAGAGGGCGGCGGCCGTGAGGGTGAGGGCGGCCGTGAGGACCGAACGGCGTCTCGTGCGGGGGATCCGGATGTGCGGGTGGGACACGATGCCTCCTGGGGGGAGAGGGGCCGTGTTGCGTGCCTGACAGTCGCCGCCGCGCGCGGAAACGTTGCCGGACCGTGGGAGGAGAAGCCCGCCCCGCCGCAGGGCGCCGCGAACGCCGGGCCCTCGCGGAGGGCCGGGCGCTGCGTCGAGCGGTGCGGTGCGGACAGCGGTGGTCATAGGTGTCCCCTCTGGGCTGCGAAAGGCGGGGAGCGGTGTTCTACGCGTGAGCGCGGGTGGCGCCCACCAGGATCCGGCCGCTGTACCAACGGCTCTCCAGGTACGCGGCGACTGTCGCCCTCGGTGCCGCGTGCGGCAGCGGATCCAGGCCGACCGCGACCACTGCCTGCGCGCCGGCGAGCACGGCCGCCGTCCACGTCCCCTCCACGGCGACGCTCTTGTCGAACGGGCTCCCGTCGAGCGCCAGGACCACACGGCTGCCGTACGGGAGGAAGCGGTGGTGCAGGCTCGGGACGGCTCCGTCACATGACGGTTCGGACAGGTACAGCGCCGCCGCGGCAAGCCCGCGCCGGTGGCACCCTTGTCGGGCTGTTCCGTGCCGCTTGCCATGGGCGGACCGTGTTCCCGAAGATCGGGGCAAAGATCGAGGGCCGATCCGTGGAAACGGATCGGCCCTCAATCGTTCAGGGTGAGTAACGGGACTCGAACCCGCGACATCCTGGACCACAACCAGGTGCTCTACCAGCTGAGCTATACCCACCACGACCGGTCTTTTTCCCGACCGGCCGAGAAAAAGTGTACAGGGTCCGAGAGGGTGCTCGCTCCCGCCTTTCGGGTGGCCCGGTTACTCGGGCAGGACGTGGCGCGCGGCGATCTGCTTCGCCGTGTCCGAGTCCGGGCCCGGCTGCGGGACGAAGATGGCCTCGCGGTAGTAGCGCAGCTCGGCGATGGACTCGCGGATGTCGGCGAGGGCCCGGTGGTTGCCGGCCTTCTCCGGACTGTTGAAGTACGCCCTCGGGTACCAGCGGCGAGCCAGCTCCTTGACCGAGGAGACATCGACGATCCGGTAGTGGAGGTAGTCCTCCAGCGTCGGCATGTCACGCAGCAGGAAGCCGCGGTCGGTGGAGACCGAGTTCCCGCACAGCGGGGCCCTGCCGGGCTCCTTGACGTGCTCCCGCACGTAGGCGAGGACCTGCTCCTCGGCGTCGGCGAGGGTGGTGCCGCTCGCGAGCACGTCGAGCAGGCCGGAGGAGGTGTGCATCTGGCGCACCACGTCCGGCATGGTCTCCAGCGCCGCGTCCGGCGGGCGGATCACGATGTCCACACCTTGACCGAGTACGTTCAGTTCCGAGTCGGTGACCAGTGCGGCCACCTCGATAAGTGCGTCATCCGTCAGCGAGAGCCCGGTCATCTCGCAGTCGATCCACACCATGCGATCGTTCATGCGTCCTACCTTAGAGGGGCGGCCGCCGGGGGTGCGTCTCCGCACTCCCTCGGCGACCGCTCCTCCACGGCGGTACGCGTGTCCTGTCCCGTCCCCTACGGCGCGCTGCGCTGGCCCGGGAGGGCCGCCCGCCCGCCGCTGAAGGCGTCCGCGTGCTGCCTGCCGTGCTCCGGCGCCGCCGACGTCGCCGTCGGACCGGCCGCGGTGGAGGCCGCGGCCGTCCGGCGCGCGGCCGACGGCAGGTGCGACGGCATCATCGACTCCACCATGGCCGGCGGTCCCGACGATCCGGACGGTC
>NZ_BAAASR010000002.1:456068-504742 GCF_039532985.1 Streptomyces gobitricini | reverse complement strand
CGGCGGAAGTGCCCGCGCAGCGCGACCGGCGAGCGGAAGCCGCAGCGGCCCGCCACCTCGTCGACCGAGTAGTCGGACGTCTCCAGCAGCCGCTGGGCCTGGAGCACCCGCTGGGTGATCAGCCACTGGAGCGGGGCGGACCCCGTCAGTGAGCGGAAGCGGCGGTCGAACGTCCGCCGGCTCATGTACGCCCTCGCCGCCAGCGTCTCCACGTCGAACTGCTCATGGAGGTGCTCCAGCGCCCAGGCGACCACCTCGGCGAGCGGGTCGGCCCCGATCTCCTCCGGCAGCGACCGGTCCAGGTACCGCTCCTGCCCACCGCTGCGCCGGGGCGGCACGACGAGCCGGCGGGCGAGTGCCCCGGCCGCTTCCGTGCCGTGGTCCGTGCGCACGATGTGCAGACAGAGGTCGATCCCGGCCGCCGTTCCGGCGGAGGTCAGCACGTCGCCGTCGTCGACGAACAGCTCCTGCGGGTCCACGTGGACCGACGGGTAACGCTTGGCGAGTGTCGGCGCGTACATCCAGTGCGTGGTGGCGGGCCGCCCGTCCAGTAAGCCGGCGGCGGCCAGTACGAACGCGCCGGTGCACAGGCCGACGATGCGGGCGCCCTCCTCGTGCGCCCGGCGCAGCGCGTCGAGCGCCTCGGCCGGTGGCGGCGAGGTGATCGACCGCCAGGCCGGTACGACGACGGTGCCGGCCCGGCTGATGGCTTCCAGGCCGTACGGCGCGCTGAGTTCGAGCCCGCCGGTGGTCCGCAGCGGTCCGTCCTCGCCCGCGCAGACGAGCAGCCTGTATCGCGGAACCCCGGCGTCCTGGCGGTCAATCCCGAACACCGAGAGTGGGATGGAACTCTCGAAGATGGGGCCGCCGCTGAACAGCAGTACTGCGACGACCTCGCGGCGGCGCCGTCCGGACAGTTTCCGTCCGGTCTCCGGTGCGGCGGAGTCCTGGCTCATGACGCTAAGCCCCCCTCGGTGTTCGCGTCTCCTAGGTCCTGTCGCTCCTGCACGTTTCCCCTCGGTTTTGCACGAGTCCCCAGTCTTCGATAGTCATGATCGAATCTACTGCGTCCCGTGGCGCCGGAGTGACAAGTTCCGCATCCGGCACTAAGTCGACAAGGCAACTTGGCGCGAAGCATTCGATCACGAAGCGTTCCACTCGCGGGCCCCGCAGGGAAGGCCGCCTCACGCGCATGGCCCATCCGCGTAGGGTGCGAGCGGCCGCCGCGGTCCTTTCTCGCCTGGTGACAAGGGGGTTGGCAGGCCATTTCGGCAAGGAATGGCCACCCGACCGAAGTTGGCCGAAAACATACGGGCGCGTCTGTGCGAACACGTCAGTCCCGGGGTGTGCACCCCACGCCGTGACGGCCCCCGCGGTGCGCCCCGGGCCCCGGTCGCGAGTGCCGGCCCGCGCGGTGCGGGACGGTTTGGCGCCGGTCCTCCTCGGCCACCCGCTCGGATCGGCGCAGCAGGACCCGGCAGGCGGCGGTCACGGCGGCCAGTCCCACCGCCGTGCCGGCCGCGCCGCCGAAGGACGTGCCGTAGACCAGGAGGACCACGGGGACCAGGGCACAGCTGAAGGCTGCCCAGCGCACCACGTCGCTCGCCGACTCGGACGCGGACGACGGGGCGGGGGCGGGCGGGTGTGCGGGCACGGAGGCTCCCTTGGGCTGTGGACCGCGGACTGGGGACTGCGGTATGACCGGTCGGACCGAGTGGCCAACGACGACCGGCCGCCCCGGTCACTGCCCCGCGCCCCCGGACGGACGGGGGTGGCGGGGGCGCCGGGGGTACGCCTTCGGGCGGTCCGTGATCCTGGCCGGAGCGCCGGTGATAGTACCGGTCGGTCGGCATGGTTCCGGCCATTGCTACGCAGCGTGACGAAGGGCGGCCGCGGGCGCCCCGCCGGGCGTCGAGTCCGGCCGGGCGGTGCCCTTCCCGGCCGGTCGGCGAACCGCCGGCGCGGCGATCCGGACCGCCCGTACGCCCCCGGGGCCCTCGCCACCGGCCCTCGTCGTGCGCCGCGCCGGCCCGGGCCCCGCGCGCGTGCGGCGCGTCGGCCCCGGGGGGCGCCGAACCTGGTGCATCGGCCCTGGGCGGGGCGCCGGCCCCGGGGGCGCCGAACCTGGTGCATCGGCCCTGGGCGGGGCGCCGATCCCGGCCGGTCGGCTCCCGGAGGGCGTGGGGACCGGGTGGTACCTGATGCCGTCGTGTCGGCCCCGGCGGGGCGCCGATCCCGGGCGCGTCGGCCCCGGGTGCGGGCGTCAGGGCCACCGAGCGGGGCGTGCACGGCCCCAGGAGGGGGTGTCGGCCCGGCGTGTTCACCGGCCTCCGGGGCGGGCGGCCCCGGACGGGTGGGCGTCCCGGTGTGGTCACCGGCCCCCGGGGCGGGCGGCCCGGCGGGGCGGCGGCGGACGGCTGTAAGGGGCATCCGGCATTGCCATACGGCACGGGCTCGTGCATGCTCCCTGGAACGCCGTGTGGCCGCCGCGGCAGGGTGGCGGGCACTGGGCAGTGGAGGAGTGTCGCCGTACCCTTGGGGGTATGGGGTTGGGAAGATGATTCCCGGACAGAGCTCCGCCGCCAACCGATGTACCCCTGCTCCTTCCCACGAGGACGTTCTTCGCCGAGACACCGATGGCCGGTCACGAAATCCCTGAACCCGCGGACCGCAGGCAAGTCGCCGACTCCCCGGTCGACCCCCTCGCGGCGGACCAGACACGCCACTCCTGCGACCCCGCCTTCCAGCACGGGGTGGTCGTCGGATTCGACGGCTCGACCTCCAGCGAGCGAGCGCTCGCGTACGCCATCGGCATGGCCCGCCGTTCCGGCTCCGGTCTGATCATCGTGCATGTGGCGAACCGGCTGCCCACCACCGTCTGGGCCGGCTGCGAGCCGCCCGTCTTCGTCGACGTACCGGATCACCGCACCGAGGTGCTCGGGCTGGAGCTGGCCTGCGCCGACTACCTCTCCGAGGTGCCGTGGATCCTGGTCGAGCGCGGCGGCGACATCTGCCACGAGCTGGAGGAGGTCGGCCGGGAGTACTCGGCCGACGCCATCGTCGTCGGCTCCACGCACGGCATCGTCGGCCGCATCTTCGGCTCGGTCGCCGGACGGCTGGCGCGGCGCGCCCAGCGGCCGGTCGTCGTCATCCCGTAGCACGCGCCCTGGCCGCCGTCCCTCGGTGACGCGGCGTCACGTCCCGCTCCCGCAGGGGAGATCGGGCCGCTTCGACAGGTGCGTCGTGCGCTTGTGAAGGGTATATCCAGGTGGCTGGGAAACAGCGCGACCGCACCTGAGCACGGAGGGAGCCCGCTGTGGACGACGACGCCTCCGCGGGGAGTGCCGCTTCCGCTCTCGGCCGCCTCGCTCTCGGCCACCTCGCACTCGGTCCGACGCCGCCGGCGTTCGGTGCCGGCGGCACCGGTGTGCTCGGCAACGTCACGGCGTCCGACGCCGCCTCCCTCGCGACCCGGGCCGGCGGGGTCACCCTCTCCGTCTCCGGCGCCTCCGCGCTGCGCGCGACCGCGTCGCCCGCCACATGCCCCCAGCTCGGAGGACGCGCCGCGGACCGGGGTGTGACGGCCACCGGCTGAAGCGGCCACGAGGCCGGTGCGCGGGCGGCACCGGCCGTACGAAAGGGCGACCCCCGGCGCGTTGGTGGTACGCGCCGGGGGTCGTCGCCGCCTCCCCGCGCCCGAGCCGGCGCCGCTCTCGCGGACGTGGTCGCTCGGCGCGGGGGCTGCCCGGTTGTCGCCTCGGCCGTCAGTGGCGGCGCGAACTACTCGACCGTGACGGACTTCGCGAGGTTCCGCGGCTTGTCGATGTCCCGGCCCAGGGCCAGGGCCGTGTGGTAGGCCAGGAGCTGGAGCGGGATGCCCATGAGGATCGGGTCCAGCTCGTCCTCGTTCTTCGGGACGATGATCGTGTGGTCCGCCTTCTCCTGCTCCTGGTGCGCGACCGCGAGGATCCTGCCGCTGCGGGCCTTGATCTCCTCCATCGCGGCGCGGTTCTTCTCCAGCAGGGAGTCGTTCGGGACGATCGCGACGGTCGGCATGGCGGGCTCGATGAGCGCCAGCGGGCCGTGCTTGAGCTCGGAGGCCGGGTACGCCTCGGCGTGGATGTAGGAGATCTCCTTGAGCTTCAGGGAGGCCTCCAGGGCCACCGGGTAGCCCCGGACGCGGCCGATGAACATCATCGACTTGGCGTTCGCGTACTCGGCGGCGAGCTTCTTGATGTCCTCCTCGCTCTCGAGGATCTCCTGGATCTGACCGGGCAGCCTGCGCAGGCCCTCGATGATCCGCTTTCCGTCGGCGACCGACAGGTCACGGATCCGGCCCAGGTGCAGGGCGAGCAGCGCGAAGGCGACCACGGTGTTGGTGAAGCACTTGGTGGAGACGACGCAGACCTCGGGGCCCGCGTGGACGTACACGCCGCCGTCCGCCTCACGGGCGATGGCGGAGCCCACCACGTTCACGACGCCCAGGACGCGGGCGCCCTTGCGCTTGAGCTCCTGGACGGCGGCCAGCACGTCGTAGGTCTCACCGGACTGCGACACGGCGATGTACAGGGTGTCGGGGTCCACGACCGGGTTGCGGTAGCGGAACTCGGAGGCCGGCTCGGAGTCGGCCGGGATCCGGGCCAGCCCCTCGATCAGCGAGGCGCCGATCAGGCCGGCGTGGTAGGAGGTGCCACAGCCGAGGATCTTCACCCGGCGGATGCCGCGGGCCTCGCGGGCGTCCAGGTTCAGGCCGCCGAGGTGCACGGTGGAGAACTTCTCGTCGATGCGGCCGCGCAGGACGCGGTCCACGGCGTCGGCCTGCTCGGAGATCTCCTTGTGCATGTACGTGTCGTGGCCGCCCATGTCGTAGGAGGCTGCCTCCCACTCCACGGTCTCGGGCGTGGCGGTGGTCAGCGTCCCCGAGGTGGTGTACGTACGGAACTCGTCGGCCTTCAGGGTGGCCATCTCGCCGTCGTCGAGGGTGACGATCTGACGGGTGTGGGCGATCAGCGCGGCGATGTCGGAGGCGACGAGCATCTCCTTCTCGCCGATGCCGAGGACGACCGGCGAGCCGTTGCGCGCGACGACGATGCGGTCGTTGAAGTCGGCGTGCATGACGGCGATGCCGTACGTGCCCTCGACGACCTTGAGCGCCTCGCGGACCTTCTCCTCCAGCGTCTCGGCCTGGGAGCGGGCGATCAGGTGGGTGAGGACCTCGGTGTCGGTCTCCGAGGCGAACACCACGCCGTCCGCCTCGAGCTTCGCGCGCAGCTCGGCGGCGTTGTCGACGATGCCGTTGTGGACGACCGCGACCTTGTTCTCGGGGTCCATGTGCGGGTGGGAGTTGACGTCGCTCGGGGCGCCGTGCGTGGCCCAGCGGGTGTGGGCGATGCCGGTGGTGCCGGTGAAGCGCTTGGGGACGCGGGCCTCCAGGTCACGGACCCGGCCCTTGGCCTTGACCATCTTCAGGCCGCTGGACTTCGGGCTGGTGATGACCATGCCCGCCGAGTCGTACCCCCGGTACTCCAGCCGCGCCAGACCCTCCAGCAGCAGCGGAGCCACGTCGCGCTTACCGATGTAACCGACGATTCCGCACATAAAGTGTTGCCCCTCCGAAATGATTGCGGGTGTGTGCTCAGCCGTAGACGATGCGGCGCAGCTGCCGGAGCGAGAGCTCCGGTGGCGCCACGGCGCGGTGCGGCAGTTCGGCCGCGATCCGCTCGAAGATCGTGGCGTTGACCTCGCCGCCGGACTGCAGTTCGCGGTGGCGGCGGCGGACGAACTCCTCCGTCGTCTCGTCGAAGTACGCCAGCACGTCGAGCACCACCCGGGCGGCCTCACCGCGCTGGAGCGCGGTGCTGCGGACCAGGTGGTCGATGAGGTCGTCGTGCGACGGGCGGTGTTCGAGCACTCGTAGATATTGGAGGACGGGCATGCGGATGGCAACATTCCTGCCCGGTATCGGGCAGGGGTGGGTCCGTTTTGCTTACAGTTGCTGGAGAACTGCCTGTTTTCGTGGTGGTGAACTCGTGGCCGGTGAGGACCCCCGTCCGGTGCGGCTCGCCCGGCTCCCGCAGCAGCCGCGGCAGGGCGTCCGGGTGCGGCCGTACCGTGATCGAGGGAGTCCGGAAGTGGTCTACACCTTGACCGGTCCTGGGGTGCACGGTACGCATGGTGACCGTCCGGTTGCACGGCCACAGTCGCGACGCCCGTCGAAGGGACCGCTTGTGAGACAGCGCAGCACGTTCCCCCGCCTCCGCCTGCTCGGTTCACTGCTGCTCGTCGTGGTGGCCGGGGCCGCCGGCACCGGAGCCGCCCCCGGCGGGACCGCCGCCCCGCCCGCCGCGCGGCCACTCGGCGACATCGTGCCGGCACCCGCCTCCGTACGCCCCGGCGGCAGCCCCTACACCCTGACCGCCCGCACCCGGATCCGCGTGGACGGCGACGCGCGCGAGGCCCGCCGCATCGGGACCTACCTCGCGGAGGTGCTCCGGCCCTCCACCGGGTACGCCCTGCCGGTCACCGGCGACGGCGGCACCGGCGGCATCCGGCTGCGGCTCAGCGGCCGCGAGACGGCGCTCGGCGAAGAGGGCTACCGGCTGGAATCGGGGCCGGGGGGCGTCACCATCACCGCCCGCGAGCCGGCCGGGCTCTTCCACGGCGTCCAGACGCTGCGCCAGCAACTGCCGGCCTCCGTGGAGAAGGACACCCGGCAGCCCGGCCCCTGGAAGGTCGCCGGCGGCACGATCACCGACACTCCCCGCTACGCCTACCGGGGCGCGATGCTCGACGTGTCCCGGCACTTCTTCACCGTCGAACAGGTCAAGCGCTACATCGACCAGATGGCGCTCTACAAGATCAACAAGCTGCACCTGCACCTCAGCGACGACCAGGGCTGGCGCATCGCGATCGACTCCTGGCCGCGCCTGGCCACCCACGGCGGCTCCACCCAGGTCGGCGGCGGCCCGGGCGGCCACTACACCAAGGCCCAGTACCGCGACATCGTCGCGTACGCCGCCTCCCGCCACCTCGAGGTCGTACCCGAGATCGACATGCCCGGCCACACCAACGCCGCGCTGGCCTCGTACGCCGAGCTCAACTGCGACGGCGTCGCCCCGTCCCTCTACACGGGCACCGAGGTCGGCTTCAGCAGCCTGTGCGTGGCCAAGGACATCACGTACGACTTCGTCGACGACGTCATCCGTGAGCTCGCCGCGCTCACCCCCGGCCGGTATCTCCACATCGGCGGTGACGAGGCGCACTCCACCCGCCACGAGGACTACGTCGCCTTCATGGACCGGGCGCAGGCGACCGTGGCGAAGTACGGCAAGACGGTCGTCGGATGGCACCAGCTCGCCGGCGCGAACCCGGCGAAGGGCGCGCTCGTCCAGTACTGGGGCCTGGACCGCACCGGCGACGCCGAGAAGGCACGGGTGGCGGAGGCCGCGCGGAACGGCACCGGCCTGATCCTGTCGCCCGCCGACCGGCTCTACCTCGACATGAAGTACACCAAGGACACCCCGCTCGGCCTGTCCTGGGCCGGATACGTCGAGGTGCGGCGGTCCTACGACTGGGACCCCGGCACCTACTTGCCGGGCGCCCCCGCGAGCGCCGTCAGGGGTGTCGAGGCACCGCTGTGGACCGAGACCATCTCCTCCGGCGCGCACATCGACCGGATGGCCTTCCCCCGGCTGCTGAGCGCGGCGGAGCTGGGCTGGTCCCCGGCCGCGTCCCACGACTGGGAGGGCTACCGGCAGCGGCTCGCGGGGCAGGGGCCGCGCCTGGAGGCGCTGGGCGTGGACTTCCACCGGTCGCCGCAGGTGCCCTGGCGGACCGGGTGAAACAGCCGGGGCGCCGGACGGAGGACCGTACTCCGTTCAGCGCCCCGGCCGGCCCGTGACTTACGCGAAACGCGCGATCGGGTTCACCAGCGTGCCCACGAACTGCAGCGCGCCGGAGGGGTCCGCCAGGTCCACCATCTGCTTGTTGTTGCGCAGCTGGAGGCGGTTGAGGCACGAGAGCGTGAACTCGTCGGCGAACATGTCGTACTGCGCGAACTTGTCCGCCAGCTCCGGCTTCGCCTCCTGGTACGCCTTCACGCACTCGGCGACCGTCCGCCAGAAGTCGTCCTCGCCCACCACGCCCTCGGCGGCGAGGGTCGCGCCCAGGAAGCGGAAGAAGCAGTCGAAGACGTCCGTGAACACGGACAGCAGTTTCGCGTCCTCCGGGACGTCGGCCCTGATCCGCTCGACCGCCGGCGGCAGCACCGCGTCGGGGTCCATCACCACGATCTCCTCGGCGATGTCCTTGAAGATCGCACGCTGGACCGTGCCGTCCTCGATCACCAGGATCACGTTCTCGCCGTGCGGCATCCAGGCGAGGTCGTAGGCGTAGAAGGTGTGCAGGATCGGCAGCAGGTACGCGTCCAGGTAGCGGCGCAGCCACTCGGTGGGCGCGAGCCCCGACTCGGCGATCAGCGCGCCCGCGAACGACGCGCCCTCGTCGTCGGTGTGCAGCAGCGACGCCATGGTGGCCAGGCGCTGCCCGTCCTCGACGGTCGGCACCGGGCTCTCCCGCCACAGCGCGGCGAGCATCTTGCGGTACGGGGAGTACCGGTCGGTCGCGGCCTCGTACTCGAGGTGGCGGTAGCCGACCGCGGCGCGCTCGCGGATGATCGAGAAGCGGGCCGCCTTCAGGACGTCGTCGTTCTCGATGACGCCGGCCAGCCAGTCGTTGATGGCCGGGGTCGCCTCCATGTACGCGGCGGACAGGCCGCGCATGAAGCCCATGTTGAGGACCGAGATGGCCGTCTTGACGTAGTGCTTGGCCGGGTCGTTCGTGTTGAAGAACGTACGGATCGACTGCTGGGCCAGGTACCGGTCGTCACCCTCGCCGAGGAGGACCAGGCGCCGCTGGGCGATCTCGGCGGCGAAGGTGACGGACAGCTTGTTCCACCACTGCCAGGGGTGGACGGGCACGAGGAGGTAGTCGGCGAAGTCCAGGCCCTGGTCGGCGAGGGTCCTGGCGAAGCCGTCGACGGCCGCGTCACCGAGCTCGGCGCGGACGAACGTCTCGTAGTCGATGCCCGCGCCGGCCGTGAAGGTGGTGCGGTCGCGGTGGGCGGCCAGCCAGATCAGCTGGACGGGGTTCGCGGCCTCCGGCGCGTAGGCGTGGTACTCGTCGATGCCGAAGCCCAGGCGCCCGTTGTTGGCGACGAAGCAGGGGTGGCCCTCGGTCATGCCCGTCTCGACGGCCTGGAAGTCGGCCTTCGCCAGCTCGGCGGCGGTGACCCGCGGCTTGGCCGACTTGTAGGCCGTGCCGGAGAGGGTGGAGGAGATCTCCTCCAGGTAGACCGGGAGGATCTCGTCGCTCAGACCGAGGGAACCGCGCAGTTCGATGATGAACCGCAGCGCGTCCAGCGGGAGCTCCTCGGCGCCCCGGTGGCGGCTGATGGAGCCGGCGTCGACCTGCCAGTGGTCGAGGGCGTACCGGTCGGCGGCGAAGCGGTACTCGATGGTGCCGTCGTCGCTGAGGACCCGGTACCGGTCGTCGCCCAGGGGCTCCGGCGTCAGGAGCCGCTCGTGGGTGAACTCGGCGAGGCCCTTGCGGACGAGCAGGCGGTTGGCGTGTGCCCAGCGCTCGGGGGTGAGGTGCGCGACGGGGTTCATCGGGCGGCCCCCACGGCGGCCTGGAACCGTTCCCGGGTGCAGAAACTCAGGTAGGCGTCCTTCTCCGGCTTGGCTATCTTCTCGGCTATCTCGAAGCCGACGGCCTCGTTGAGCGCGTGGACGGCCTTGTTGCGCACGTCGGGCTCGACGACGACCCGCTCGGTCGCCGGGTCGCGGAACAGCTCCGCCATCACGGCGGTGATCACGGCGCGGGTGAAGCCGTGGACGGGGGCGTCGGTCGGGGCGACCAGGAAGTGCATGCCGACGTCGCCGGGCCGGGCCTCGTACAGGCCCACCAGCTCGACCTCCGACGGGTCGTAGCGCTCCATCAGGAACGCGGGCTCGCCGTCGTGCAGGCCGATGAAGGCGTGGTGGTGCTCGTTGGCCGCGATGGCCATGTACTCGCGCTCGACGTCCGCGACGGTGTGGTTCTGCATCATCCAGAACCCGGCCTTCGGGTGGGTGACCCAGCCGTGGACGAGCTCGCCGTCCGTGAGGGGGTCGAGCGGGCGGAAGGTGAACGTCCCGAGGGACAGGGTGGTGCTCATACGGCGAACTCCTGGAACGCGATGGACTTCTCGACGGGGTAGTACTCGGAGCCCAGCAGCTCGCCGATGATGTACGCGTTGCGGTAGGCGCCCATGCCCAGGTCGGGGCTGGTGATCGAGTGGGTGTGCACGCCGGCGTTCTGCAGGAAGATGCCGCGGCCGGTCGTGTCGATGGAGTAGTTGCGGGCGACGTCGAAGCGGCCCCGGCCGTCCCAGCGGATCCGGTCCTTGACCGGGTTCAGGAACTCGGGCGTGACGTACTTGTAGCCGGTGGCGAGGATCAGGCCCTCGGTCTCGATCTCGAAGTCCTTGTCCTGTTCCTCCTGGCGCAGTCCCAGCGTGTACGTGCCGTCCTGGTACGTCGCGGAGTTCAGCGACGAGTTGGTGAGCAGGCGCGTGGGGACCGGACCGCCGAGGTTCTTCTGGTAAAGCAGGTCGAAGATGGCGTCGATCAGCTCGCCGTCGATGCCCTTGAACAGCCCCTTCTGCTGCGACTCCAGGCGGTAGCGGGTGGCCTCGGGGAGCGCGTGGAAGTAGTCCACGTACTCCGGCGAGGTCATCTCCAGCGTGAGCTTGGTGTACTCCAGCGGGAAGAAGCGCGGGGAGCGGGTGACCCAGTTCAGCCGGTAGCCGTGGACGTCGATCTCGCCGAGCAGGTCGTAGTAGATCTCGGCGGCGCTCTGGCCGCTGCCCACGAGGGTGATCGACTTCTTCTTCTGAAGCGCTTCCTTGTGGGGGAGGTAGCGGGAGTTGTGGATGAAGTCGCCCTCCAGGCCCCGGCAGGCGTCCGGGATGTACGGCGGGGTGCCGGTGCCCAGGACGAGGTGACGGGCGCGGAACGTCTCACCGGTGGTGGTGCGCACCGCGTACAGCTCCTCCCCGGCGTCGTACTCGACGGTCTCGACCGTGGTGGAGAAGCGGATGCTGCTCAGCTTGCCGGCGGCCCAGCGGCAGTAGTCGTTGTACTCGGTCCGCAGGGGGTAGAAGTTCTCGCGGATGTAGAACGAGTAGAGCCGGCCGTTCTCCTTGAGGTACTGGAGGAAGGAGTACGGCGACGTCGGGTCGGCGAGGGTGACGAGGTCCGACATGAACGGCGTCTGCAGGTGGGCACCTTCGAGGAACATCCCGGAGTGCCACTCGAAAGCGGGCTTGGACTCCAGGAAGACGCCGTTGAGCTCGTCGATCGGCTCGGTGAGGCAGGCGAGGCCGAGGTTGAACGGACCCAGTCCGATACCGATGAAGTCAAGAGGCGTGGACAAGGTTCTCTCCAAGGTACTGCTCGGCGTGGCCGGCGATCAGGTCGAGGACGGCGGTGATGTCGTGCACGGTCGTCTCGGGGTTGAGCAGGGTGAACTTGAGGTACTGGCGGCCGTCGACCTTCGTGCCGGCGACGACCGCCTCGCCCGACGCGAACAGCGCCTTGCGGGCGTGGAGGTTGGCGCGGTCGATCTCGGCGGGCGAGGTGACGGCGGCGGGGATGTAGCGGAAGACGAGGGTGGACAGGGACGGCTGGACGACCACGTCGTAGCGGGGGTCGGCGGCGAGTACGTCCCAGCCGGCGGAGGCCAGGTCGCACACCTCGTCGAAGAGCTCGCCGACGCCGTCGGCGCCCATGACGCGCAGCGTCATCCACAGCTTGAGCGCGTCGAAGCGGCGGGTGGTCTGGAGCGACTTGTCGACCTGGTTCGGGATCCGCTCCTCCACCGTGCGCCGGGGGTTGAGGTAGTCCGCGTGGTAGGTGGCGTGGCGCAGCGTGGCGCCGTCGCGGACCAGCACGGCCGACGAACTGACCGGCTGGAAGAAGGACTTGTGGTAGTCGACGGTGACCGAGTCGGCGCGCTCGATGCCGTCGAGGAGGTGACGGCGGGTGGGGGAGGCGAGCAGGCCGCAGCCGTAGGCGGCGTCGACGTGCATCCAGGCGCCGTACTGGGCGGCGAGTTCGGCGATCTCGGGGAGCGGGTCGATGGAGCCGAAGTCGGTGGTGCCGGCGGTGGCGACGATCGCCATCGGCGTCAGGCCCTGGGCGGCGCACAGCTCCAGTTCGGCGGCGAGGGCGACGGACTGCATCCGCTTGTCGCGGTCGGTGGGGATCGCGATGACCGACTGCGGGGGCAGGCCGAGGAGTTTGGCCGACTTCTGGACGCTGAAGTGGCTGCACTCGGAGGAGAAGACGCGCAGTTTCGCCAGGTCGTCCGTCTTGGCCTCCTCGCGGGCCAGCAGCAGCGCCTGGAGGTTGGACTGTGTGCCACCGCTGGTGAAGACGCCGTCGGCGGCCGGGCCGAGGCCGATGCGGCCGGTGGTCCAGTCGATCAGTTTGCGCTCGATGAGGGTGCCGCCGGCGCTCTGGTCCCAGGTGTCCAGCGAGGAGTTGACGGCCGAGAGGACCGCCTCGCCGAGGACGGCGGGGATGACGACCGGGCAGTTGAGGTGGCCCAGGTAGCGCGGGTGGTGGAAGTAGACGGCGTCGCGGAGGTAGACCTGCTCGAGCTCGTCGAGGGCGGCGGAGGCGTCGCCGAGCGGCCTGTCGAGGTCGACGGCCGAGACGAGCGGCGCCAGTTCGTCGGGGGTGACGCCGGTGAACGGCCGTCGGGTGGAGGCGAGCCGGCTCGCCACCCGCTCGACTCCTTCGGTGACGGAACGCCGGTACTGCTCGGCGGTTGCGTCATTGAGCAGGTGCGAGCGCATGCGATTGTCCTCCCGGGTACGGGGACTCGAACGGCCCTCAGGGGACAGGAGGGGGTTGAGGAGCCGTGGCGTAAGTAAGGTTAGCCTAACCTAATTTGAATCTGCAACAGCACCCGGGGTCCCACCGGCCCCTTGGGGCCCGGCAGTTGCGCCGCCTCGCCCCGCCCCGCCCCCGGGAGCCGGTGGCGGCGGCGCGGCTGCTCGCGGACGTCCGGACGGCCCCGTGGCGCGGTGCCACGGGGCCGTCCGGAACAGGTGCCCGCCAGGTCCGGCGCCCGGGACCGGTGAGCCGTGCCGGTCTAGGGCTCGTCGTCGGTCGCTTCCGGGGCCTCCCGGAGCGCGTCCTCGCTCAGGCCCCTGCGCCAGTAGCCGACGAACGTCACCCGCCGGCGGTCGATCCCGCGCTCGTTCACCAGGTGGCGGCGGAGCGCCCTGACCGACCCGGCCTCGCCCGCGATCCAGGCGTACGGAGCCGTGCCGGAGAGCTCGGCGGCGCGTACGGCGTCGACGGCGGCGGGGGCGCCCTCCTCCCGGACCAGCCAGGTGACGGTCACGTCCGCGCCGGTCCGCAGCTCCAGCCGGTCGGCCGCGTACGGGACTTCCAGCCACACCCGGGCCCTCGTCCCGGCCGGCAGGGACTCCAGGATCGACGAGGCGGCGGGCAGCGCCGTCTCGTCACCCCAGATCAGCACCTCGTCCGCGTCCTGCGGCAACCGGAAGCGCACCCCCGTGTTGTCGGTGACGGCCGGGCCGAGGACGACCACCCGGTCGCCCTGCGAGGCCTGCGCGGCCCAGCGGCACGCCGGGCCGCCGTCCTCGTGGAGGGCGAAGTCGATGTCGACCTCCTCCGGGTCCCGGCGCTGCTCCCGCACGGTGTACGAGCGCATCACCGCCCGCACCTCGTCCGGCATGGCCCGCCACGCGCCGAGCGCGCCGTACAGGTCCCCGTCCACCACGGGCGGCATGACCGGCTCGGGCTGGCCCGGGTGCGGCAGGAACAGCGACAGACTCTGGTCGAGGCCGCCGGAGGCGAAGGCCTTCAGCTCATCGCCGGTGGCCCCGGTGAAGGTGACGCGGACCAGCGACGGGCCGAGTCGCCGCGTCCGCACCACCTTCAGGCCGAAGAAAGCGAACGGGGCCGCGGGCGCGGCGGACGCGGCGGTCGTCATCGGGTCAGGCCACCTTCTTGGCGTTCTCGATCGCCTTGGCCAGGTCCTCCAGGAGGACGGCGCACTTGTCGTAGGAGTAGATCGGCTCGGTGAAGCGCGGGATCACCTGACCGGCCTTGACGGCGGGCAGCCGGGCCCAGGTCGGCTTGGACTTCAGGTCCGCCGGCTGGATGGCCTGGCTGCGGTTGTCCATCATGACGATGTCGGCCGGGTACTTGTCGAGGTTCTCCCAGCTGAGCTCCTCGAAGTAGCCCTGGGCGTTCACCTTCGGCTTCACGAACTTCACGCCCAGCTCCTCGAAGTACGCGGTGTCCGCGGACATCTTGGCGAGCGAGACGTAGAACAGCTCCGGGCTGGCCGAACCGATCAGGACGCGGATCTCCGGCCGCGCCTTGGCGGCGGCGCGCAGCTGGGCGGCGGCCTTCTCGAAGCGGGCCTTGGCGTCGACCGTCTTCTTGTCCTTCAGGTCCGCGCCCAGCGACTCGGCCAGCTCCGCGTGGCGCTGCAGCGCCTTCGGCATGGTGGTGTTGGCGGCCCACAGGGCGACCGTCGGGGCCAGCTTGACGATCTTGTCGTGGGACTGCGGCGGGAGGTACCACAGGACGTCCTTGTCCCACATCGCCGAGACCAGCAGCTCGGGCTCGAGCTTGAGGTACTCCTCGATGTTGAACGTACCCCAGACGTTGCCGAGGTTCTTCACCTTGGTGACGTCGAGGTCACCGGCCTGGATGTCCGGCTTGTCCTTGCCGGTCTTCGGGTCCTTGACGGTCGTCGGGCCGAAAACGCCCTTGACCTCGATGCCGTAGTCGTGAAGCGCGGCAGCCGTGCCGATGAAGGCGACGATGTTCTTCGGGGTGGACTTCAGCTCGACCGTCTTGTTGCGGTCGTCGGTGAACTTCCAGGGGCCGGACTTCTCGGCGGCCTTGGAAGAAGCCTTGTCGTCTTTTCCGCCTCCGCACGCGACGAGCGCGGCGCCCAGCCCGAGGGCGCCGCCCGCGGCGAGCAGACCGCGGCGGGTGAGATGGGTGGCTCGGGCGTTGCTGGACATGGCGGAGTCGCTTTCGTACGGCCGTATTCGGCCACCGGGCAAGTTCGAAGGTAGGTTAGCCTAACCTCACGCCTTGTCCAGAGGGTGGCCCGGTGTGCGATGGACCACGGTGCGCCGGGGGACCGGACACGGCACAGCCGCCGCCGAAGGACGGCGGCGGCCCCGGGAGACGCCGTCGGTCAGCCGGTCAGACCCAACTCCCGCGCGATCAGCATCCGCTGGACCTCGCTCGTGCCCTCGCCGATCTCCAGGATCTTGGAGTCGCGCCACATCCTGGCCACCGGATACTCGTTCATGAAGCCGTAGCCACCGTGGATCTGGGTCGCCTCACGCGCGTTGTCGACGGCGACCGTCGACGAGTACAGCTTCGCCACCGCCGCCTCCTTCTTGAAGGGCTCACCGCTCACCAGGCGGGACGCCGCGTCGCGCCACCCGATCCGGGCCATGTGCGCCCGCGTCTCCATGTCGGCGATCTTGAACTGGATGGCCTGGTTGGCGCCGATCGGCCGGCCGAACGCCTGCCGCTCCCTGGCGTACTTCACCGACTCGTCCACACACCCCTGTGCCAGGCCCGTCGCGAGCGCCGAGATGGCGATGCGGCCCTCGTCGAGGATGCGCAGGAACTGGGCGTACCCGCGCCCCTCCTCGCCCAGCAGGTTCGACACCGGCACCCGGACGTCGGAGAAGGACAGCTCACGGGTGTCCGAGGCGTTCCAGCCCACCTTCGAGTAGGGCGCGGCGACCGTGAAGCCGGGAGTGCCGGACGGCACGATGATGGACGAGATCAGGGGCTTGCCCTCGGGGGTGCGGCCGGTGACCGCCGTGACCGTGACCAGGCCCGTGATGTCCGTACCGGAGTTGGTGATGAAGCACTTGGAGCCGTTGATGACCCACTCGTCACCGTCCCGCACGGCCGTGGTGCGGGTACCGCCCGCGTCCGAGCCCGCGCCCGGCTCCGTCAGCCCGAACGCGCCCAGGATCTCCCCGCCGCACATGCGCGGCAGCCACTGGCGCTTCTGCTCCTCGGTGCCGAAGCGGTAGACCGGCATCGCGCCGAGCGAGACGCCCGCCTCCAGGGTGATGGCCACGGACGAGTCCACGCGGGCCAGCTCCTCCAGGGCGATGCCGAGGGCCAGGTAGTCACCGCCCATGCCGCCGTACTCCTCCGGGAAGGGCAGACCGAACAGTCCCATTTGCCCCATCTCGCGGACGATCTCGTACGGGAACTCATGGCGCTCGTAGAAGTCGCCGATCTTCGGGGCGACGACCTCGTGGGCGAACTCCTCCACGGTACGGCGCAGTTCCTCGTGTTCCGGGGAGAGCCGGTGGTCCAGGGGCATGACTCAGGACTCCTTGTGGGAGGCCGCGCCGCCGAGGGCGCGGACGGTGCGGGAGGGGCTGGGACGGCCCAGCTGTCCGGCCAGCCACACGCTTGTGGCGGTGAGCCGGCCGAGGTCGACCCCGGTCTCGATGCCGAGGCCGTGGAGCATCCACACGAGGTCTTCGGTGGCGAGGTTGCCGGTGGCGGACTTGGCGTACGGACAGCCGCCCAGGCCACCGGCGGAGGCGTCGACCGTGGTGACGCCGTGCTGGAGGGCGGCGAGGGTGTTGGCGAGCGCCTGGCCGTAGGTGTCGTGGAAGTGCACGGCCAGCGTGTCCGTGGGCACGCCCGCCTCGTTCAGGGCGGTGAGGAGCCGGGTCACATGGCCGGGGGTGGCCACGCCGATGGTGTCGCCCAGGCTCAGTTCGTCGCAGCCCATGTCCTTCAGGCGGCGGCAGACGGCGACGACCTGGCCGACCGGGACGGGCCCCTCCCAGGGGTCGCCGAAGCACATGGACAGGTAGCCGCGCACGGTGAGGCCGTGTTCGACGGCGCGGGTGACGACGGGGGCGAACATGGCGAGCGCCTCGTCGACGGTGCGGTTCAGGTTGGCCTTCGCGAACGACTCGGTGGCGCTGGCGAACACGGCCACCTCGCGCGCCCCGAGCGCCAGCGCCCGGTCCAGCCCCCGCTCGTTCGGTACCAGGACCGGAAGTCCGACCGGTATGTCACGCACCATCGGGAAAAGCTTCTCCGCGTCGGCGAGCTGGGGCACCCACTTGGGGTGGACGAAGCTGGTCGCCTCGATGGTGCTCAGTCCGGCGCCGGCCAGGCGCCGGATGAACTCGGCCTTCACCTCGGTGGGGACGACGCCCTGCTCGTTCTGGAGGCCGTCGCGCGCGCCGACCTCGTGGATCCGCACCCGGGCGGGCAGGCCGTCCGCGGGCACGGTCATGGGCAGACCGGTGGGTGCGGTGGTCATCGCTCCTCCTTGGAGGCCACCACGGCCAGCACCTGGTCCATGGCGACGGTGGTGCCGGGCGTGACGTCCAGCTCGGTGACGGTGCCGTCGTGCGGGGCGGCGATGACGTGCTCCATCTTCATGGCCTCGACGACGACCAGGCCCTGCCCGGCCGTCACCTCGTCCCCGACGGCCACCTTCACGACGGTGACCGTCCCCGGCATGGGCGCGGTGAGCGAGTCGGCTCCGCCGTGCGCGGTCCGGCTGAGCGACGCCTCCACGGGGTCGTGGTCCAGGACGTTCCAGCTGTCGCCGTCCCGGCCGAGCCATGTCCCGGCGCGGTGGAAGGTGTGGGTGACGCCGTCCAGGGTGACGGTGACGCGCTCGCCGGTCACGCGCGCGTGGCCCCGGGTGCGGTGGGCGACGGGTTCCTGGCCCGGTACGCGCAGCCAGTGCGTCAGAGGTGCCGGTTCGCCGCCGAGCCGCCACCCGCTGGGCACCGAGAACGGGTCCGTCCAGCCGCCGGCGTCCGGCCGGGGCCGCAGCGCCTCCTCCCGTACCGCCGCGGCGGCCTCGTACACCTCCTCCGGCACGCCCCCGGGGACCAGGCCGTCCACGTCCCGCTCCACCAGGCCCGTGTCCAGGTCGCCCGAGACGACGTCCGGGTGGGCGAGGAGGCGGCGCAGGAAACCGGCGTTCGTCGGGACGCCGAGGGTGACCGTGCCGGCGAGGGCCGCCCGGAGCCTGCGCAGCGCGGTCGGGCGGTCGGGCGCGTGGACGATGACCTTCGCCAGCATCGGGTCGTAGAGGCTGGAGACCTCGGTGCCCTCGCTCAGGCCCGAGTCGGTCCGCACCCCGTCGCCCGCCGGCTCGGCCAGTGCGAGGACCGTGCCGCCCGACGGCAGGAAGCCCCGGGAGGGGTCCTCCGCGCAGAGGCGGGCCTCGATGGAGTGGCCGGTGAGGGTGATGTCGTCCTGGGTGAACCCGAGGGGCTCCCCGGCGGCCACCCGCAGCTGCCACTCCACCAGGTCCACCCCCGTGATCAGCTCGGTGACCGGGTGCTCGACCTGGAGCCGGGTGTTCATCTCCATGAAGTAGTAGGCGGAAGGGTCACCGCCCGGGACGATGAACTCCACCGTCCCCGCGCCCCGGTAGCCGCACGAGCGGGCCGCCTGCACGGCCGCCTCACCCATCGCCGCGCGGGTCTTCTCGTCCAGCAGGACGGACGGGGCCTCCTCGATGATCTTCTGGTGGCGGCGCTGGAGGGAACACTCGCGCTCGCCGAGGTGGACGACGTTGCCGTGGCCGTCCGCAAGGACCTGGATCTCGATGTGCCGGGGCCGGTCGATCCACCGCTCCACCAGCAGCGTGTCGTCGCCGAACGACGCCCGCGCCTCGCGCCGGGCGGCGGCGATCTCCTCCAGCAGGGCCGACTCGACCCGGGTGAGGCGCATGCCCTTCCCGCCGCCGCCCGCCGAGGGCTTCAGCAGCACCGGCATGCCGATCTCCCGGGCCGCCGACGCCAGTTCATCGTCGCTCAGCCCGCTCCCCGAGGAGCCGGGCACCACCGGCACACCGGCCGCCTCCACCGTCTCCTTGGCGCGGATCTTGTCGCCCATGAGGGCGATCGCGGAGGCCGGCGGCCCGATGAACACCAGGCCCGCGTCCTCGCACGCCTGAGCGAAGGCGGCGTTCTCGGCCAGGAAGCCGTACCCCGGGTGGACCGCCTGGGCGCCGGTCCGTTCGGCCGCCTCCAGCAGCCGGTCCACCCGCAGGTAGCTCTCGGTGGCGGCCGGCGGCCCGATCCGTACCGCCGTGTCCGCCTCCCGTACGTGGCGGGCGTCGGCGTCCGCGTCGCTGAAGACGGCGACCGAGCGGATGCCGAGGGCCCGCAGCGTACGGATGACGCGGACCGCGATCTCGCCCCGGTTGGCGACAAGAACAGTCGTGAACATCAGTCCCTCACATCCGGAAGACGCCGAAGCCGGGCTCACCCAGCGGGGCGTTGGCACAAGCGGTCAGGGCCAGACCCAGCACCTGGCGGGTCTCCAGCGGGTCGATCACACCGTCGTCCCAGAGCCGGGCCGTCGCGTAGTAGGCGTTGCCCTGCTGCTCGTACTGGGCGCGGATCGGGTCCTTGAACGCCTCCTCGTCCTCGGCGGACCAGGACTCGCCGCGCGCCTCGATCTGGTCGCGCTTGACGGTGGCCAGGACGGAGGCGGCCTGCTCGCCGCCCATGACGGAGATCTTGGCGTTGGGCCACATCCACAGGAAGCGGGGGCTGTAGGCCCGGCCGCACATCGAGTAGTTGCCGGCGCCGTACGAACCGCCGACGACGACCGTCAGCTTCGGCACGCGCGTGCAGGCCACGGCGGTGACCATCTTGGCGCCGTGCTTGGCGATGCCGCCCGCCTCGTAGTCCCGGCCGACCATGAAGCCGGAGATGTTCTGCAGGAAGAGCAGCGGGATGCCGCGCTGGTCGCACAGCTCGATGAAGTGGGCGCCCTTCTGGGCGGACTCGGCGAACAGGATGCCGTTGTTGGCGACGATCCCGACCGGATGGCCGTGGATCCGGGCGAAGCCGGTGACCAGGGTCTGGCCGAACTCGGACTTGAACTCCTGGAACCGCGAGCCGTCCACGACCCGCGCGATGATCTCCCGCGCGTCGTAGGGCGTGCGCGAGTCGACGGGCACCGCGCCGTACAGCCCCGCCGGATCGACCTTCGGCTCCTCGGCCGGCTCCACCGACCAGGGCAGCGGGCCGCGCGCGGGGAGCGTGGAGACGATGTTCCGCACGATCCGCAGCGCGTGGGCATCGTCCTCGGCGAGGTGGTCGGTGACCCCGGACGTACGGGAGTGGACCTCGCCGCCGCCCAGCTCCTCGGCCGTCACCACCTCGCCGGTCGCCGCCTTCACCAGCGGCGGGCCGCCCAGGAAGATGGTGCCCTGGTTCCGCACGATCACGGCCTCGTCGCTCATCGCCGGGACGTACGCCCCGCCGGCGGTGCACGAGCCGAGGACGGCGGCGATCTGCGGAATGCCGGCGCCGGACATGCGGGCCTGGTTGTAGAAGATCCGCCCGAAGTGCTCCCGGTCGGGGAAGACCTCGTCCTGCTTGGGCAGGAAGGCGCCGCCCGAGTCCACCAGGTAGACGCACGGGAGACGGTTCTCCAGGGCCACCTCCTGGGCACGGAGGTGCTTCTTGACCGTCATCGGGTAGTACGTGCCGCCCTTGACGGTCGCGTCGTTCGCCACCACGACCACCTCGCGGCCGCTGACGCGGCCCACCCCGGCGATCACCCCGGCGGCGGGCGCCTGTCCGTCGTACATCCCCTCGGCCGCCAGCGGAGCCAGCTCCAGGAAGGGCGAGCCGGGGTCCAGGAGGGTGTCCACCCGGTCGCGCGGCAGCAGCTTGCCGCGCGCGGTGTGCCGGGCGCGGGCCTTCTCACCGCCCCCGAGCCGGGCGGCGGCCAGCCGGGCGCGCAGCCCGTCCGCGAGCTCGTGGTGCGCCGCCTCGTTGGCCTGCCACGCGGCGGAGGCCGGGTCTGCCGTGCTGGTCAGCACGGGCGCCTGCTGCATCATGCCCCCAGTTAATGACCGTTAACGTGTGTCCATCAGGTTAACGACCGCTAACCGCCTTGTCTAGAATCGAATCCATGAGCACCAGGACCGACGCCCCGACGCGCCGCGAACAGATCCTCAAGGAGGCCGCCCGCCTCTTCGCCGAGCGCGGCTTCCACGGTGTGGGCGTCGACGAGATAGGGGCGGCCGTCGGCATCAGCGGCCCCGGCCTCTACCGGCACTTCCCCGGCAAGGACGCCATGCTCGCCGAGCTGCTGGTCGGCATCAGCGAGCGGCTCCTCGACGGCGGCCGGCGACGCGTACAGGAGGCGGCGGGCGACCCCGAGGCGCTGCTCGGCTCGCTCATCGACGGGCACATCGACTTCGCGCTCGACGACCGCCCCCTGATCACCCTGCACGACCGCGAGCTGGACCGCCTCCGGGAGACCGACCGAAAGAGGGTGCGCCAGCTCCAGCGGCAGTACCTGGAGCTGTGGGTCACCGTGGTGCGCGAGCTGTACCCGGCGCCCCCCGAGGCGGAGGCGCGGGCCACCGTCCACGCCGTGTTCGGCCTGCTCAACTCCACCCCGCACATCGGCCTGCTCGGCCGCACCGCCATGGAGTCGCTCCTGCGCCGCCTGGCCCACGGGGCGTTCGGGTCGCTGGGGGCGTGAGCGGACCGCGACACGTCCACGGGGCGGAACGACACCGCCACCGACCGTGTCGGGGCGGCACAATGGGGCCATGCCGATACCCAGCCGCGCCGCCCTCGTCGAGCACCTCGTCCGTACCCGTATCGCCGGAGACGTCGCCACGCCCCGCGACAACAACCTCTCCCACTACCGCAAGCTGGCGAACGGCGACCGCCACTACTGGCTGGGTCTGGAGCTGGGCGACCGGTGGACCGACGAGCAGGACGTGCTCGCCGTGATGGCCGAGCGGTGCGGGGTCAACGACGACCCGGCGCACCGGGCCGGGCAGGACACCATCGACCCGGAGCTGACCGTCGACGCGCTGGACCGGATGGCGGCGCGGCTGCGCAAGGCCGCCGCCGGGAAGCAGCGGGTGCTGTTCGCCACCGGGCACCCCGGCGCGCTGCTGGACGTGCACAGCCGGACCGCCGCCGCCCTGCGGAGCGCCGGGTGCGACATCGTCCGGATCCCGGGCGGGCTCGTCGCGGACGAGGGGTACGTCGTGCAGTTCGCGGACGTCGCGGTCTTCGAGCGCGGCGCGAGCCTGTGGCACACCCACTCGCCGGAGCCGATGAACGCCATCCTCGACCACCTGGACGTCCAGCCGGACCTGGTCGTGGCCGACCACGGCTGGGCGGGCCGCGCGGGGCAGCGGGGCGTCGACTCCATCGGGTACGCCGACTGCAACGACCCCGCCCTCTTCATCGGCGAGGCCGAGGGCACCATGCAGGTCACGGTCCCGCTCGACGACCACGTCGTCGACCCGCGCTTCTACGAGCCGATGACGGCGTACCTGCTGGACGCGGCCGGGCTGCTCTGAGCCACGGGGCTCAGCGGGCCGCCGCCTTCCGGGGGCGGCCGCTCAGCTCGCCGCGCGCCGCCTCCATGAACGTGTGCCGCCGTTCGCGCTTGGCGGGGGCCGCCGTGCCCTCCGTGCCGCCCCGCACGCGCGCGTGCAGCACCCCGGCGTAGTCCTGGGCGGCCCGCGCCGTCTCGTACGCGCAGACCAGCTCGACGGCCTTCGTCGCCAGCCACAGGTCGTGCAGCGCCTCCTCGTCGGTGCCGCACGCGCCGGTCAGACCCAGGCCCCTGCTGTCGAGGACCAGCTCGATCCGCTGCGCCGAGCCGAGGAAGTCCATGATGGCCGCCTTCCGCTCCGCGCGTTCGGTGGCGGCCCGCTCCCACTGGTGGCGGCGGTTCTCGACCCGGGTCGCCAGGTGCTGGCCTATGAGCGTGCCGAGCGTGCCGAGCACAACTCCGGCCAGGGCGAGGGCCGTTCCTCCCGTGAGTGTTTCCATGGCGCCAAGGAAACCTCATCCGCGCGGGACGCGTACGACCCCCTCCTGGATGACGGAGATCGCCAGCCGGCCGTCCTGCGTGTAGATGCGGGCCTGCCCCAGGCCCCGGCCGCCCGAGGCCGAGGGCGACTCCTGGTCGTACAGGAGCCACTCGTCCGCGCGGAAGGGGCGGTGGAACCACATGGCGTGGTCGAGGGAGGCGCCCACCACGTCGCCGACCGCCCAGCCGCCGCGCCCGTGGGCGAGGAGCACCGAGTCGAGCAGCGTCATGTCGGAGACGTACGTCGCCAGGCACACGTGCAGCAGCGGATCGTCCGCGAGCTTGCCGTTCGTGCGGAACCACACCTGGGAGCGGGGCTCCCGGGGCGTGCCCGCCGTGCCGTACGGAGGCTCCTCGACGTACCGCAGGTCGACCGCCGCCCGCGCCTCCAGGAAGCGTTCCACGGTGTCCGGATGGATGAACCGGTCCGCGTACCGGGGGAGGAGTTCGGCGGCCGTCGGGAGCGTCTCCGGAGCGGGGGCGGGCGGCATGTCCGCCTGGTGCTCCAGGCCCTCCTCGTACGTCTGGAACGACGCCGACAGGTGGAAGATCGGCTGGCCGTGCTGGACGGCGACGACCCGGCGCGTGGTGAACGAGCGGCCGTCGCGGATGCGGTCCACGGTGTAGACGATCGGCGCGCCGGGGTCCCCTGGCCGCAGGAAGTACGCGTGCAGGGAGTGGGCGAGCCGGTCGTCCGGGACCGTCCGGCCGGCCGCCACCAGGGCCTGCGCGGCGACCTGCCCGCCGAAGACGCGCGGGACGATCGCCGAGCGGGACTCGCCCCGGAAGATGTCCTGCTCGATCCGCTCCAGGTCGAGCAGATCGAGCAGGTCGTCGAGCGGCTGCGCGCTTTCGGTCACAGGGACTACAGGCCCATCGACTTGGCGATGATGGTCTTCATGATCTCGCTGGTGCCGCCGTAGATGCGGTTGACGCGGTTGTCCGCGTACAGGCGGGCGATCGGGTACTCGTTCATGTAGCCGTAGCCGCCGTGCAGCTGGAGACAGCGGTCGATGACGCGGTGGGCCACCTCGGTGCAGAAGAGCTTGGCGCTGGCGGCCTCGGCCGGAGTCAGCTCGTCCGCGTCCAGGGCCTCCAGGGCGCGGTCGGCGACGGCCTGGGCGGCGTCCACCTCGGCCTGGCAGGCGGCCAGCTCGAACTTGGTGTTCTGGAAGTGCGCGACCGGCTTGCCGAAGACCGTGCGGTCCGTGACGTACTGCTGGGCGAACCGGACAGCGGCCGCGGCCTGCGCGTACGCGCCGAAGGCGATGCCCCAGCGCTCGGAGGCCAGGTTGTGGCCGAGGTAGGAGAAGCCCTTGCCCTCCTCGCCGAGCAGGTCCTCGACCGGCACCTTGACGTCGACGAACGCCAGCTCGGCGGTGTCGGAGGTGCGCAGGCCCAGCTTGTCCAGCTTGCGGCCGATGGAGTAGCCCTCGGACTTGGTGTCCACCGCGAAGAGCGAGATGCCGAAGCGGCGGTCCTCGGCGGAGGGCGCCGAGGTGCGGGCGCAGACGATCACACGGTCGGCGTGGACGCCGCCGGTGATGAAGGTCTTGGCGCCGTTGAGGACGTAGTGCGTGCCGTCCTCGGAGAGCTTGGCGGTTGTCTTCATGCCCGCGACGTCGGAGCCGGTGCCCGGCTCGGTCATGGCCAGCGCCCACATCTCCTCGCCGGAGACGAACTTCGGCAGGTAACGCTTCTTCTGCTCGTCCGTGGCGAGCATCTTGAGGTACGGCAGGGCGAGCAGCACGTGCACGCCGGAGCCGCCGAACTGGACGCCCGCGCGCGCGGTCTCCTCGTACAGCACGGCCTCGAACTTGTGCGTGTCCAGGCCCGCGCCGCCGAACTCCTCGGGGACGTTGATGCCGAAGACGCCCAGCTCGCCGAGCTTGTAGTAGAAGTCGCGCGGCGCCTGGCCCGCGGCGAACCACTCGTCGTAGACCGGGACGACCTCGGCCTCGATGAAGGCGCGGATGGTCTCCCGGAACGCCTCGTGGTCCTCGTCGAAAACGGTACGGCGCACGGACGCCTCCTCGTGGTGTCGCTGGCTACGGTCGCGCTGGATCTGGCTAAGCGCTTGCTCAGACGAAGTTACCGGGCGGTCACCGCGCCTGTCCAGGGTCGTTCACATCACAACCACCGCAGCGCGAACCACAGCTCCATCCGCGCCTCCGCGTCGTCCAGGTCCATGCCGAGCAGCGCCGCGCACCGGGCGATCCGCTGCCGGACCGTGTTCCGGTGCACGCCCAGCGCCGTGGCTGTGCGGTCCCAGTTGCCGTGCAGCGACAGCCACGCGCGCAAGGTCTCCACAAGGGGCTCCGGCAGCGGGGCGAGGAGGGACCGGGCGTACGCGGCCGCCTCGTCCGGGTCCAGCAGCGCGCCGATGCCGCCGGAGCGGTGCCGGGCGAGCGGCAGGTGCGCCGCCCGGGCGCGGCGCAGGGCGCGGGCCGCCTGGAGGTCCGCCGCGCCCAGTTCGGCGGGGTCCACCGGGGCGCTGACCCCCAGGGTCCAGCCCGGCTGCGGGGCGACGTCGCGGCCGGCGGGCAGCAGCGCCCGTACGGTGCCCTGGTGGGCGTCCACCAGTGGCGTGCCCAGCGGCGGCGGGGTTTGCGGCGGGGCGCCCTCACCGCGCGCGTGCACCACGGTCCACGGCGCGTCCCCCAGGAGCGGGGCGGCCTCGGCGGGCGCGGCGCCCAGCAGCAGCCGGACCAGGGCGGCGGAGCGCGTGGCCTCGTCGGCGCCCTGGTGCGGCGCGGTGAGCAGCGACAGGAGGACCACCGCGGCGCCCGCGATCGTGTGGTCGCCCGCCTTCCGCCGCTCCGAGGCCAGGCCCAGCGCGAGGCCCTGGCCGCCCCCGAGGGCGTACGCGGCGAGGTGGGCGCCGCCCGCGGTGTCGGCCGCCGAGGCGGGGCGGCCGCCCGTGTGCAGGACCCGCACCAGACGGACCAGGGCCTCCCGTGCCGCCGGCTCCACGGGCCGGCCTGCCGCCGCGTGCTCCGAGCCGTCCGGGGCGTACAGCGCGGCCCGCCCCGCCAGCCGGGACGCCAGCGCGTGCAGGACGGCGGGCACCGGGTCGGGGCGTGCCGCGGCGGTGGCGAGCGACTGCTGGGCCTCCGTCACCCGGCGCAGCTCCCGGTGGCGGGCCTCCGCCATGAGCCGCCACACCGCGCGCCCCACCGCCGCGAACGGCGTCCCCGGCGGCACCTCCAGCAGAGGCAGCCCGTGCCGGGCGCAGGCGGCGACCAGCCCCTCCGGCACCGTGTCGTACACCGGGGTCACCCCGAAGCCGAGGGCCGCCGCGCCCGCCGCGACGACCCGCGCGACGTACCGCTCCGGGTCCGTGAGCTGCACGCCCGCCGTCATCAGCAGCTCGCCGCCCAGCAGGTACGGGTAGGGGTCGGCCATCTCGGACGTGTGCACCCAGTGGATGTCCGTCCCGGCCGGCCCCGCGAGCAGCCGCAGGCCGAGGTCCTCGCGGGAGAGCAGCGCGCTCAGTGGGACCGGCGGCGCCGGTGGGGCGGGCACCGGGCCCGCGACGGATTCCGTCATGGACGCTTCCTCCATCCGAAGCCCGAGCAATGGAGGAAACGTACACTTCAGCGCCGAGCTCCGGCCACTTACTGTCGTCCCGACCGGCCATGCACACTCGAAGCAGCGCGTACCCGGACGAAGCAGTACCTGACGACCGAAAGAAGGCCAACCGATCATGAGCAGCACCCACGAGACGCCGCGCGGCCCCGTCGACTCGTCCCGTGTCCCGCGCTACGCCGGACCGGCGACGTTCGCGCGGCTGCCGCGCCTCGACGAGGTCGGCACCGCCGATGTCGCGGTCGTCGGTGTGCCCTTCGACTCGGGCGTCTCCTACCGCCCCGGCGCCCGCTTCGGCGGCAACGCCATCCGCGAGGCGTCCCGCCTCCTGCGCCCCTACAACCCGGCGCAGGACGCCTCCCCCTTCGCGCTGGCGCAGGTCGCGGACGGCGGCGACATCGCCGTGAACCCGTTCAACATCAACGAGGCCGTGGAGACGGTGGAGGCCGCCGCCGACGATCTCCTCGGCACCGGCGCCCGCCTGATGACGCTGGGCGGCGACCACACCATCGCCCTGCCGCTGCTGCGCTCGGTCGCCAAGAAGCACGGCCCGGTCGCCCTGCTCCACTTCGACGCCCACCTCGACACCTGGGACACCTACTTCGGTGCCGAGTACACCCACGGCACGCCGTTCCGCCGCGCCGTCGAGGAGGGCATCCTCGACACCGAGGCGCTGTCCCACGTCGGTACGCGCGGCCCGCTGTACGGCAAGCAGGACCTGACCGACGACGAGAAGATGGGCTTCGGCATCGTCACCTCGGCCGACGTCTACCGGCGCGGCGCCGACGAGGTGGCCGACCAGCTGCGCCAGCGCATCGGCGACCGCCCGCTGTACATCTCCATCGACATCGACTGCCTCGACCCGGCCCACGCCCCCGGCACCGGCACGCCCGAGGCGGGCGGCATGACCTCGCGCGAGCTGCTGGAGATCCTGCGCGGCCTGGCTTCCTGCAACCTGGTCTCCGCCGACGTCGTCGAGGTCGCCCCGGCGTACGACCACGCCGAGATCACCTCGGTCGCCGCGTCGCACACGGCGTACGAGCTGACGACGATCATGTCCCGCCAGATCGCCGCGCAGCGCGCCTCCGCCGCGCAGTAGGCCACCGGCGCCCCCCCCCGCCGTGCCGGGCCCGCCACCGCGCGGGCCCTGCGCAGGAGGGGCCTGCACGGGAGGGGCCTGCACGGGAGGGGCACGGGAGGGGCGGCGGGTGGTCGCCGGGCCGACCGGGCCGCCCGCGTGCGCGTCCCGCGCCCGGGCCGCTGTGCCCGCCGTACCCGCGCCTGCTGCCGTACCCAAGCCCGCCGTCGCGCCCACCACCCGGGCCGCCCCACCCGCCGCTGGACCCGTACCCGGGCCGCCGGGTCGCCCACCCGCTGCCGTACCCGTACCCGGGCCGCCGGGTCGCCCACCCGCCGCCGTACCGCACTTCGCCGGCCCCGCCCGCCGCCGCACCCGCCCGCCGCCGTACTGCGCCCGGCCGGCCCCCACCCGCCGTACCGCACTCCGCCCGCCCCGCCCGCCGTCCGGGCGGTCCCGGCGGCGGGGGGAGCGCGCGGGCCCGGGAGACTGGGGGCGGGCGTGGCCGGGAGGCAGCTGCCCGCAGGGCCCGGCGGCACCCTCCGGGCGCACGACCGAAAGGACGCGACGTGACCCACGACCACGACCTCGTGCTGCGGCCCACCGCCGCGCAGACGGAGGCGGCGCTGAACCCGCCGGCCGGCCGTACCGGCGGCGACCTCGTCGTCGAGACCCTCGCCTGGCTCGGGGCCACCACGGTCTTCGGCCTGCCCGGCCAGCACGCGCTCGCCATGTTCGACGCGCTGCGCCGCTCGCGGCTCCGGTACGTGGGCCTGCGCGTCGAGAGCAACGCGGGCTTCGCCGCCGACGCCTACGGCCGGGTCACCGGCGAGGTCGCCCCGCTCCTGCTGTCCGCCGGTCCCGGCGCCCTGATGTCGCTGGCCGCGCTCCAGGAGGCGGGCGCCGCCAGCGCGCCCGTCCTCGCGATCGCGGGGCAGGTCCCGGTCGCCGGGCTCGGCGGCGGACGCCACGGCCACCTGCACGAGCTGCGCGACCAGCAGGCGTCGTTCCGCGACGTCGTCAAGTCCGTGCACACCGTGCGGACGCAGTCGCAGATCCCGTCCGCGATCGCCGCCGCCTGGCAGTCCGCGCTGACCGCGCCGCACGGTCCGGTCTGGGTGGAGATCCCGCAGGACGTGCTGTCGGCCGGGACCTCCCTGCCGGTGGTCACGCCCGTGGACGCCTTCCCGGACGAGCTCGCGCCCCGCCCCGAGCTGACCGCCGTCGCCGCGCACCTGCTGGCGAACGCCGAGCGCCCCGCGATCGTCGCGGGCGGCGGCGTCGTACGCTCCGACGCGTCCGGCAAACTGCTGGCCCTGGCGGAGCGGGTCGACGCTCCCGTCGTCACGACCTTCGGCGGCAAGGGCGCCTTCCCCTGGGAGCACCCGCTGTCCCTCCAGTCGTGGCTGGAGGACCGGCACACCACCGACTTCCTGGAGGACGCGGACGTGCTCCTCGTGGTCGGCTCCGGGCTCGGCGAGCTGTCCTCGAACTACCACACCTTCGCCCCGCGCGGCCGGGTCGTCCAGATCGAGGCCGACCTCGGCAAGCTGGAGTCCAACCACCCCGCCCTCGGCATCCACGCCGACGCCCGTCTCGCGCTGTCCGCGCTGCTGGAGACCGTGGAAGCCCGCCCGGACGAGCACGCCGCCGACCGCGTCCGTACGGTGCTGGAGAAGGTCCGCGAGCGGATCGACGGCCAGGATCTCGCCCTGGAGAGGCAGGTCCTCGCCGCCGTGCGCGAGGCCCTCCCGGACGGCGCGCCCAGCTTCTGGGACATGACGATCCTCGCCTACTGGGCCTGGTCCGCCTTCGACGCCCGCCGCCCCAACACCATGCACTCCGCCCAGGGCGCCGGCGGCCTCGGCTACGGCTTCCCCGCGGCGCTCGGCGCGGCCGCCGCCGATCCGACCACACCCGTGCTGGCCGTCTCCGGAGACGGCGGCGCCATGTACGGGATCGCCGAACTGGCCACGGCCCGGCAGCACGGGCTGAACGTCACCTGGCTGATCGTCGACGACGGCGGATACGGCATCCTCCGCGAGTACATGACGGACGCCTTCGGCGAGGCGACCGGCACCGAGCTGGCCCGTCCGGACTTCGTCGCGCTCGCCGAGTCGTTCGGCGTCCCGGCCGTCCGCACGAGCCCCGGGGCGCTGCGCGAGGACCTCGCCAAGTCCCTTGCGCGGACGGGCCCTTCGGTCGTCGTGCTGCCGGCCCGGCTGAAGATGTTCGCGCCGACGCACCTGTGACGCGAGTCGCGCGGGGCCCACCGAACCGGTGAGCCCCGCACGTACAACCTTTCGCGCGCTGCCGAGTCATGTGATGCGTGAACAGACTCTCCATATCCCGCCGCGGGCGCGGGGCCGTGTGCGCCGCGGTCGCCTTCGGGGTCCTCCTCCCGACCGCCGCGACCGTCACTCCCGCCACCGCCGCGACGCTGGCCGTGGCGTGCACGTCCCAGAAGGCGGGCCTCGCGGCCAAGCTGGTCAAGGACATCAACGCCGCCCTCAAGGGCCGCAAGTCCACCACCGCGATCCTCGTGAACGACCGCGTCACCAAGACCAGCTGCGTCCTGCGGCCGGACACGCGGTTCGACTCCGCCAGTGTGGTCAAGGCGACCGTGCTCGCCACGCTCCTCTGGGACGCGCAGAAGACCAACCGCGCCCTGACCGCGACCGAGAAGTCCCGCGCCACCGCGATGATCACCAAGTCGGACAACGACGCCACCAGCGCGCTGTGGAAGCAACTGGGCCTGACCAAGGTCAAGGGCTTCCTCGCCGCGGCCGGCATGACCAAGACCGTCCCCGGCTCCGGCGGCTACTGGGGCCTCACCCAGATCACCGCCCGTGACCAGCAGCGGCTCCTGGCACTGTTCACCGCGAAGAACACCGTCCTCACCGACGCCTCGCGCGCCTACATCCTCGACCTGATGAACAAGGTCGTCGCCTCGCAGCGCTGGGGCACCCCGGCCGGCGCCCCCGGCACCGCCAGGATCCACGTGAAGAACGGCTGGCTGCCGCGCGCCACCCACGCCTGGCGGGTGCACTCCATCGGCGCCTTCACCGGCACGGCGCACAACTACCAGATCACCGTGCTCACGCACGACAACGCGACCATGCAGGACGGCATCAACACCATCCAGGCCGTCGCCCGCGCGGTCCACGCCGACCTCAACCCCACCGCCGCCCGCAGCGACGCCTTCGTCCCGCCCGCCGTCCCGCAGGAAGCCCTCCCGGCCGTGCCCGGACGGGCCGCACAGGACCTGGTGAGCGCCACCCGCTGAACCCACCCTTGGGCCCATCCCGGACCCACCCCTGGACCCAGGCCCGGGGCCTAGGACCAAGGAACGAATGTCGTGGAGGGATGAAATCCGTCCACGCCCGCGTTGGTGCCTTCCGGTAGATCAGATCATCGACTCGATCACCGGTTCGAACGGGAGGCACCACGTGGCGGCGGCAGAGCAAGGATGGGCACGACGGCTGTCCGGGTACGCCTGGCGCTACCGGCGCAATGTGGTGCTCGCGCTCGGCTCGTCCCTCGCGGGCATGGCCGTGATGGCCCTCGTCCCGCTGATCACCAAGGTCGTCATCGACGACGTCATCGGGGACGGGACGCGCTCGCTCGCCGTCTGGACCGGGCTCCTGATCGCCTCGGCGGTCGCCGTCTACGTACTGACGTACATACGCCGCTACTACGGCGGCCGCCTCGCCCTCGACGTGCAGCACGACCTGCGCACCGACATGTACGGGACGGTCACCCGGCTCGACGGGCGGCGGCAGGACGAGCTGTCCACCGGACAGGTCGTCGGGCGCGCCACCAGTGACCTCCAGCTGATCCAAGGCCTGCTCTTCATGCTCCCGATGACCATCGGGAACATCCTGCTGTTCCTGATCTCCCTGGTGATCATGGCGTGGCTGTCGCCGCCGCTCACCCTGGTCGCGCTCGCCGTCGCCCCCGCCCTGTGGTTCATCGCCAAGCGCAGCCGCACCCGGCTGCACCCCGCCACCTGCTACGCCCAGGCCCAGGCCGCGCAGGTCGCGGGCGTCGTCGACGGGGCCGTGACCGGCGTACGCGTGGTCAAGGGCTTCGGGCAGGAGGAGCAGGAGACCGACAAGATCCGCGAGGCGAGCCGCAAGCTGTTCGCGGGCCGGCTGCGCACCATCAAGCTGAACAGCCGCTACACCCCGGCCCTCCAGTCCGTGCCCGCGCTCGGGCAGGTCGCCATGCTGGCCCTCGGCGGCTGGCTGGCCACCCGCGGCCAGATCACCCTCGGTACGTTCGTCGCCTTCTCCACCTACCTCGCGCAGCTCGTCGGCCCGGTCCGGATGCTCGCCATGGTCCTCACGGTCGGACAGCAGGCCCGCGCGGGTGTGGAGCGCGTCCTGGAGCTGATCGACACCGAACCGGCGATCGAGGACGGCACCAAGGAGCTGCCGGCCGACGCCCCGGCGAGCGTCGAGTTCGACGACGTGTCGTTCGCGTACGAGGACGGGCGGCCCGTCCTCGACGGCTTCTCGCTGGAGATCCGCCCCGGCGAGACCGTCGCCGTCGTCGGCTCCTCCGGCAGCGGCAAATCGACCGTCTCGCTGCTCCTGCCGCGCTTCTACGACGTGACGCACGGCGCCGTCCTGGTCGGCGGGCACGACGTGCGTGAGCTGACCATGGAATCGCTGCGGGCCGCCATCGGCCTCGTACCGGAGGACAGCTTCCTCTTCTCCGACACCGTCCGGTCCAACATCGCGTACGGCAGGCCGGAGGCGACCGACGAGGAGGTGCGCACCGCCGCCCGGGCCGCCCAGGCGGACGGGTTCATCACCGGACTGCCGGACGGCTACGACACGAAGGTCGGCGAGCACGGCCTGACCCTCTCCGGTGGCCAGCGCCAGCGCATCGCGCTCGCCCGCGCCATCCTCGCCGACCCCCGGCTGCTCGTCCTCGACGACGCCACCTCGGCGGTCGACGCCCGCGTCGAGCACGAGATCCACGAGGCGCTGCGGTCCGTCATGGCGGGGCGCACCACCCTGCTCATCGCCCACCGCCGCTCCACCCTGAACCTCGCCGACCGGATCGCCGTGCTCGACGACGGGCGGCTCTCCGACATCGGCACCCACGAGGAGCTGGAGCGGCGCTCGGCCCTCTACCGCCGGCTGCTGACCGACCCCGACGAGCTGGGCGGCGTCTCGCCCGGCCACGCCGTGGCCCCGGAGGTGCCCGAGGACCGTTCCGTCCGGGAGGAGCTGGACGCCGAGTTCGACGCGGAGCGGGGCATCACGCCCGCCCTGTGGGAGCGCGGCGAACCGGTCGCGGAGTCCGCGGCGCCCGGCGCCACGCCCGAGCTGCTCGCCCAGGTCGAGGCGCTGCCGCCCGCGACCGACGCCCCGGCGGTCGACGAGGCGCGGGCGGTCGCGCCCGAGGAGTCGTACGGGCTGCGCCGGCTGCTGGGCGGCTTCGGGGCGGTGCTGTTGGTCAGCCTGGGACTCGTCGCCGTCGACGCGGGCATGGGCCTGTTGCTGCCGATCCTGATCCGGCACGGCATCGACGAGGGCGTCCAGCAGGCCTCGCTGGGCGCGGTGTGGGCGGCCTCCGCGCTGGCGCTGGTGACGGTGCTGGTGCAGTGGGTGGCGCAGACCGGCGAGATCCGGATGACCGGCCGGACGGGCGAGCGGGTGCTCTACGCGCTGCGCCTGAAGATCTTCGCGCAGCTCCAGCGCCTCGGGCTCGACTACTACGAGCGGGAGCTGACCGGGCGGATCATGACCCGGATGACCACGGACGTGGACGCCCTGTCGACGTTCCTCCAGACCGGGCTCGTGACGGCGTTCGTGTCGCTGGTGACCTTCTTCGGCATCATGATCGCGCTCGTGGTGATCGACGTGCAGCTCGCGCTGGTCGTCTTCGCGACGCTGCCGGTCCTGATCGTCGGCACGGTCTTCTTCCGGCGGTCCAGCGTGAAGGCGTACGAGCTGGCGAGGGAGCGGATCAGCGTCGTCAACGCCGACCTCCAGGAGTCGGTGTCCGGGCTGCGGATCGTGCAGGCGTTCCAGCGCGAGCGGTCCGGAGCGGAGAGGTTCGCGGCGCGCAGCTCCGCGTACCGGGCGGCGCGGGTGCGCGGCCAGTGGCTGATCTCGGTCTACTTCCCGTTCGTCCAGTTCCTTTCGTCGGTGGCCGCGGCGGCGGTGCTGATCGTGGGTGGGGGGCGGGTGGAGGCCGGAACGCTGACGACCGGTGCCCTCGTCGCGTACCTGCTCTACATCGACCTGTTCTTCGCCCCCGTGCAGCAGCTGTCGCAGGTCTTCGACGGCTACCAGCAGGCGGCCGTCTCGCTGGGGCGGATGCAGGAGCTGCTGCGCGAGAAGACGTCGACGGCGGCACCGGCGAAGCCGCTGCCGGTGACCTCCCTGCGGGGCGAGATCGCCTTCGAGAACGTGTCGTTCGCGTACGGGGACGACGAGGCCGCGCTGAGCGGTGTGGACCTGCGCGTCCCGGCCGGGCAGACCGTCGCGTTCGTCGGTGAGACGGGCGCCGGCAAGTCGACGCTGGTCAAGCTGGTCGCCCGGTTCTACGACCCGACGTCCGGCCGCGTCACCGCGGACGGCACCGACCTGCGGGACCTGGACCTCACCGCGTACCGGCACCGTTTGGGCGTCGTGCCGCAGGAGGCGTACCTCTTCGCCGGCACGGTCCGCGACGCCATCGCCTACGGGCGCCCCGACGCGACCGACGCGGAGGTGGAGGCGGCCGCGCGGGCGGTCGGCGCCCACGACATGATCGCCACGCTGGAGGGCGGGTACCTGCACGAGGTCGCCGAGCGCGGACGGAACCTGTCGGCGGGCCAGCGGCAGCTGATCGCCCTGGCGCGCGCCGAGCTGGTCGACCCCGACGTACTGCTGCTCGACGAGGCCACGGCCGCGCTGGACCTCGCCACCGAGGCGCAGGTCAACGCCGCCACCGACCGTCTCGCCGGCCGCCGCGCGGCCCTCGCGTCGGCCGACCGCCACTCCTCGTCGGACGCTTACGCGCGCACCACACTGATCGTCGCGCACCGCCTCACCACGGCCGCCCGCGCCGACCGGGTGGTCGTCATGGACCACGGCCGCGTCGCCGAGGACGGCACCCACGACGAGCTGCTGGCCCGCGGCGGCCGGTACGCCGAGCTGTGGCGCAGCTTCATCGGCGAAACCCCGGCGGAGACCCCGGCGGCGACGGCGTAGGGCACGCCCGGCGGCGCCCCGCCACCGGTGGGACGGGGGCGTTCCCCATTCCACCGGTGCGCGTGTCCACGTGACGGTCGGCGCCGTGGCCTTCCCGCCGCCCGCGCGGTGCTCGGTCCCTGACGCCGTTCTCCGAGCGGGCGTCCCCCGGCGGCGTCCCGTGCGGCGGCATGCCCGGGGGTGGCTGTACGGGTCCGGAGCATCGCCTTGTACGCGGTCCTCGACCGCGCCCGGGCAACCGTCCGGCGTTCCTGTGCGTCGTACGCACGTACGCTCATCAGGCGGAGGGGAGCAAGCATGTTCGGTGGGGTGGCCACGGCCAGGACAGGACGACTGCTCACGCACGCGCTCGCGGTGCTCGTCGTCGCGGGTCTCCTCGTCCTCGCCGGACCGGGCACCCCACGCGCCGGCGCGGCGGCGACCGCCTGCTCCGGACGGCTCGTCAAGGCGATGGCCTTCGCCACGGGCGAGCTGCGCGTGTACAAGAACCGCCAGTACGCGTGCGCCCTCACCGTCGCCAAGAAGCCGGGCGCCCGCCGCGCCATGTCGGTGTCCATCCAGCCGCGCGGCGGACGCGCCGCGGTCGACGCGGGGGCGTTCACGCGGCAGGCGGGGCCCGTGACCGTACACGCCCTCAACCGCTGCGTCCGGGCGTCCGGTGCCGTGGCGGGCCGGAGCGCCTCCACGGGCTGGATCCTCTGCTGACCTGACCTGACCTGACCTGACCTGACCTGACCTGACCTGACCTGACCTGACCCAGGCCTGCGCCGACCCAGGCCTGCGCCGACCCAGACCCCGCCCCGGCCCGACCCGCTCCGGCCCGGCCCGGCTCAACGGGGGCTGGCGGCAACCACGTTGACCCCACTAGGTTCGCGGCGACCACCGCAAACCCACGTGGAGGGTGCATGCGCAAGGCGCTCAGATGGCTGCTGTCACTCATGGTGCTCATAGGCACCGTGAGCGCGGCCGGCACGGCAACCGCCGCCGGCTCCGACGGCAGCGGCACGACGACCACCGATATCAAGGACCGCATCCTGGCGATTCCCGGGATGGAGCTGGTCGAGGAGAAGCCCTACCCCGGCTACCGCTACTTCGTCCTCACCTACACCCAGCCGGTCGACCACCGCGACCGCTCCAAGGGCACCTTCCGGCAGCGGCTCACCCTGCTGCACAAGGACACCACCCGCCCCACCGTCTTCCACACCAGCGGGTACACCGTCAGCACCCGCCCCGGGCGGGCCGAGCCGACGCGGATCGTGGACGGCAACCAGGTCTCCATGGAGTACCGCTTCTTCACCCCCTCCCGCCCCCAGCCCGCCGACTGGTCGAAGCTGGACATCTGGCAGGCGGCCTCCGACCAGCACCGGATCTTCACCGCGCTGAAGAAGATCTACGACCGCAAGTGGCTCGCCACCGGCGCCTCGAAGGGCGGTATGACCGCCACCTACTACGAGCGCTTCTACCCCCGCGACATGGACGGCGTCGTCGCGTACGTCGCGCCCAACGACGTGGTGGAGAAGGAGGACTCGGCCTACGACCGGTTCTTCGCGACCGTCTCCACCCAGGAGTGCCGCGACCGGCTGAACGCGCTCCAGCGTGAGGCGCTCGTCCGCCGCGCGCCCCTCCAGGAGAAGTTCCGCGCCCAGGCAGAGACCCAGGGCGCGACCTTCACCACGGTCGGCAGCCTGGACAAGGCGTACGAGGCGGTCGTCCTGGACTTCGTCTGGGGCTTCTGGCAGTACCACACCGAGGCCGACTGCGCCGCCGTCCCGGACGCCGCCACCGCGAGCGACCAGGTCGTGTACGACACCATCGACAGGTACTCCGGTTGGTCCTTCTACAGCGACCAGGGCCTGGAGCCGTACACCCCGTACTACTACCAGGCCGCCACCGAACTCGGTTCGCCGAGCATGCGGATGACCCACCTCAAGGGCCTGACCCGGTACGGCTACCAGCCCGCTCGGAACTTCGTGCCGGGTGACATCCCGGTGCGGTTCAAGCCGTGGGTGATGCGCGACGTCGACACCTGGGTGCGCACCCAGGGGCGCGGCATGCTCTTCGTGTACGGCGGCAATGACCCGTGGGGGGCCGAGAAGTTCCGCGTCGACAAGGGAGCCCGGGACTCCTACGTGATGACCGCGCCGGGCGCCAACCACGGAGCCAACGTCGCGGGACTCACCGAGGCCGAGCGAACCAAGGCCACGGCGCGCATCCTGGCCTGGGCGGGCGTCGCGGCGGCCGACCCGCAGCGCGCGGCACCGCTGACGACGTACGACCCCCGCCTGGACAAGCGGGAGCTGCGGCGTGAGATGACGCTGCGCCCGTAAGGCGTACGTCGCGCACGACACGTACGTCGCGCACGACACGTACGTCGCGCACGACACGTACGTCGCGCATGACACGCACGGGGGCTGCGCGTACCGCTCACAGGCGGCGCGCGCAGCCCACCGGCTCCCGCCCGGCCGGGTCCTCGGCAGGGGCCGCCATGACGGGCGGCACCGCGCCCGCCGCTCCCGGCGCCGGCGTGGCCCGCCGTGGCGAGCTCACGCCAGGCGCGCCGGGGGTACGGCGGCGGCGCTATGGGTACGTCAGGCCGTAGCCCACCGGATACAGCACCCGGGCCGGATCGTCCGCGCGCTGCACGGGCACGGGCAGCCGGCCCTCCGGCCGCGCCCTGCCCGCGATGACCCGGGCGGCGGCGCGTAGTTCGACGTCGGTCCAGGAGTAGGTGGCGAGCGTGGCGCGCTGGCCGCCGAGGCGGGCGATGTCGTACGGGTTGCGGATGGCGACAGTGACGACGGGGACGCCGGTGGCCGCGAGCCGGGAGACCAGGGTGCGCTGGCTGCTGGTGGCCGAGACGTTGTACGTCCCGACGATCACGGCGTCCTTGCCGGCCGCGGCCGCCACCGCTTCGTCGATCTTCGCGGTGGTCGGGGCCGTCCCGGTCGGCAGCACCGTGGTGGTGAAGCCGAGTTCGGTGAGGGCACCGGCCAGGGTGGCGGTCGGCGGGCCGGTCGTCCCGGAGGGGGAGGCGGCGTCGGCGCCGACGACCAGCAGGTTGGGCCGGTCGGTGGCACTGAGCGGGAGCAGCCCGCCGTCGTTGAGCAGCAGGGTCGTGGTCCGCTCGGCGATCCGGTCGGCGGTGGCGAGGTGCGGCCGGGTGCCGACGGTGCGGTCGACGGCGTCGTGGGTGACGTAGGGCTCGTGGAAGAGCCCCAGCTTCGCCTTCAGCCGCAGGATGCGGCGAATCGATTCATCGATCCGCGCCTCGCTGATCTCCCCGCTCCGTACGGCGGTGAGGACGGCGTTCCACGCCACGTCCAGCTTCGGCGGGTTGAGCAGCTGGTCGCAGCCCGCCTTCAGGGCGAGGACGGGAACGCGGTCGTCGCCGTACTTGGTGCGCACGCCCTCCATGCCCAGCGAATCGGTCACGACGACACCGTCGTAGCCCAGTTGCTCCCGCAGGATGCCCGTGAGGATGGGGCGGGAGAGGGTGGCGGGGTCCTCGGCGGGGTCGAGGGCGGGGACCACGATGTGCGCCGTCATGATCGAGTCGATACCGGCGGCGATGGCGGCGCGGAACGGCGGGGCGTCGAGCGTCCGCCACTGCTCGAGGGTGTGGGTGATCGTCGGCAGGCCGTAGTGGCTGTCGACGGAGGTGTCGCCGTGTCCCGGGAAGTGCTTGGACGTGGCGGCGATGCCCGCCCGCTGGTAGCCGCTGACCTGGGCGGCGACCATACCCGCGACGGCCCGTGGGTCGGCGCCGAAGGAGCGTACGCCGATGACGGGGTTGGCCGGATTGACGTTGACGTCGGCGACGGGTGCGTAATTCTGGCGGATGCCCAGTGCGGCCAGTTCGGTGCCCGCCACGTGGGCGGCGCGCCGGGCGTCGGAGCGTGAGCCGCCCGCGCCGAGCGCCATAGCGCCCGGCATGAGGGTGGCGGGTTCCCCTATCCGGGCGACGATGCCGTGCTCCTGGTCGATGGAGATGAGCAGCGGAACGGGGGTGGACCGGTCGAGCGCGGCGCGCTGGATGCCGTTGGACAGGTCGGCGATCTGGTGCGGGTCGCGGGTGTTGCGGGCCCAGGAGAAGTAGATGATGCCGCCGACGTGGTACTTCGCGATCAGCTCGGCGGCGGTGCGGACACCGATCTCCTTGAGGTTGGCGTCGACGTCGGCCTGGTCGGGGTGGGTGGCGGAGTGCCCGTACACCCGCATGACGAAGAGCTGACCGACCTTCTCCTCCAGGCTCATGCGGGAGATGAGCCGTTCGAGGCGGCGCTCGTCGGAGGCTGCCCCGGCCGGGGCGGCGGCCCCGGTGACAGCGGCGGCCGCGGCGGCGGCCGTGACGGTCAGGAGGGTGCGTCTGGAGGGGGTGGTGGCGGTGGCTCGGTGGTGCATCGGTGCTCCTTCCGGCCATGCGGATGAAGGAAACTTCCAAGGAGTCACGCATAGCCGGAAAGTAACTGCCAGGTCAAGGACCTGAGCACCCCGCGCCGGGAAAGGGGGCCGGAGGGCGGCGCGCCACCGTCGGCGCCCCGCACGGCACCAGTCTGCGGCGCGGCGGCGTCAGCCCCGGCCCGGGGCGCCGTCAGCGGCCGGCCGCCACGCCTCCCGCAGGGCGTCGGCCCACGGCGCCGGTGTCGTCCCCGGCGCCGTCCCCGGTCCCGGCACCGGCGTCGTCGTCGCCGCCGTCGGCTCGCCGCCTCCCGTCCGTGCCTCTTCGATGAGCGCGCGGGCCTTGGCCTCCGCCTGGTCGTACCGCTCGGGGAAGGCCGACCGCTGCACGCTCTGCGCGACTTGGCCGGCCGTCCACTCGGGATGGGCGCGGTCGGACTCGACGGCCCGGGTGAAGAACGAGTTCGACGCGTACGGCACGTCCATGCACTGTTCGCGGGTGCCCCAGCCCTGGCTCGGGCGCTGCTGGAAGACACCGACCGAGTCGAGGTGCCCGCAGGGGAGGTTGTTCATGTGCGACTCGACCCACCCGGCCTCGAAGCCGGCCAGCATGACCTTGTCGTTGACCCCCAGTTCACTGCCGACCCGGTACACGGTCCGGATCACCTCGGGGTCGTGGCCGGGAGGCACCGCACAGTCCGCCGCGCTCCCCAGCTCCGTGGCCGGAATGTGGTCCCCGACAGGAGGGGGTTCCCTCGTCGTCGCCGCCGCCATGGCGGGCCGCTGCGGGCCGCCCAGCGTCCAGGCGACGGCGCTCAGACCGCCGGCTTGCACGAAACTGCGTCTGGACACCATGGGAGAGGTTCCCCTTTCGGGCGAAGCCGTGCGGGTTCCCCGGCCCGTTTCCGAGGACTCCGGGACACAGGTTCACACCCTGTGGCCGATACCCGGGGCAGTACGGCGACGTGTCGCCCCGCGCCCGCCCGAACAGTGCACGCGCGCGGTCCATACGCACAGGACCGGCGTGGCGGGCCGCCGCCTGCCCGCCAGCCGCCCCGGCGGCGCGGTCGCCCTGACCACCTCGGGCGCGGACCACCACGGGCGGCACCCCGTCGGCCTCACCACCCCCCGGACCCGCACGAACCGGGCCCTCACCACCCGCCCGGACCCGTACGTCCCGCCCGGGCCCTCACCACCCGCCCAGCCCCGCACGTCCCGCCCGGACCCCCACGCCCCGCCGGACCCTCACCACGGCCCGGACCCCTGGTACGACCCGGGGTTCTCACCGCCCGCCCGGACGCTTACCGCCCTCCCGGACCCGCACGTCCCGCCCGGACCCTCACCGCCCGCCTACACGATCCCGGCCAGATGCTCCCGTCCCGCCACCAGCAGCGGCGGCAGGTCGGCCGCCTCGGGGTGCCACCGCTTCTCGTACTCCCAGCAGACCCATGCCTCGCCGTCCTCGTCGCCCACCAGCGCCAGGCACTCCGCGAGCGGCAACACCCCGGCTCCCAGCGGCAGCGGCGTGGTGTCCTGCGCCGAGGCGATGTCCTTGACCTGGACGTACCCCAGGTACGGCGCCAGCACCGCGTGCGTCGCCGCCGGTGCCTCACCGGCCGCCCAGGGGTGCATGACGTCCCACAGCGCGCCCACGTGCTTGTGACCGACCGCGCCCACGATCCTGGCCACGTCCGCGCCCGTACGGTGCGAGTCATGGGTCTCCACCAGGACCCGTACCCCCAGGTCCGCCGCGATCTCCGCCGCCGCGCCCAGCCGCCGGGCCGCCGTGGCGTCCGCCTCCGCCGGGTCCTGGTCGCCGCCGCCCGGGAACACCCGGACGTACGGCGCGCCCAGGTCGGCCGCGAGGTACAGCAGCCGGTGCAGCTCCTCGTACACGGGCTCGTCGTCACCGGCCTCGGCGACCCGCGCGTACCCGGCGACCGTCAGGATCTCGACGCCCGCCCGCGCGAACTCCTCGGCCACGGCGCGCCGTTCGTGCCCCAGCAGCCCCGGGTGCACCGGCTCCTCGGGGTGGGCGCGCAGCTCCACGCCCTGGTAGCCGCTCTCCGCTGCGAGGCGGGCGACGTCGGTGACCGGCATTCCGGGGACGCCGAGGGTGGAGAAGGCGTACTTCACGGTCTGGAGCTCCTTCGTGCGGTGCGGGCGCCGCTCCGGGCCCGGGTGCGTTCCCGGGGGAACGTACCCCGCGGGTGCGTCGTCATGGCCCGCGCAACCCCATGAGCGGGGGGATCGATCCTGGCGAAGCCGGCGACGACCCGGGGCCACCGGGCCCCGGAGGCGGTGTCCCAGCCATACTCGGCCGCCCACGGCGCGCCTTCACGGCTGCCGTGCCACGACCTCTCTCGGCCCTCCGACCCCCGCTCCCCGCGCCCCCCGACCACCGGGTCGCGCGAAGCGCGCGGTCGTCCGCTCAGGAGGCCGGCCGGCCCGTGGACGCGCGGACCATAAGCTCCCCGCCGATCGTCGCGACACCGCCCGGCGGCGGGGTCTCCGCGCCGGTGGCCAGCCGCCCGGCCCGCGCCCCCGCCTCGTGCAGCGGCAGCCGTACGGTGGTGAGCGCGGGCACCGCGTCCACCGAGAACGGCAGGTCGTCGAAGCCCGCCACGGAGATGTCGTCCGGGATGCGCAGCCCCCGGTCCCGCAGCGCGGCGCAAGCGCCCAGCGCGACCGTGTCGTTGGCCGCGACGACCGCGGTCAGGCGCGGTTCGCGCCGCAGCAGCTCCAGGGTCGCGTCGTACCCGGAGCGCCGGTCGTAACGCCCGTGCACGGTGAGCCGCTCCAGGCCGTCGCCGCCCAGCCCGGCCGCCTCCATCGCGGTGCGGTGGCCCTCCAGGCGGTGGCGGGTGGTGGTGCGCTCGGCCGGGCCCGCGATGTACCCGATCCGCCGGTGCCCCAGCGTCAGCAGATGCTCCGTCAGACGCCGTCCGCCGCCCCGGTTGTCGAACGTCAGCGCGGCCGTGATCGCCTCGCCCGCGGCCGGTACCGGCGGCCGCCCGCACAGCACCACCCGTGTCCCCGCGTCCGCGAGCCTGGCCAGCTTGACGGCCATCGTCGCGATGTGGTCCGCGTCCTCGACCGCCCCGCCGGTCAGCACGACCGCGGCCGCGCGCTGCCGCTGGAGGAGGGTCAGGTAGTTCAGCTCGCGCTCGGGGGAGCCCCCGGTGTTGCAGACGACGGTGAGCTTCTCGCCGCCCGCCCGGCCCGGCGCGCCCTCGCCGATGGCGTGCTGCGCGGCCCCGGCCATGATTCCGAAGAACGGGTCGGCGATGTCGTTCACGAGGACGCCGACCAGGTCGGAGGTGGCGGCGGCGAGCGCGCTGGCGGGGCCGTTCAGCACGTAGTCCAAGTCGTCGACCGCGCGCAGCACCCGTTCGCGGGTGGAGGCGGCGACCGGGTAATTGCCGTTCAGGACGCGGGAGACGGTGGCCGGGGACACCCGGGCGCGCGCCGCCACATCGGCCAGGGTGACTGTCATCGCGTTCCTCCGAGGAGAGTCGGGCCAGGCCCTTGTCCGGGCCGCTGTCGGCAGGCTAGCGTCATCACCGATAGAAAGCGCTTGCTACGACGTTGTCCGGGCATGACTCCCCTGGCGAGCCGCCTCGCGGATCGGCCGCGTCCACGGCGTCGACGACACATGGAGGACCTTCGTGACACGCAGAACCGTGCGGATCGCCATGAACGGCGTCACCGGGCGGATGGGTTACCGGCAACACCTGGTGCGCTCGATCCTCGCCATCCGCGACCAGGGCGGCCTGGACCTCGGCGACGGCCAGGTCGTGTGGCCCGAACCCGTCCTGGTGGGCCGCCGCGAGCACGCCCTGCGCGAACTCGCCGACCGCCACGGGCTGACCGAATGGTCGACCGACCTCGACGCCGTCCTCGCCGACGACACCATCGACATCTACTTCGACGCCCAGGTCACCTCCGCCCGCGTCGACGCCCTCACCCGGGCCATCGGCGCCGGCAAGCACGTCTACACCGAGAAGCCCACGGCCACCGACACCGCCGGGGCGCTGGAACTCGCCCGCCTCGCCCGCGCCGCGGGCATCAAGCACGGCGTCGTCCAGGACAAGATCTTCCTGCCTGGCCTGGTCAAGCTGAAGCGCCTCATCGACGGCGGCTTCTTCGGCGAGATCCTCTCCGTACGCGGAGAATTCGGCTACTGGGTCTTCGAGGGCGACTGGCAGGAGGCCCAGCGCCCCTCCTGGAACTACCGCGCCGAGGACGGCGGCGGCATCGTCGTCGACATGTTCCCGCACTGGGAGTACGTGCTCCACGAACTGTTCGGCCGCGTCACCGGCGTCACCGCCCACGTCACCACCCACATCCCGCAGCGCTGGGACGAGGAGGGCAAGCCGTACGCCGCCACCGCCGACGACGCCGCGTACGGCATCTTCCAGCTGGAGAGCGGCGCCGTCGCGCAGATCAACTCCTCCTGGGCGGTACGCGTCCACCGCGACGAACTGGTCGAGTTCCAGGTCGACGGCACCCACGGGTCGGCCGTCGCCGGACTGCGCGGCTGCCGTATCCAGCACCGCTCCACCACCCCCAAGCCGGTCTGGAACCCCGACCTGCCCGTCACCCACTCCTTCCGCGACCAGTGGCAGGAGGTCCCCGACAACACCGAGTTCGACAACGGCTTCAAGGCCCAGTGGGAGCTGTTCCTGCGCCACGTCGTGCTCGACGAGCCGTACCACTGGGACCTGCTGGCCGGCGCGCGCGGCGTACAGCTCGCCGAGCTGGGCCTGAAGTCCTCGGCGGAGGGCCGCCGTCACGACGTGCCGGAGCTGTCGCTGTGACGATCCGACTCCCGCACGGCACGTACGAGCCGCGCACCGCGCCCGCGTCCTTCGGCCACGGCGGCGCGCCGGGCGCCGGCGGAGCGCTCGGCCCGGGCACCACGCCCCTCGCCTCCCGTACGGTCTTCTCCGCCGCCCACGTCGTCGCCGACCCGTACGCGGACGTCACCCCCGACTCCCCGGCGGCCGTCGACTGGGACGCCACCCTCGCCTTCCGCCGCCACCTGTGGGCCCACGGGCTGGGCGTCGCCGAGGCCATGGACACCGCCCAGCGCGGCATGGGCCTGGACTGGGCGGGCGCGGCGGAGCTGATCCGCCGCTCGGCCGCCGAGGCGAAGGCGGTCGGCGGCCGGATCGCCGCGGGCGTGGGGACGGACCAGCTCGCCGCCCCGGCGGACCTGGCCACCGTCCGCCGGGCGTACGAGGAGCAACTGTCCCTCGTCGAGGACACCGGCGCGCAGCCCATCCTCATGGCCTCCCGCGCCCTCGCGGCGGCCGCGCGGTCCCCCGACGACTATGTGACCCTCTACACCCATCTCCTGCGCCAGGCGAGCGAACCCGTCATCCTCCACTGGCTCGGCCCCATGTTCGACCCGGCCCTGGAGGGCTACTGGGGCTCGGCCGACCTGGACGCCGCCACCGACACCTTCCTCAAGGTCATCGCCGAGCACCCGGACAAGGTCGACGGCATCAAGGTCTCCCTGCTGGACGCCCGGCGCGAGGTCGAGCTGCGCCGCCGCCTCCCCGGGGGCGTGCGCTGCTACACCGGCGACGACTTCCACTACCCCGAGCTGATCGAGGGCGACGAGCACGGCTTCAGCCACGCCCTGCTCGGTATCTTCGACCCGCTCGGCCCCCTGGCGGCCGAGGCGGTACGAGTCCTCGACACCGGCGACAAGGAGGGCTTCCGCGCGCTCCTCGACCCGACCGTCGCCCTCTCCCGCCACCTCTTCCAGGCGCCCACCCGCTTCTACAAGACGGGCGTGGTGTTCCTGGCCTGGCTGGCGGGCCACCAGGACCACTTCACCATGGTCGGCGGCCTCCAGTCGGCCCGCTCGCTCCCGCACCTCGCGCGGGCGTACGAACTGGCCGACGGACTGGGCCTGTTCCCGGACCCGGGGCTGGCGGAGTCCCGCATGAAGTCCCTGCTGTCGGTGTACGGAGTCGAACAGTGAGCGATCTGGCCCGCTTCAGCATCAACCAGATGACCGTCAAGCAACTGGCGTTGCCCGACCTCGTCGACGCCTGCGTGCGCCTCGGCGTCCCCGGCATCGGCCTGTGGCGCGAACCGGTCGCCGAGTACGGCCTGGAGGCCACCGCCAAGCTCGTCCGTGACGCGGGGCTCACCGTCACCACCCTGTGCCGGGGCGGCTTCTTCACCACCGCCGCGGACCTGGACGACAACCGCGCGGCCGTCGACGAGGCGGCGACCCTCGGCACCGACACGCTGGTCCTGGTCTCCGGCGGCCTCCCGCCCGGCGGCAAGGACCTGTCCGTCGCACGGTCACTCATCGGCGACGCCATCGCCGAACTCGCCCCGTACGCCGCCGAGCGGGGCGTCCGGCTCGCGATCGAGCCCCTGCACCCCATGTACGCGGCCGACCGCTGCGCGATCTCCACCCTCGACCAGGCCCTCGCGCTGGCCGAACCCTTCCCGGCCTCCCAGGTGGGCGTCGTCGTCGACACGTACCACGTCTGGTGGGACGACCGCGCCCCGGCGGCGGTCGCCAGCGCCGGCGCCCAGGGCCGCGTCCACTCGTTCCAACTCGCGGACTGGACCACCCCGCTGCCGGCCGGCGTCCTCAACGGCCGCGGGCAGCTCGGCGACGGCGCCATCGACATGCGCGCCTGGCGCGAACTGGTCGACGCGTCCGGCTACGACGGCCCCATCGAGGTGGAGCTGTTCAACGACGCCCTGTGGGCCCGGGACGGGATGGAGGTCCTGGAGGAGACGGTCCGCCGGTACGTCGAGCACGTGCTCTGAGAATCGCCCGTCGCGTCCGTACAACCCTTCCGGCGGGACGCGTGTCATACCTGGCGTCGGGCTTCCGGGGGGATCCGGGGGGATTCAGGGAGCCCAGCTGGGGGGAGCGCTCGGGGCCCGGTCCACGGACCGGGCCCCTTCGTCGTGCCGCCGCCGGGCCAGCCAGGCGATCAGGCAGGGTGACCGAGCCGGACCGCGCAACGCACCGAAGCGGTGCGGCCCCTGTCAGCCGGGGAAGTGCCCGTCCTTGACGGCATCGACGAACGTCGACCAGCCGGGCACCGAGAAGACCAGCGCCGGCCCGTTCGTGGCCTTGCTGTCGCGCACGGGCACACCGGCGTAGCCACGGGCGACCTCAAGGCACTCGCCCTGGTTGCCCCCGCTGTGACGGGACTTGTACCACCCACCGAGGATGTTCGAGTCGGGGACGCTGCGATCACTGCTGACCATGTGCGTGTTCCTCTGCTGCCGCCCGGACGAGGTCCAGCGATTCCTGCTGCGACATCGCGTCGCTCAGGGCAAGAGCGTATGCCGTCTGGCTGGCGCTCACCAGGGCCGGGTCATCCATCAAGTGCCCGGTCAGCAGCCCTTCCACGTACGCCACCGGCGCGGAATCCGCGAAGTTCATAAGGGTGAGCAGGCTCTGTTGCAGCGCGTGTGCTCCTGTTCCGAAAGGCAGCACATGCAGTCGCAGCCGCCCGTTCTCCGCCATGTCGGCGATCTTGTGCAGCTGTTCGGCCATGGCCTGGGGCCCACCGACCTGGCGCCGGAGGACAGCCTCGTCCAGCAAGGTCCACATCGCCGGAGCCATCGGCTTGTCGAGGATCCGGGCGCGCGTTGTTCGGATGACAACTTCTCTGTCAAGTTCCTCCGGCGTGTGGTTGGCCCTGTAGGCGCGGAAGACCTCGCGCGCGTAGTCGGGGGTCTGGAGTACACCGGGCACCAACGAAAGCGCGAACTGCTGGATCAGAGTGGCCTGCTGCTCCAGCTCCGCCACCGCCGCGAAGCCCTCGAAATATGTGCTTTCCAGGTCCACCAGCCACCGGGCGAAGAACCCGTCGGTCCCCAGCGCCCGGTCGATCCGCTCGGCGTCGTCCGGCTTGGGCAGCCGTCGGCCGGCCTCGAAGTGGCTGATGAGCGTCGGCGAGCACACCACCTGCTCGCCCAGCCCTTCCTGGGTCAGCTTGGCGGCCGTCCGGCGCAGTCGCAGCTCCTCGCCGTACTTCTCGCGCTGCGTTCGAGGCTTGCGGCTCTTCTCCACGTGATCAACTCCACCTGACGGGCGTGCTGTCAAGCACCAACTACTGGCAGCCTAGCCAGCGCTGACGTCAGTCTGTGAGGGGTTCGCCACCGTACGCAGTGGCGTGTGGATGCCACCAGGAAAGCAGGCTGACGTGACAGATCTCCTTCGCCGCCTCGTCGAGGCTCTCGGATGGACGCGCCGGACGCGCCGCCGGGAAGGGCGCGCCGAACCGGACCGGAATCCGGCCGCGCCCCCCTGTGCGTACGTTCCGGGCCCGACCACCCACCGGACCGGTGAGCGTCCACCGCGAGGTGAGGACAGTCCGCTCGTCCGGCCGTACCTGCTGGCCCACGAGCGGCAGGAGGCGCGGCGGGCCGTGCTGTGGATCGCCGTGCGGGGCGCGGACCTCGACCTCCGCCCCTCCGTGCGGGGCGAGGCGACGGCATGAGTGACGAGCGGCGCGTGGCGCGGCTGTTGCCCTGGGCGGGAGCGGAGGGGCGGCCCTGTTACGTGCTGGGGGACGGCACCGGCCCTGTGTCGCGGGTCGCCGACGAGATCGAGAGCGTCCAGCTCGGCATGGCGGGCGACCTCATCGGGCACGCCGACGACATGCTGGCCGACCATCGGGCGACCGGCCGGGAGCTGCGCTTCCTCGCCGGCTGCCTGGTCCAGTCCCTGCGGGAGGTCAAGCGGGTCGCCGAGAGCCGGGGAGCGCGGTTGGAGCACCGGGGGCAGGGGTAGTCCGGGACGCGGGCCGGTCGCGCCGGGGTTTTCCACAGGCCGTACGCGCTGTCGGACCTGCCGGGTAGCGTCGGAGCATGTCCAACATGGCAGTGGTCGAAGGGGTCCTGGAGCGGATCACGTACGCCAACGAGGAGAACGGCTACACCGTGGCCCGGGTCGACACGGGACGCGGGGGCGGGGATCTCCTCACGGTGGTCGGCTCGCTGCTCGGCGCGCAGCCCGGCGAGTCGCTGCGCATGGAGGGGCGCTGGGGGTCGCACCCGCAGTACGGCAAGCAGTTCACGGTGGAGAACTACACGACCGTCCTGCCGGCGACCGTCCAGGGCATCCGCCGCTATCTGGGCTCCGGGCTGATCAAGGGCATCGGTCCCCGCATCGCCGACCGGATCGTGGAGCACTTCGGCATCGAGACGCTCGACGTCATCGAGCAGGAGCCGAAGCGGCTCATCGAGGTGCCGGGGCTCGGCCCGAAGCGGACGAGGATGATCGGTGCCGCGTGGGAGGAGCAGAAGGCGATCAAGGAGGTGATGGTCTTCCTCCAGGGCGTCGGCGTCTCCACGTCCATCGCGGTGCGGATCTACAAGAAGTACGGGGACGCCTCGATCTCCGTGGTG
>NZ_BAAASR010000002.1:443754-455967 GCF_039532985.1 Streptomyces gobitricini | reverse complement strand
GGGTGAAGGCCGGGTTGCGGTACGCCCTTTCGCAGTCGACCGACCAGGGGCACTGTTTCCTGCCCGAGGAGCAGCTGATCTCCGACGCGGTGAAGCTGCTCCAGGTCGACACGGGCCTGGTGATCGAGTGCCTGGCCGATCTGGCGGCCGACGAGGAGGGTGTCGTACGCGAGCAGGTGCCGGGCCCGGAGGGGCAGCCGCTGACGGCCGTCTATCTGATCCCGTTCCACCGCGCCGAGCTCTCCCTGGCCGCCCAGCTCCGGCGGCTCCTGCGCGCCGAGGAGGGCCGGATGCCCGCGTTCCGGGACGTGGCGTGGGACAAGGCGCTGGCGTGGCTGGCGGACCGTACGGGGGCGGAGCTGGCGCCCGAGCAGGAGGAGGCGGTGCGGCTCGCCCTCACCGAGAAGGTGGCCGTGCTGACGGGCGGCCCCGGCTGCGGCAAGTCGTTCACGGTCCGGTCGATCGTGGAGCTGGCCCGCGCCAAGAAGGCCAAGGTGCTCCTCGCGGCGCCCACCGGCCGCGCGGCCAAGCGGCTGGCGGAGCTGACCGGCGCGGAGGCGTCCACCGTGCACCGGCTGCTGGAGCTGAAGCCGGGCGGGGACGCGGCGTACGACAGGGACCGGCCGCTCGACGCCGACCTGGTCGTCGTCGACGAGGCCTCCATGCTGGACCTGCTGCTGGCCAACAAGCTGGTCAAGGCGGTGGCGCCGGGCGCGCACCTGCTGCTGGTGGGGGATGTCGACCAGCTGCCCAGCGTGGGCGCGGGGGAGGTGCTGAGCGACCTGCTGGCCCCGGACGGCCCGGTGCCCTCCGTGCGGCTCACGCGGATCTTCCGGCAGGCCCGGCAGTCCGGTGTGGTCACCAACGCCCACCGGATCAACTCGGGTCAGCAGCCGATCACTTCGGGGCTGCCGGACTTCTTCCTCTTCGTCACGGAGGACACCGAGGAGGCCGGCCGGCTCACCGTGGACGTCGCGGCCCGCCGCGTCCCCGCGAAGTTCGGCCTCGACCCCCGCCGGGACGTGCAGGTCCTGGCACCGATGCACCGCGGTCCGGCCGGAGCGGGGACCCTCAACGGACTCCTCCAGCAAGCGGTCACCCCCTCGCGGCCGGACGTCCCGGAGAAGAGATTCGGCGGCAGGGTCTTCCGCGTCGGCGACAAGGTCACTCAGATTCGCAACAATTACGAGAAAGGTGCGAACGGGGTCTTCAACGGCACGGTCGGCGTAGTCACCTCGCTCGACGTGGACGAGCAGCGGCTGACGGTGCTGACGGACGAGGACGAGGAGGTGCCGTACGACTTCGACGAGCTGGACGAGCTGGCCCACGCGTACGCCGTCACCATCCACCGCTCCCAGGGGAGCGAGTACCCGGCGGTCGTGATCCCGGTCACCACGGGGGCGTGGATGATGCTCCAGCGCAACCTGCTCTACACGGCCGTCACGCGGGCGAAGAAGATCGTCGTCCTCGTCGGCTCGCGCAAGGCGATCGGACAGGCGGTCCGCACCGTTTCGGCAGGCCGGCGCTTTACCTCACTGCGTCACCGGCTGAAAGGTGAGGTGCGGGTGGGAAAGATCACCTGAGGATCATCCGGACTTTCGCAACCGGGGCGAAGGGGGCAGGATGAGCAGGTTGGCGGCACTGAGTGCCGCCAATTGGCCGAATGGTCGACCCCGAGTGCACTCTGCTGGGCCAAGTGGGGGATGGTAGAGACAGTCAGGGCACCTCGAAGAAGAGGCACTACGTCGGTGAGGGATGACGTGAGCGACAACTCTGTAGTACTGCGGTACGCGGACGGTGAATACACCTACCCGGTGGTCGAGAGCACCGTCGGTGACAAGGGCTTCGACATCGGGAAGCTCCGAGCCCAGACCGGTCTGGTGACCCTGGACAGTGGATACGGCAACACCGCCGCCTACAAATCCGCGATCACCTACCTCGACGGTGAGCAGGGCATCCTGCGGTACCGCGGCTACCCCATCGAGCAGCTGGCCGAGCGCTCCACCTTCCTCGAGGTGGCGTACCTGCTGATCAACGGTGAGCTGCCCAAGGTCGACGAGCTGGCGGCCTTCCGGAACGAGATCACGCAGCACACCCTGCTGCACGAGGACGTCAAGCGGTTCTTCGACGGCTTCCCGCGCGACGCCCACCCGATGGCCATGCTGTCCTCGGTCGTCAGCGCTCTGTCGACGTTCTACCAGGACAGCCACAACCCGTTCGACGAGAAGCAGCGTCACCTCTCGACGATCCGGCTGCTGGCCAAGCTGCCCACGATCGCCGCGTACGCGTACAAGAAGTCGATCGGTCACCCGTTCGTCTACCCGCGCAACGACCTGTCGTACGTCGAGAACTTCCTGCGGATGACCTTCTCGGTCCCGGCGCAGGAGTACGAGCTGGACCCGGTCGTGGTCTCCGCCCTCGACAAGCTGCTGATCCTGCACGCCGACCACGAGCAGAACTGCTCCACCTCGACCGTGCGCCTGGTCGGCTCGTCACAGGCGAACATGTTCGCCTCGATCTCCGCCGGCATCTCCGCCCTGTGGGGCCCGCTGCACGGTGGCGCCAACCAGTCGGTGCTGGAGATGCTCCAGGGCATCCAGGCCGCCGGGGGCGACGTCGACTCCTTCATCCGCAAGGTGAAGAACAAGGAGGACGGCGTCCGCCTGATGGGCTTCGGCCACCGCGTCTACAAGAGCTTCGACCCCCGGGCGAAGATCATCAAGGCGGCGGCGCACGACGTCCTCTCGGCGCTCGGCAAGTCCGACGAGCTGCTGGACATCGCGCTGAAGCTGGAGGAGCACGCGCTCGCCGACGACTACTTCGTCTCGCGCAACCTCTACCCGAACGTGGACTTCTACACCGGTCTCATCTACCGGGCGATGGGCTTCCCGACCGAGATGTTCACGGTCCTCTTCGCACTGGGCCGCCTGCCGGGCTGGATCGCCCAGTGGCACGAGATGATCAAGGAGCCGGGTTCCCGCATCGGGCGCCCGCGCCAGATCTACACGGGCGAGGTCCTGCGCGACTTCGTCCCGGTCGAGAGCCGCTGACACACGACGACGCCGAGAGGGGTTCCCGTCGGGCGCCCCTCGCTGCGCGTACGAGAGCGCCCCGCCGCCGATCCCCCCACGGGTCGGCGAGCGGGGCGCTCCCCATATCCCCGGAACGGATTCCCCCCACGGGATCCGGGTCCGGGCGTCTGCCGGTTACCAGCAGAAGCTCGCGATGCGATCTGCCGGGGTACGTACGGGAGGGCCGCTCAAAGCTCCCCGGTGCACGTGCCCCGGCCAACGCTTGCCTGGGACGTCCCCCAAGACATCCCATGAACGTCCCCCAAGACGTTCGTGGCATCGCCCATTTAGACTCGCGAGCCGTCCAAATGGTTACCCCCAAATATCTGTGATCTAGATCTCTTTGTGAAGGTCCTGTGAGTCACGTGAAGGTGAAATCACGTGCAGGTACGGGACGGGCGACCGACAGTCACCACCGAAGTCGGAGGAAATGACCACGGCCGGTCCGGCCGCCCGTGGTCACGGGCGCGGTCCGGTCCGGCCGGAGGTGGTCGGTGCTCTCCGGTGCTTGCCGGTGTGGCGCGGTGTCAGGCCCGGCCGACGAGTTCGTAACCCGCCTCGTCGACCGCCTCGCGTACCGCGGCCTCGTCCAGGGCGGTCTCCGAGGTGACCGTGACCAGGCCGGTGGCGGCGACCGCCTTGACCGAGGTGACGCCGGCGATCCCCGAGACCTCCTCGGTGACGGCGCCCTCGCAGTGCCCGCAGGTCATGCCCCGGACCTCGTAGACGGTGGTGACGCCGCCGGCCGGGTTCCCGGTCGCGCCGTCGTGGCAGGAGCCGGTGGGCGAGCAGCAGGAGCCGGTCGCCTGGGGGAGGTCGGCCCTCGTCTCGGCGGTCATGGTGTTCTCCTCTTCGATCGGAGTCGCGGTGCGGCAGGGGCTCACGAGGTTCGCGAGAACGGCGTGGCGTCCTGATGTACTCACTTTATACCCCTAGGGGGTATCAATGCCAGCGCGGTCGCCTCCGCGTGCGGGGAGTCGGCGCCGGCTGTCGGGGAGCGGCGGGGGGAGTCGTCTCCGGGCGTCCCCGGTGGACGGCCCCCTCGCGGGCCAGGACGGACGTGGTCGGCGAGTCACGCCGCTGCCCCTGGTGCTCCGAGCCCTCGCGGGGACGGGCAAGCCGTTTACGCGGCCGGCCCCGCGCCGGGGGAGGCGCGGGGCCGGGGCGCCGGACCGCCCGGCGGCTGCGAGGGGGCGTCAGGATCCGCGGGCCCGGTTGCCGGGGCGGTTGGCCACCCAGACGCGGATCGTGTCCGGGTACCAGTAGGGCTTGCCGTTCTCCACGTGGTCGGGGTTCGGGAGCAGTCCGTGCTTCCGGTACGAGCGGACGGTGTCCGGTTGTACCCGGATGTGCGCGGCGATCTCCTTGTAGGACCAGAGCCTTCTGTCCGTCATCTGCAGCACCTCCCTGCGCGCGCCGCGGCGCGGTCCGGGAGGACCGTCGGGGGAGCCGGGGCGCGGACGCTGGTGATCACTCAGCCTGTGCCCGTTGAACGACACACAGTGACGAACGGGAAGGGCCTGTTGAACGGCTGTGACGGAAGGTGCGCGTAATGGAGATATGCGTGACACGGCAGGGACCGCTGTTACAGGACGGGCGCTTCCCGCCCGCTCGTCCCGGAGCGTCGACGGCCCTGACGTTGAGTGCCTCCGCGCCGTACACCGCCATGCCCTGCCCGGGGCCGGACCGGTCCGGCGCGGTGCTCACGCTCCGCAGGAGCGGAGGAAGCGGCGCGTGCGTGCGGCGATGGGGTAGGGCTTGTCCGGGGGGCAGGGGTACATGTCCTGCTCGACGATGGCGAAGAGGTCGACGTCCAGGGCCTGGGCGGCGGCCAGGACCGGTTCCAGGGCGGGAACGCCGGCCGGTGGTTCGCACATGACGCCGCGTGCCACGGCCGGGCCGAACGGGGTGCCGTCGGCGACGACCTGGGCGAGGATCCCGGGGTCGACCTGTTTGAGGTGCAGGTAGCCGATCCGTTCGCCGTAGGTCTCGATCAGCTCGACGCTGTCGCCGCCGCAGTACGCGTAGTGCCCCGTGTCCAGGCAGAGCGCCACGAGCTCGGGGTCGGTGGCGTCGAGGAAGCGGCTGACGTTCTCCTCCGTGTCGATGTGGGTGTCGGCGTGCGGGTGGACGACGACGCGCAGGCCGAACCGGTCGCGCACCTCCCGGCCGAGGCGTTCGGTCAGGCGGCTCAGGTCGCGCCACTGGTCCGCCGTCAGGTTCCGGTCCTCCAGCACCTCGCCGGTCTTGTCGTCACGCCAGAAGGACGGGATGACCACGAGGTGGCCGGCGCCCATGGCGCGGGCGAGGGCGGCGTTGTCCGCCACGTGTGCCCAGGTCTTCTCCCAGACGGCCTCGCCGTGGTGCAGCCCGGTGAAGACCGTGCCCGCCGAGACCTTCAGGCCGCGGCGGGCGGTCTCCTCGGTGAGCCGGGCGGGGTCGGTGGGGAGGTAGCCGTAGGGGCCGAGTTCGATCCACTCGTACCCGGCCTCGGCGACCTCGTCGAGGAAGCGCTGCCAGGGCACTTGCCGGGGGTCGTCGGGGAACCACACGCCCCATGAGTCGGGGGCGGAACCGATCCGGATGCGGGACAGCGGCGGCGGCGACAGCGGCGTCATGGTGGCCAGCTTGGTGGGGGCGGAGTGAGGCGTCAAGACTTCGTCCGAATGTCCGGACAAAATGTTGACAGGCTTTCTCGGGGCGGCTAGACCTGAGCACGGCGCCGACGCGAAGGGGACCTGGATGGCGACCGATCCGTACGACCTCATCACCATGGGGCGCATCGGGGTGGACCTCTACCCCCTCCAGACCGGCGTCGCGCTCGCCCACGTCGAGACGTTCGGCAAGTTCCTCGGTGGCTCGCCCTCCAATGTGGCGGTCGCGGCGGCCCGGCTCGGCCGGCGCACCGCGCTGATCACCCGCACGGGCGCGGACCCGTTCGGGGACTACCTGCACCAGGAGCTCCGCGCGTTCGGTGTGGACGACCGGTGGGTGACGCCGGTCGACGCGTACCCGACCCCGCTCACCTTCTGCGAGATCTTCCCGCCCGACGACTTCCCGCTCTACTTCTACCGCCAGCCCAAGGCCCCCGACCTGGAGATCCACCAGCACGAGCTCGATTCGGCGGCCATCGCGGCAGCCCGGGTCTTCTGGATGACCGGTACGGGCCTGTCCGCCGAGCCCAGTCGCGGGTCCACGCTCGCGGCCCTTGCCGCCCGGTCGGCCGCCGTACCTTCCGCCGCCGTGCCTCCCGCCACCGCGACTTCCGCCGCCGTGTCGTCGCCCGGCGGGCCGCGCCCCGCCGCGTACGCGGCCGCCTGGGACGGACGGGTCACCGTCTTCGACCTCGACTGGCGGCCGATGTTCTGGTCCGCGCCCGACGACGCCCGGCCCCATTACGCCGCCGCGCTGCGGCACGTCACGGTCGCCGTCGGCAACGTCGACGAGTGCGAGATCGCCACCGGGGAGCGCGAGCCGCGCGCCGCCGCCCGTGCCCTCCTCGACGCGGGTGTCCGCCTCGCCGTCGTCAAGCAGGGCCCCAAGGGCGTGCTCGCCATGACGGCCGACGGCGACACCGCCGACGTACCGCCGGTTCCGGTTGAGGTGGTCAACGGCCTGGGCGCGGGTGACGCGTTCGGGGGAGCCCTGTGCCACGGACTGCTCGCCGGGTGGGACCTGGAGCGAACCGTGCGGTACGCCAACGCGGCCGGCGCGATCGTCGCCTCCCGCCTCGCCTGCTCGTCCGCCATGCCGTTCCCGGACGAGGTGGCGGCCCTCCTGGACGGCGCCCCCGAGGGTCTCCCGGCCGCCGGGCGGCGCCCGGGTGCGGCGCCACCACACGAGCCGGACGAGCCGCACGCACCGAACCGGCCACGCAAGCCGCACGAGTCACACCGACCACACCAGCCGCATCAGCCACACCCGTCGCCGCACCCCCACCAGCCACACCAGCCCCACACACCGCCCGGCCCCACCGAAGGCGGGCGGCCGTGACCGTCGACCTCGCGCACCTCCTCGCGGTGCGCACCCGCCACCCGGAGGCCGTCGCCGAGGCCGCCTCCCGCCGCGGGCGCCGAGCCCTCCTCGGCGACTCCGGGCGGCTCATGATCGTGGCCGCCGACCACCCGGCCCGCGGCGCCCTGGCCGTGGGCGACCGGCCGCTCGCCATGGCCAACCGCCTCGACCTGCTGGAGCGGCTGTGCCTCGCGCTCTCCCGCCCCGGCGTCGACGGCGTCCTCGCCACCGCCGACATCCTCGACGACCTGCTGCTCCTCGGGGCCCTGGAGGACAAGGTCGTCATGGGCTCGATGAACCGCGGGGGCCTCGCCGGAGCCGCCTTCGAGCTCGACGACCGCTTCACCGGCCACCGCCCCGAGGACCTCGCCCGCCTCGGCTTCGACGCCGGAAAGCTGCTCCTGCGCATCGACCACTCCGATCCCGGCTCGCTCACCACCCTCGCCACCGCCGCCCGCACCATCGACGCCATGGCCGAGCGGCGGCTCCCCGTCTTCGTCGAGCCGTTCCTCTCCCACCGTGACCCGGCCGACGGCCGCGTCCGCAACGACCTGAGCCCCGACGCGGTGACCACGTCGCTCGCCATCGCCTCCGGGCTCGCCGGCACCTCCGCGTACACCTGGCTCAAGGTCCCCGTCACCGACGACCCCGACGACATGGCCAGGGTCATGGAGACCACGACCCTCCCCGCCGTCCTCCTCGGCGGCGACGTGGGACCCGACCAGGACACGGCGTACGAGCGGTGGCGGGCGGCCCTGCGACTGCCGACCGTCCAGGGCCTCGTGGTGGGCCGGTCCCTGCTCTACCCGGCGGACGGCGACGTCGCCGCCGCCGTCGACACCGCCGTCGCTCTGCTCTGAGGACCGGTCCAGGAGGGTACGGAGAGATCATGACCGACCAGCAGTTGTACGTACCGAGGGGCGAGTCCGCCCGCGGACCGTATGCCCTCGACATCGACCCGGAGCGGGCCGGCTGGGGCCACTCCGCCCTGCGCGTCCTCGACCTGGACGCCGGCGGCTCCCATGCCCTCGAAACGGGTGACAGCGAGTGGATCCTGCTTCCCCTCGCCGGCGGCTGTACGGTTCAGGTCGACGGCGAGTCCATCGAACTGCTGGGCCGGGACAGCGTGTTCAGCGGCGTCACGGACTTCGCCTACCTACCGCGTGACGCCCACACCCAGATCGCCTCCGGCGCGGGAGGCCGCTTCGCCCTGGCAGGAGCGAAGTGCGAGCGACGACTCCCCGCTCGCTACGGCCCCGCGCCGGAGGTACCGGTCGAAGCGCGCGGCAGCGGGAACCACGCCCGCCAGGTGCGCAACTTCGCCGCCGCCGACACCTTCGACTGCGACCGGCTCATCGCCGTCGAGGTCATCACCCCCGGCGGGAACTGGTCCTCCTACCCGCCCCACAAACACGACGAGCACCTCCCCGGCGAGGAGGCGGAGCTGGAGGAGATCTACTACTTCGAGATCGAGGGCGACGGACTCGGCTACCAGCGCGTGTCACCCTCCCGTCCCGGCGGCGCCGACGTCCTCGCGGAGGTGCGCAGCGGCGACGCCGTCCTCGTACCGGACGGCTGGCACGGCCCGTCCATCGCCCAGCCCGGCCACACCATGTACTACCTCAACGTCATGGCGGGCCCGGGCGAGGAACGGGAATGGAAGATCCGCTTCCACCCCGACCACCGCACGGAGGGATACCGATGAGCACCCGACGGCTCACCACCGCCCAGGCGCTCGTCGCCTTCCTCGCCCGCCAGTACACCGAGCGGGACGGGGAGCGCCACCGGCTCATCAACGCCACCTGGGGCATCTTCGGCCACGGCAATGTGGCGGGCATCGGCCAGGCCCTCGTCGAGAACGCCGCCCGGATGCCCTACCTCCAGGGCCGCAACGAACAGGCCATGGTCCACGCCGCCGTCGGCTACGCCCGCCAGTGCAACCGCCTCTCCACCCACGCGGTCACCACCTCCATCGGCCCGGGCGCCACCAACCTCGTCACCGGCGCCGCCCTGGCCACCGTCAACCGGCTCCCGGTGCTGCTCCTGCCCGGCGACACCTTCGCCACCCGCCCCGCCGACCCGGTCCTCCAGCAGCTCGAAGCGCCCTGCGCGGGGGACGTGTCCGTCAACGACACGCTGCGCCCCGTGTCGGCGTACTTCGACCGGGTCACCCGCCCCGAGGCGCTGATCCCGGCGGCGATGCACGCCATGCGGGTCCTCACCGACCCGGCCGCCACCGGCGCGGTCACGCTCGCGCTGCCGCAGGACGTGCAGGCGGAAGGCTTCGACTGGCCGGAGGAGTTCTTCGCCGAACGCGTCTGGCGGGTGCGCCGCCCACGGCCCGACGCGGCCGAACTCGAAGCCGCCGTCCAGGCCGTCGCGGCGGCGCGGCGGCCCCTGATCGTGGCCGGCGGCGGGGTCCACCACAGCGCCGCCGAGACCGCGCTCGGCACGTTCGCCGCCGCGACCGGCATCCCCGTCGCGTCCACGCAGGCCGGCAAGGGCTCCCTGCCCCACGACCACCCCGCCGACGTCGGCGGCATCGGCCACACCGGCACCTCCACCGCCAACCACCTCGCCCGCACCGCCGACCTGGTCATCGGGGTCGGCACCCGCTACACCGACTTCACCACCGCCTCCTCGACGCTCTTCGCCCACCCCCGGGTCCGCTTCGTCAACCTCAACATCACCGGCTTCGACGCCCACAAGATGGCCGCCCTCCCGCTGGTCGCCGACGCCCGCGAGGGGCTGGAGCAGCTCGCCGCATCCCTCGGCGGGCACGCCGTCCCGACGCCGTACGCGGGCGAGTACACCGAGCTCAGGGCCGCCTGGGACGCCCGCGTCACAGCCGCGTACACCCCCGCCGGTGAGGACGCGAGGCCCACCCAGCCGCAGGTCCTCGGGATGCTCGACACCCTGGTCACCGGCGACGACATCCTGATCAACGCCGCGGGCTCGCTCCCCGGCGACCTCCACAAGCTCTGGCGGACCCGCTCCCGCGACCAGTACCACGTCGAATACGGGTACTCCTGCATGGGCTACGAGATCCCCGCCGCCATCGGTGTCGCCCTCGCCGCCCCCGGCCGCCCCGTCTGGGCACTCGTCGGCGACGGTACGTACCTGATGAACCCCACCGAGATCGTCACGGCCGTCCAGGAGAACGTCCCCATCAAGGTCGTCGTCCTCCAGAACCACGGGTACGCCTCGATCGGCGGCCTCTCGGAGGCCGTGGGCGCCGAGCGGTACGGCACCGCCTACCGCTACCGGGCTCCCGACACCACGTACACCGGCGACCCGCTCCCGGTCGACCTCGCCGCCAACGCGGCCAGCCTCGGCATGCGGGTCCTGCGTGCCCACACCATCCGTGACCTGCGGGAAGCCCTCGGCGAAGCCCGCGTGGCGACCGTCCCCACATGTGTCTACGTCGAGACCGAAACGGCAGACACAGTGTCGGGCGCGCCCGCCGCCGAGGCATGGTGGGATGTGCCCGTGGCCGAGACCGCGACGCGTGCACCGGCGGTCAAGGCCCGGGAGGAGTACGACCGACAGGTCGCCGCCCGACGCCGCCACCTGTAGAGGTCCGAAGAGGAGTACGTACGTCATGACGAAGACCGTCCACCACTGGATCGGTGGCAAGACCGTCGAGGGCACGTCGGGCAACTGGGGCCCGGTCACCGACCCGGCCACCGGCGCCGTCACCACGCGGGTCGCCCTCGCCTCCGCCGAGGAGGCCGGCACCGCCGTCGCCGCCGCCAAGGCCGCGTACGCCACCTGGGGCACGTCCTCGCTGGCCCAGCGCACCACCGTGCTGTTCGCGTACCGCGCGCTGCTCGACGCCCACCGCGACGAGATCGCCGCCCTGATCACCGCCGAGCACGGCAAGGTCCACTCCGACGCGCTCGGCGAGGTCGCGCGCGGCCTGGAGATCGTGGAGCTGGCGTGCGGCATCACCGTCCAGCTCAAGGGCGAGCTGTCCACCCAGGTCTCCAACCGGGTCGACGTCGCCGCCATCCGCCAGCCGCTCGGCGTGGTCGCCGGCATCACGCCGTTCAACTTCCCGGCGATGGTGCCGATGTGGATGTTCCCGCTCGCCATCGCCTGCGGCAACACCTTCGTGCTCAAGCCCAGCGAGAAGGACCCGTCCGCCGCCAACCTGCTCGCCGAGCTGGCCTCCCAGGCCGGCCTGCCCGACGGCGTCCTCAACGTCGTCCACGGTGACAAGGTCGTCGTCGACGCGCTGCTGGAGCACCCGGACGTCGCCGCCGTCTCCTTCGTCGGCTCCACGCCCATCGCCAAGTACATCCACGCCACCGCCTCGGCGAACGGCAAGCGCGTCCAGGCCCTCGGCGGCGCCAAGAACCACATGCTGGTCCTCCCCGACGCCGACCTCGACGCGGCCGCCGACGCGGCGGTCTCGGCGGCGTACGGCTCGGCGGGCGAGCGCTGCATGGCGATCTCGGCGGTCGTCGCCGTCGGCGCCATCGGCGACGAGCTCGTCGAGAAGATCCGCGAGCGCGCCGAGAAGATCAAGATCGGTCCGGGCGACGACTCGGCCTCCGAGATGGGTCCGCTGATCACCGCCGCCCACCGCGACAAGGTCGCCTCGTACGTCACCGGCGCCGCCGCCCAGGGCGCGGAGGTCGTGCTCGACGGCACCGGCTACAGCGTCGACGGGTACGAGAACGGCCACTGGATCGGCCTGTCGCTGCTCGACAAGGTGTCCACGGACTCCGACGCGTACCGCGACGAGATCTTCGGCCCGGTGCTGTGCGTGCTGCGCGCCGGCACCTACGAGGAGGGCGTCCGCCTCATCAACGACTCGCCGTTCGGCAACGGCACCGCCATCTTCACGCGTGACGGCGGCGCCGCCCGCCGCTTCCAGCTGGAGGTCCAGGCGGGCATGGTCGGGGTGAACGTCCCGATCCCCGTCCCCGTCGGCTACCACTCCTTCGGCGGCTGGAAGGACTCCCTCTTCGGCGACCACCACATCTACGGCAACGACGGCGTGCACTTCTACACCCGTGGCAAGGTCGTCACCACCCGCTGGCCCGACCCGTCGGACGCCCCGGCGGGCGTCGACCTGGGCTTCCCGCGCAACCACTGACGCGTCCCCGCCCGGAGAAAACGG
>NZ_BAAASR010000002.1:383803-443709 GCF_039532985.1 Streptomyces gobitricini | reverse complement strand
CGACAACGAACCGGAGTACCGTGTCCGCGCCCTCCACACCGAGGACACGGTCACCGTCTACCAGGCGTACACGCCGGGGATCGGCGGTCCCGCCGCCCGCGCCGGCCGCTTCCCGGTCACCTGGAAGCGGGACCGGATGACCTGGATCAAGCCGAGCTTCCTGTGGATGATGTACCGCTGCGGCTGGGCGACGAAGGAGGGCCAGGAGACCGTCCTGGCCGTGGAGATCACCCGCGAGGGCTTCGCATGGGCGCTGCGCCACGCCTGCCTGTCGCACTACGTGCGGGGCTTCCATCCCGACCAGGCCGCCTGGAAGCGGCAGTTGCGCCGGTCCCCGGCCCGCGTCCAGTGGGACCCCGAGCGTGACCTGCGCCTGGCGCCGCTGCCGTACCGCTCGCTCCAGCTGGGCCTCGCGGGCGAGGCGTCCGCGCGGTACGCCGACGAGTGGACGGTCTCCCTACGGGACGTGACACCGCTCGCGCACGAGATGCACGCCCTGGTGCGGGAGGGCGACCTGGACGCGGCGGCACGGCTGATGCCCGAGGAACGCCCGTACCCGGCCGGTGCGGAGCTCCTCGGGCACCTCGTCCCTTAGCGGGCCGCGGAACGCAGCGGGCCGGCCGGGGAAGGTGACGGGTCCCGGAAGGTGGCGGGCCCGGGAAGGTGACGGGCCCCGGAAGGTGGCGGTCCTAGAACAGCGAGTGGAGCAGCTTGTCCGGGGAGCCCGGCAGGGCGTTTCGCACCGTGCCGCTGGTCGCGTTGTCCACCAGCGCGTCCCGTACCCGCGCCGGGGACGCGGCCGGGTGCTCCGACAGGTACAGCGCGGCCACGCCCGCCGCGTGGGGCGCCGCCATCGACGTCCCGGAGAGGGTGTTCGTCGCCGTGTCACCCGTGCGCCAGGCGGAGGTGACCCGCACGCCCGGGGCGAAGAGGTCCACGCAGGTGCCGTAGTTGGAGAAGAAGGCCCGGCGGTCCGCGCTGTCCGTCGCGCCGACCGTGATCGCCTCCGGGACACGGGCCGGGGAGGTGCCGCAGGCGTTCTCCGGCAGGCCGAGGATGTTGCCGTTGCCCGCCGCGATGGCGTACGAGACGCCCGAGGCGATGGAACGCTTGACGGCGCTGTCGAGCGACGTGTTGGCGCCACCGCCCAGGCTCATGTTGGCGACCGCCGGCTTCACGGCGTTGGCGGTCACCCAGTCCACGCCCGCGATGACCCCGGCGGTCGTGCCCGAGCCGTCGCAGTCCAGGACGCGGACGGCGATGAGCCGGGCGGCCTTCGCCACGCCGTACGTCTTCCCGCCGACCGTGCCGGCGACGTGCGTGCCGTGGCCCTGGCAGTCCTGGCCGTTCTGCCCGCCTCCGACGGTGTCCGTCCCGACCACCGCCCGGCCGCCGAACTCGCTGTGCGAGGTGCGGATGCCGGTGTCGATGATGTACGCGTTCACGTTCGACGCGGTGGTGCGGTACGTGTACGTGGTCGACAGCGGCAGGTCGCGCTGGTCGATGCGGTCCGGCCCCCAGGTGGCGTCCCTCTGGGTGGCGTTGAGGCGGACCCTCTGGTTCTGCTCGACGTACGCGACCCTCGGGTCGGCGGCGAGGACGGTGGCCTCGGCCTTCGACAGGGTGGAGGAGAACCCGTGGAGCGCGCTCCGGTACGTGTGCCGCGGCGTGACACCGAGGTCGGCGGCGCTCGTGGAGCCGTCCGCCAGGACGACGATCCAGCTGTCCGGCACGGCGGTTTCCGTGGGGGCGAGACGGAGATCGACGACCTGCGCGGTGTGCGCGACCTGCGCGGCGTGCGCGGCGTGCGCGGCGGGGGTGACGGCGAACGGCAGGCCGGCCGCGAGGGCGAGGAGGGGTATCAGCACGCCGATGCGGCGGCGGGGCCTGCGGGACGGGGCTCTCATCTAGGGGGCACCTGGCCTTTCTTCATCCGGACGGCCCCACAGCGTCCCGACTGGTCATGTACCGCACAAGAGTGCTGCTCGGTCCTCCTCACTTCGTCGCCGAACCCCCACGTGAGCATGGCGAATTCTCCATCCTCGGGGGCTCCGGCCGATGCCCCGCCGGCGGTACGCCTCGTCGACGGAGAGTCCGTGCAGGCACATGGGCCCCGACACCGTCCCGGCCGCCGGTACACCGTCCACGTACCGCGGTTGCCGTACGGCGACCGAGGCGCGTACACCTCAGGAAGGCCTCCGAGTTCCGCCGTGCGGCAGCCGAGCCGTGGTGCCGTGACGCTTAGGGTCTGGGTATGCACATCCGAATCCCCCGCCGCTGGGCGGCCGCCTCGGCCGCGGCCGTGGTGCTGCTCGCGGGCGCCGGCACATGGACGGCCGTGGCCTCGGGCGACGACCCCGCCCCGCGCCGCGAGGACAGAGTGCTGGAGATGCCGGGAGCGAGGATCGACACCTCCTTCTTCACCTCCGGCCCCGACGACGCCCGCCGCCCCGCCGTGCTCCTCGGGCACGGCTTCGGCGGCAGCAAGGGCGACGTACGCGCCCAGGCCGAGGAGCTGGCACGGGACGGGTACGCGGTGCTGACCTGGTCCGCGCGCGGCTTCGGGGCCTCCACGGGACGCATCGGGCTGAACGACCCGGACTTCGAGGTCAAGGACGTCTCCAGGCTCATCGACTGGCTCGCGAAGCGCCCCGAGGTCCGGTTGGACGGGGAGGGCGACCCTAGGGTGGGCGTGTCGGGCTCGTCGTACGGCGGGGCGATCTCCCTGCTGGCGGCCGGGTACGACAAGCGGGTGGACGCCATCGCCCCGCAGATCACGTACTGGAACCTGGCGGACGCGCTCTTCCCGGACGGCGTCTTCAAGAAACTGTGGGCCGGCATCTTCTTCACCACCGGCACGGCGGCGTCGTCGGACCAGCCCCCGGGCCGCCCGCCCGGCGAGGGCGAGCGCCCCCCGGGCCGCACACCGGGCCAGGACGAGGCGCCCGGCCAAGGAGCGGCATCCGGCCAGGGCACCGCACCGGGCCAGGGCACCGCACCGGGCCGGAGCACCGCACCGGCGGAAGCCGGACGGGCCGTGGGCACCGCCCCGAACGCCGCGCCCACGGCCGCCTGCGGGCGGTTCCAGGACGAGCTGTGCGCCATGTACGAACGGGTGGCCGTCGCGGGGAAGCCGGACGCCGCCGCCCGGGCGTTGCTCGAAGCGCGCAGCCCGTCCGCCGTCGGCGACCGCGTCGCGGTGCCCACGCTCATCGTCCAGGGGCAGGCCGACTCCCTCTTCCCGCTGTCGCACGCCGATGCCATCGCCAAGGCCGTCCGCGCCAACGGCGCCCCCGTCGCCGTCGACTGGATCGCCGGCGGGCACGACGGCGGCGACCGGGAGACCGAGCGCGTCGAGGCCCGCATCGGCGCCTGGTTCGACCGGTACCTCAAGGACGACACCGGCGCCGACACCGGACCCGCCTTCCGCGTCAGCCGCACCGGCGGGATCGACACCACCGACGGGCAGGCCCGGCTGCGCGGTGCCACCGGCGACAGCTACCCCGGCCTCCGGGCCGGCGACCGTGCCATCGCCCTCAGCGGCCCCCCGCAGACCTTCCGCAACCCCGCCGGGGCGACCCCGCCCGCCATCTCCGCCGTCCCGGGCGTCGGCGGCGGCCTCTCCCAGCTGTCGTCCCTCGGCGTCGGTCTGGCGCTCGACTTCCCCGGACAGCACGCCCGCTTCGAGTCCCGGCCGCTCACCGAACCGCTGCGCATCACCGGCTCGCCCACCGTTCGCGTCACCGTCGCCTCCGACACCGGCGAGGCGGTCCTCTTCGCCAAGGTGTACGACGTCGGCCCCGACGGCCGCCGCCAGGTGCTGCCCGCCCAGCTGGTCGCCCCCGTACGGGTCGAGGACGCCGAGAACGGCAAGGCGGTCGAGCTGACACTGCCGGCCATCGACCACGAGGTGGAGGCCGGGCACCGGCTGCGCCTCGTCCTCGCCGCGACCGACCTCGGCTATGCCTCCCCGGCCACCCCGGCGACATACACCGTCGGTGTGACGGGCGACCTGTCCGTACCGACCGCGCCGGGCGTACGCACCCAGGCAGCCGGCCTGCCCTGGTGGGTGTGGGGCATGCCGGCCGCCGGCGTCCTGATCGCCGCCGCCCTGCTGCTCACCGCCCGCCGCCGGACCACGGCGCCCCCGCCCGATCCGGCGCTCGCCGACGTACCGCTCACCATCAGCGGGCTCACCAAGCGGTACGCCAAGTCCGCCGACCGGTACGCGGTGCGCGAGCTGTCCTTCCGGGTCGAGAAGGGCCAGGTCCTCGGGCTCCTCGGACCGAACGGCGCCGGCAAGACCACCACCCTGCGCATGCTCATGGGGCTGATCACCCCCGACGACGGTGAGATCCGCGTCTTCGGGCACGCGATCCGGCCGGGCGCGCCCGTCCTGTCCCGGGTGGGGGCCTTCGTCGAGGGCGCCGGCTTCCTGCCGCACCTGTCCGGCCGGGAGAACCTGGAGCTGTACTGGCGGGCCACCGGCCGCCCCGCCGGCGACGCCCACCTCGACGAGGCCCTGGAGATCGCCGGTCTCGGCGACGCCCTGGCCCGCGCGGTCCGCACCTACTCGCAGGGCATGCGGCAACGGCTGGCCATCGCCCAGGCCATGCTCGGCCTCCCGGACCTCCTCATCCTCGACGAGCCCACCAACGGACTCGACCCGCCACAGATCCGTGAGATGCGGGACGTGATGATCCGGTACGCGGCCGGGGGCCGGACCGTCATCGTCTCCAGCCACCTCCTGTCGGAGGTCGAGCAGTCCTGCACGCACCTGGTCGTCATGGACCAGGGCCGGCTCGTGCAGGGCGGACCGGTCGCAGAGATCACCGGCGCGGGCGACACCCTCCTCGTCACGACGGCCGGCGACGTGCCCGAGCCGTTGATCGCCAAGGTCGGCGCCCTGCCGGGCATCGGCTCGGTGGTTCCCACGGACGGCGGTCTGCTGGTACGGCTGGAGGGTGCGACCGCCTCCGACCTGATCGCGGAACTCGTCCGGCTGGACGTGCCGTTGACCGGCGTCGGCCCGCACCGCCGTCTCGAGGACGCGTTCCTCACGCTGATCGGAGGAGGAGGATCCGCATGAGTGCCCCGGCGACCACCCTGGTCCAGTCCGCACCCGGCTACCGGGCCGGGCACACCTTGCCGCTGCGTGTCGAGGCCGTACGCCAGCTGAAGCGGCGCCGCACCCTCGTCATGGGCGCGATCCTGGCCGCCCTGCCCCTCGTGCTGATCGCGGCCTTCGCGATCGGCGGTACCCCGGACAGCCGCGACAACGGCCGGATCACCCTGATGGACACGGCGACCGCGTCCGGCGCCAACTTCGCCGCGACGTGCCTGTTCGTGTCGGCCGGTTTCCTGCTGGTGGTGCCGGTGGCGCTGTTCTGCGGCGACACCGTGGCGTCCGAGGCCAGTTGGTCCTCCCTGCGCTATCTGCTGGCCGCTCCCGTGCCGCGTGCCCGGCTGCTGTGGTCGAAGCTGGCCGTGGCACTCGGATTCAGCGCGGCGGCGATGCTGCTGCTGCCGCTGGTGGCTCTCGCCGTGGGAACGGTGGCCTACGGGTGGGGTCCGCTGGAGCTGCCCACGGGCGGCGCCCTCAGTCCGGCGGGCAGCGTGCCGCGCCTCGCGCTGGTCGTCGCGTTCATCTTCGTCTCCCAACTGGTCACGGCGGGCCTCGCCTTCTGGCTGTCGACCAGGACGGACGCCCCGCTCGGCGCGGTCGGTGGCGCGGTCGGTCTGACGATCATCGGTAACGTGCTGGACGCGGTGACGGCGCTCGGCTCCTGGCGCGACGTCCTGCCCGCACACTGGCAGTTCGCGTGGATCGACGCGCTCCAGCCGCAACTGGAGTGGAGCGGCATGCTCAAGGGCTCGGCGGTGTCGGTGACGTACGCCCTGGTCCTCTTCGCGCTCGCCTTCCGGGGCTTCGCCCGCAAGGACATCGTGTCCTAGGCGCCGAACCCCGCCTCACAGCCAGCCCCGACGAGCCGCTTCCGCTCCCGCCCGGAAGCGGCTCGTCGTGCCCAGGGCCCCGAGCAGCTCGCCCACGCGACGGCTGTACGTACGCCCCGATATGCCCAGCCGCGCGGCGGCCGTCTCGTCGGTGAGCCCCGCCAGCAGGGCCTCCAGCACCGGCCGCAGATGCCCGGGCAGCGCCCCGGGCGGCGACGGCCGGGCCGGGAACTCGTCGCCCGTCTCCCACCAGGAGTGGTGGGCCCGCACCAGGGCCTGCACCACGACCGGGTCGCGGATCAGCAGCAGCCCGTTGTAGAGCAGTTCGAGGTCGAGGGGGATCACGGCGACCGTGCGGTCCACCACGATCATCTTGAAGGGGATGGACTGCGTCAGTCTGGCCCGTCCCGGAAGCTGAGCCGCCCCGGCGGTGTCGGCGGCGGCGACCCGGGACAGCGCGTGGCGCGGCACGATCTGACGGACCGTGGCGACCCGCTCCGTCGCCGTGCGCACGCAGGTGCCGGCGAGCTCCAGGAAGGGCTCCGGGATCGGCAGGCCCAGGCAGGCGGCCGGGTCGTCGAAGGTCAGCAGCTCGTGGCGGGCGGACTCGGTGAGCGCGGCGAGTGTCGCGCTGATCTGTCTCACCCCTCGCACCGGCTGCCCGGCCGGGCGAGGTGCCTGCTGTGGCGCGGCACGCACCGGTGTCGCCTCTCTTAAGGCCGCTCGGCCGAGCACAGAGCCCGGAACGTTCGTCACGGCTGACCACCCCCGCCATCCCCTGGAACGTACGCAACTCCATGTACGCATGTGACTGCGTACGGTGACAAGACCTTGTTCTGCGGTTGGCGAGTCCAAGCCAAGCCCTGCGCCGGGCCTCACGGGCCGCTCCACGTTGCCGCATTGAGACACATCCGCAACACCTTCGTCTGCTTCCGCGGGGGCTCCTCGGACGTCACATTCACAAGTGCCGACGATTCGCGCGGACCCGGTCCGCGCGGACACGAGACCTGGGGGACCGAGTGGGAACGCACCGATGGAACACGGGCCGGGCGCGCCGGGCCGCACTGGCGGCGACGCTCGCCGGAGGACTGCTGCTCGCCGGATGCTCCGGCGATACCGGTACCGGTACCGGCACCGACCGCACCGCCGCCCGTGGCAGCGGCAGCGGCAACCGTGCGCCGGCGCCCGGAGCACCGGCGCCCGCGCCCGGCGCCCGGGACGGCGCACCGCGCCCCGGCGCCGACGGCCGGGACGACGAGGCGCGCGAGGCGCCGCCCGCCGGCCACCTGTCCACCTTCGCGCTGGACGTCGACACCGCCTCGTACGGTTACGCCCGCCGCACCCTGGCCGAGGGGAGGCTGCCCGCGGCGGACACCGTGCGCCCCGAGGAGTTCGTCAACAGCTTCCGCCAGGACTACCCCAAGCCCGGCGGCAACGGCTTCACCGTGACCGTCGACGGCGCCCGTACGCGGGTGGAGAACTGGTCGCTCCTCCGCGTCGGCCTGGCCACCCTCCCCGCCGGCCGGCACGACGAACGCCCGCCCGCCGCCCTCACGTTCGTCGTCGACATCTCCGGCTCCATGGCCGAGCCCGGCCGCCTCGACCTGGTCAAGGAGTCCCTCGGTGTCCTCACCGACCAGCTCCGCGACGACGACTCGATCGCCCTGGTCACCTTCAGCGACGAGGCCGAGACCCGGCTCCCCATGACCCGCGTCGAAGGCAACCGCGACCGCTTTCACGGTGTCATCGACGAACTGGCGACATCCTCGTCCACCAACGTGGAGGCGGGCGTGACCACCGGATACGACACCGCCGTCGAAGGCCACCGCAAGGGCGCCACCAACCGGGTCGTCCTGCTGTCCGACGCCCTCGCCAACACCGGCGAGACCGAGGCGCGGGCCATCCTGGACCGGATCGGGGACGAGCGCCGCGAGTACGGCATCACCCTCTTCGGGGTGGGCGTCGGCAGCGAGTACGGCGACGCGCTGATGGAACAACTCGCCGACAAGGGCGACGGCCACACCACCTACGTCTCCACCTCCGAACAGGCCCGCAAGGTCTTCGTCGACCAACTCCCCGCCCACGTCGGACTGCGCGCCAGGGACGCCAAGGCACAGGTGGCGTTCGACCCCGGGAAGGTGGAGGAGTTCCGGCTCATCGGCTACGACAACCGGCGGGTCGCCGACGACGACTTCCGCGACGACCGGGTGGACGGCGGCGAGGTCGGCCCGGGCCACCAGGTGACCGCGATGTACGCCGTGAAGACCCGCCCCGGCGCCCTGAACGGTGACGGACACCTCGCCACCGCCACGGTCCGGTGGCTCGACCCCGCCTCACGCGCCCCGCACGAGCGGTCCGGCTCGCTGACGTCCGGCGCCCTCGCCGCCCGGCTGTGGGACGACGGCACCAAGCCGGGCCTCCGCGTGGCCGCCGCGGCCGCCTACTTCGCCGACTCCCTGCGCGGCGGGGAGCTGCCGGGTGCGCCCACCCGTGCCGAACTCGCCGAGCACGCGGACCGACTGGCCCGTACGACGGAGTCCAAGGTGGTGGCGCAGCTCGCCGAAGCGATCCGCCGGGCCGACGACCTGCGGGACTGACCCCCTTCGTCCACAGGCCCCGGCCCCGTGCGCGAACGCCTGCCATCATGACCGCATGCCGACGCTGCTGCTCGCCCTCGCGGTCCTCTCCACCGGCCTGTACGCGGGATTCATGCTGATCTTCCTGACCGGCGTCATGCCCGCCCTCGCGCGGCTCACCGACGAGCAGTTCGTGACGGTCATGCGGCGTGTCAACGAGTACGTGCCCCGAGCGGCCTTCCTCACCGTCTTCGCGGGCGTGGTGGTGTTCCCCGCCCTGGCCCTCGCCCTCCCGGGCCAGGGCGGGCCCGGCGCCCGGAGGTGGCTGATCCTCGCCGGGCTGGTGTGCGCGGCGCTCACCCACCTGGTCACCGTGGTCGGGAACGTCCCGCTCAATAACGCGCTCGCCGCCTCGGACGACGGCGAGCCCGGCCCGGCCAGGCAGGCGTTCGAGTCCCGCTGGAACACCTTCCACCTGTTCCGTACGGTGCTGATCACGGCGTCCTTCGTCCTGCTGGTCACCGCCTCGCTCACCTGACCGGGTGTGCGCCGTTTGCAGTACGGGAAGTGGCGCGCGGCACCGCGCCGTGTCCGGATGGTCACGTGACCCTCGCGGCGTGGGGGTCACTCACCGACCGACGAGAAACGGACGACCAAACGTGACCCGCACCCACCGTTGGGCCGCCACGGCCTTCACCTGCCTGGCCCTGACCGGCATAGCCGCCGGCCCCGCCCTCGCCTCGGCACCCGCCGACGGCTCCGCCACCGCCACCGCCACCGACGCGGCGTTCCTGCGCGCCTCCCACCAGGGCAACCTGACGGAGATCGCGGCGGGCAAGGACGCCCAGAAGAACGCCACCACCGACTGCGTGAAGCACGTGGGCCAGGTGCTGGTCCGCGACCACACCAAGCTCGACGCGGACACCCGGGCCCTCGCCGACAAGCAGGGCGTCGACCTGCCCGTCGCGCCCTCCAAGGAACAGCAGGACATGCTCGCGGACGTCATGTCCAAGGCGGGCACGAAGGCCTATGACGCGGCATGGCTCGACGCCCAGGCCGCCGCTCACGAGAAGACGCTGGCCCGGATCGACCACCAGATCACCCACGGCAAGAACGCCCAGGTGACCGCCGCCGCCAAGGCCGCTCGCCCGGTCGTCGCCATGCACCTGGACATGGTGCGCGGCGGGAAGTGCCACGCGGCCGCGACGCCGAAGGCCATCCACGCCGGCGACGGCGGCCAGGTCGCGACGTCCCTGGCCGCGGAGGTCCCGGTCGCCCTCGCCGTGCCCGCCGTGGCGCTCGGCGGAGTCCTGGTGGCCGGGGGAGCCTTCTGGGCCGCCTCCCGCATGCGCCGCAACGACAACCGCTGACACTCGTGGGCGCCTGGCCGCGTCATGAGCCCGGCCCGGACCGCGCACTGGTCCGGACCGGGCTCGCGGCGGCCGCCACGGCCGTCGTGGCGTTCCTCTTCCCGTTCTTCCCCGCCCACGTCCGGGCACCGGACGCGGGCTCCCTGCCGGGATCGGCCGCCGCGCCGCCGCCCGCCACCGACGGAACGGCGAGAGCACCGGCGTACTCCCCGCCCGTGGCCCTCACCATCCGGGGCCACCTGCGCACCACGCCGATCGACCCGGTCACCGCCGACACGGCCGGGGCCATGGCCGTGCCCAAGTCCCCCGGCCGCCTGGGGTGGTGGGCCCTCGGGGCGCCACCGGGCGCCGCGCACGGCACCGTCCTGCTGGCCGGCCACCTCGACTCGGCCGACGAGGGCGCGGGCCCCCTCGAAGCCCTCCACGACGTGCCCATGGGCACCCGCGCGCAGGTCACCGCGGCCGACGGCACCCGCCACACCTACCGCATCGTCGCCCGCCGCACGCACCCGAAGAGCGCCCTGCCCGCCGGTCTGTTCGCCTCCGGCGGCGCCCCGCGCCTGGTACTGGTCACCTGCACCGGCGACTTCGACCCCGACGCGCACGCGTACGCGGACAACCTGGTCGTCTACGGCGAGCCGGTCACCTGAAGCCCAGCGGACAACCTGCTGGAGACCACGGAAGGTCACTACCACGCTTAACAGCACCGACAACTCGCGACAGTTGCATACGCGAGCCCACAGTGTCGGCCCCGACTCCCGCGGCGCGAGAGTCCGGACCTCCCGCTGTGCCGTCGCCCCGTGCCCGTGCAGCCACCGTGACCGGCGCCTGAGCACCAACCGCGGATTCGCTGGTCGCTCGCGCACGAATGCCGTCAAAGCGCTTGCTGGTGTCTCCGGGGGCCCTTGGCTGATGACCGCCCCTCGTGCCTTCGCCCTGACTCACGGGGACAGGGCGAAGGCACGTCCGTGGCCTCTCAGTCGATGCAGAACTCGTTGCCCTCGATGTCCAGCATCGGGATGCACGAATCGTTGCCGTCGTACAGCGTGCGCACGTGCACCGCACCGAGCGGGACCAGTCGTGCCCGTTCCGCCTCAAGGGCGGCGAGGCGCTCTTCCCCCACGAGGCCGGTGCCGACCCGCACATCAAGGTGCAGCCGGTTCTTGGCGGCCTTTCCCTCGGGGACACGCTGGAAGTACAGCCGCGGGCCCACCCCTGAGGGGTCGACGCAGGCGAACCAGGAATCCCGCTGCTCAGGTGGCTGTGAGCGCTTGAAATCGTCCCACGTGGAAAACCCCGCCGGTGGCGGCGGTATGACGTACCCCAGCACCTCGCACCAGAAACGAGCGAGCCGCTCGGGTTCCGCGCAGTCGAAGGTCACTTGGAACTTCTTGATCGGCGTCATCGGGTAACTGTACGGCGCGCGCCGGCGCCGGGGCTCCGGGCGCCGACTCCGCGCGGATCGAGGTCTCGCGTGAGGTGAGTCGTTGACGGGCGGTGGTGTCCGCGACCGGGAGTGGAACCACCCTGGCTTCCGGCGCAGGGCGGGACCGACGGGGTACTACCGACCGTGCAGGATCTCGGGCCGGGTGACGGGCACGATGGTGATCAAGTCGTCGAGGCCCTTGAAGTCGTCGGGGTTGGCGGTGAACAGGGGGAGTCCCTCGGCGGCCGCGACGGCGGCGATCATCAGGTCGGCCACACGGCGACGGGGCTTGCGGCCTGTGGAGACGACGGCGGCGCAGATTCTGCCGTAGATGCGCGCCGCCTCCACGTCGAAGGGGATGGGGTCGAATTCGTTCTCGGCGCGCTGCAGGACGTCCATGCGGCGGGCCCGCTCGGCGTGTTCGTCGTAGTCGCTCCGCTCACCGCAGCGCACCTGGTGGGGGCCTGCGGAGAGTTCCGCGAGGGTGATGGCGCTGATGGCCATCTCGGCAGGCAGCTCGTCGGCGTCGATCCACTTGCGCAGGATCATGATGTTGGTGTCGAGCAGGCCTTGCTCGTGCTCAATGGGCATACGGGTCGTCCAACTCCTGCTCGACGACGGCGTCCTGGTCGTCGCGGAAGGCGTCCAGCGAGATGTCAGGGGCGGTACGTGACATGGCCGCGAACTCGGCGCGGGGAACGAAGCGGCGACGGCGGCGGAGCGGGATCAGCTCGCCGACACGATGCCCGTCGCGGGTGACGGTGAACGCCTGTCCTCCCTGGACGGCGTCCATGATCTCTTTGGAGCGGGTGCGCAGATCGCGCTGAGTGATCTCCGGCTGCGCTGTCATGCTGTCCACGATAGCGAAGGTGTGCTACCTGGTGCTACGCCGTTACCCGCGATGGCGGACAGGCGAAGGTGTCTGCTCTGGAGCGATGTGCATCCGGACATGAAAAAGCCCCTCACGCGTTTCCACAGGTGAGAGGCTGTATGCGCCCCCGGCAGGACTCGAACCTGCGGCCAAGCGCTTAGAAGGCGCCTGCTCTATCCACTGAGCTACGGGGGCCGGTGGTGGCCTTGTGGCCTGGAGCCCCTGCTGGGTGGTTCCGTGACCTTGCCGGGGACAAGGATAGGGCTCCGATCGCCTTGACCCGGTCGCTTCGCCTGCGTGGCACGATGTGGAGTTTCGGTGAAGCAGACCGATAATCGCAGGCAGGTGCGATTTCCGCAGCGCTTTTCGCGTCCTGCGCCCCGGGTGTTGTCTACTCGTTATGCCTGAGTCCCACTCGTCCCGTCTGTCCCATGTGTCCGATCGGCGCGCAGAGAATGCCATACGCTTCAAAAAGGTCATGAAATTGGGCATTCTTCGCATGTGGTGACCTTGGACGTACGGCCTCAGCTCATCGACGCACTCTCCGCCCTGCGCGACCGTGTCGCCGCCGTGCGTCTTCCACTCCCCCTTCCGGGCGCGCCACGGGCGCGGCAGACGCGTGCCGAGTTGCTCGCGCAGCTGGACGACTATCTGGTGCCCCGCCTAAAGGACCCCGAAGCCCCGCTGCTCGCCGTCATCGGGGGCTCCACCGGGGCGGGGAAGTCGACGCTCGTCAACTCCCTCGTCGGGCGGCGGGTCAGCGAGGCCGGGGTGCTCAGGCCCACCACGCGCACCCCCGTCCTCGTCTGCCACCCGGACGACCACCACTGGTTCGCCGGCATGCGGGTGCTGCCGCAGCTCACCCGCGTGCGGACGCCCGAGGACGGGGACGCCGAGGGGGAGGACGGGGGACAGGAGCGGGCCCTCAGGGTCGAGACGGCCGACACCGTCCCGCGCGGGCTCGCGCTGCTGGACGCCCCCGACATCGACTCGCTCGTCGTGGGGAGCCGGGAGCTGGCCGCCGAGCTGATCTGCGCCGCCGACGTGTGGGTGATGGTGACCACCGCCTCCCGGTACGCCGACGCCGTGCCCTGGCATCTGCTGCGTACCGCCAAGGAGTACGACGCCACGCTCGTCACCGTCCTCGACCGGGTGCCGCACCAGGTGATCAACGAGGTGTCCCGGCAGTACGAGGCGCTCCTCGTCCGCGCCGGGCTGGGCGACGTACCGCGGTTCACCATCCCCGAGCTGCCCGAGTCGGCGGGCGGCGGCAGCGGGCTGCTCCCCGACACCGCCGTCGCCCCGCTGCGCGCCTGGCTCGCCCACCGCGCCCAGGACCCCGCCGCCCGGCAGCAGACCGTGGGGCGCACGGTCGGCGGGGTGATCGACTCGCTGAAGGCGCGGATGCCGGAGCTGGCCGGGGCCGTCGCCGCGCAGTACGCCGCCGCCGTACGCCTCACCGGCGCCGTCCAGGCGGCCTACGAGCGGGAGGGCGAACGGGTGCGCCGGGAACTGCGGCGCGGCGCCGTACTCGCCGGAGACGCCCGCACCCGCTGGCGCGGCCACCCCCGCGACTGCTCGGCCACCGAACTGCTCGACTCCCTCGCCGAGTCCCTCACCGCCCTGCTCCAATGCGCCGTCGCCGCCGCCGACGAGCACCTGCGGGAAACCTGGCGGCGCGAACCGGCGGCGCGGGCACTGGACGACGGGACCGGGGCACCGCCCGGGCCCGACCGCGAGACCGGCGAGCGGATCGGGATGGCCGTACGGCGCTGGCGGCGCGTCCTGGAGGAGCTGGCCGAGGACGAGGTGCGGCGCATGGACCGGGCCGCCGCCCCGGACGCCGAGACGGTGGCGGGACTGCTGGCCGCCGTGCTGCTCGGTGGGCGCAGGACCCGCAGCGCGGGCGAGCGGCTCGCCGAACTGCTGGGCGCGCAGGGGGCGCTGCGGCTGCGCGACCGGGGCGGCGAGCTGGTGACCACGTACATCGACCGCGTGCTGCACGAGGAGCGGGCCCGACGACTGGAGCCGCTCCGGGCCCTCGACGTGACCCCCGAACCACAGGCCGAGCTCATCGCCGCGCTGTCCCGACTGCAGAAGGAGAGGTGACGGCGGTGAGCGCCGTTGACGAACGCTGGGACGACGGGCTGATCGCCCGCCGTGCGCAGGAACAGGCCGCCGCTGAGGCCGGGCCCCTGACGGACGAACCGCACATGCCGATCGGCGAGACGTACGCAGGGACGCTGCGCACGCGGCTGGACGCCCTGCGGGAGCTCGTGGGCCTGTCCAGGACCCGGCTGGACGGCGATACCCTCGCCGAGGCCGGGCGGGTACTGGACGAGGCCGCCGCGCGGCAGCGGCTGTCGTCGCGGCACACCGTGGTGGCCATCGCGGGCCCCACGGGCAGCGGCAAGTCGGCGCTGATCAACGCGCTGGCGGGCGTACCCGTCTCGGAGACCGGGCTGCGCAGGCCCACCACGGCCAACCCCATCGCCTGCACCTGGTCCGAAGGCGCCGCCGGACTCCTGGACCGCCTCGCCATCCCGGGGCGGCTGCGGCGCCGGCCGCTGGCGGGCGGAGCCGGTGACGAGGCCCTGCAGGGCCTGGTCCTGGTCGATCTGCCCGACCACGACTCGGCGGTCACCGCGCACCGCAGGCAGGTCGACCGGGTGCTGGCGCTGGTGGACGCGGTGATCTGGGTCGTCGACCCCGAGAAGTACGCGGACGCGGCGCTGCACGAGCGGTACTTGAGACCGCTCGCGGGGCACGCGGAGGTGACGTTCGTGGTCCTGAACCAGATCGACCGGCTGCCGGGGGACGCCGCCCACCAGGTGCTGGACGACCTGCGGAGGCTGCTCGACGAGGACGGGATGGCTCTCGGCGAACACGGCGAACCGGGGGCGACGGTGCTCGCGGTGTCCGCGCTCACCGGCGAGGGCGTGGGGGAACTGCGCGAGCTGCTCGGGGCCTTCGTGCAGGGCCGGGGTGCCGCCGAACGGCGCCTGTCGGCGGACGTGGACGCGGCCGCGGGCCGGCTGCGGCCGGTGTACGTCGCCGACGGGCACCCCGGGCTGGGCGAGCGGTCCCGCGAGGACTTCGGCGCGCGGCTCGCGGTCGCCGTCGGCGCCCGGGCGGCCGGGGAGGCGGCGGAACGCGAATGGCGGCGCAACGCGGGACGGGCGTGCGGGACGCCGTGGCTGCGGCTGTGGCGCTGGTACGAGCGGCTGCGCACCCAGGGCGGCGGGGCGGGCGCGGAGGAGGGTGCCGAGCCGGAGGCCACCGCGGCGGAGGAGGACGAGCTGACGGCCCGGCAGCGCGTCGAACAGGCCGTACGGGTGGTGGCGGAGGAGGCCTCGCGCGCGCTGCCCGGGCCGTGGGCACAGGCCGTGCGCGAGGCGGCGGTACGCGGGGCGCGCGGGCTGCCGGAGGCGCTGGACGAACTGGCGGTGTCCCTGGCGGCCCCGCCGGCCGGCGCCCGCCCGCCCCGGCCCGCGTGGTGGCCAGCGGCGGTACTGGCCCAGGCGGCCATGACGCTGCTCCAGTTCTACGGCGCACTGTGGCTGGTCGGCCAGATCATCGGCGTACTGGAACCGGGGCTCTTCCCGCCGGTGCTGGTCATGCTGGCGGGCATCGTCGGTGGGCCCCTGGTGGAGTGGGCGTGCGCGGCCGCGGCCCGGGGGCCGGCCCGCAGGTACGGGCAGGAGACCGAGCGGCGGCTCCGGGAGGCCGCGGCCGGGTGCGGGCGGGCCATGGTCCTCGACCCGATCGCCGCGGAGCTGATGCGGTACCGGGAGGTGCGTGAGCGGTATGCCCATGTCGCGCGCGGGCACGGCGAGGGGGCCGGCGGGGGCGCGGGCGGCGTGGCCGCGGGGGCGAGCGTGGGTGCGGCGGCCGTGGGGACGGGCGCCGGACGGGCGGGCGCCGGGCGGGCGGGGCAGGTGGGACCGCGGCGGGTGTGACGCCGGTGGTGACCGGGTACGGCCGGTCGGGCGTACTCCTTGCGGGTGGTGGAGTTGTGCACGAACGGGGGCTTGTCCACAGGGCCGAGCGGGATTCCGGCGGTCGGGACAGCATGGGCCCGGTCAGCAGGACGAGCGTGAGGGGTGGGTGTCATGAACGACACGATGGTGACGGTGGTGGGCAACGTGGCGACGAGCGTCGACTACCGGGAAACCGCGGCGGGGGGCGTGGCGAAGTTCCGGTTCGCGGCGACCGCGCGCCGCTGGGACCGCGAGAGGGCGAGCTGGGCCGACGGGCATACGAGTTTCTACACAGTGAGCGCGTGGCGGGCGCTCGGCGCCAATCTGGCCGCGTCGGTGTCGGTCGGTGACCCGTTGGTCGTCCACGGGCGGCTGAGGGTGCGGGAGGAGGACCGGGACGGCCAGCGCAGGACATTCGTGGACATCGACGCGTCGGCGGTGGGCCACGATCTGTCGCGGGGGACCTCCGCCTTCAGGCGGGTGCTGAAGGGCGAGCCGCGTACGGCGGACCGGCCGGACGGTGCCGGTGAGGCGGTCGGTGACGGAGGAGGAGGCGGTGGTGGTGTGGAGCGGACGACGCAGCTGGTGTCGTGACGGTGCGTCAGGAACGGTTCACCGAGCGGTGTGGTGACGTGCGGATTCGGCCGGCGCGTACCTCGGGAAGGGTTCGTGCGATAACGATTCCGAGTCGGAATGGTTGTCTGACGGTATGACAGGGGACTGTGCTGGGTCGTCTCTTTAGGATTCCCGGGTACTCACGGGGCACTTGAGTCGGCAGGCGAGGCACTCCCCCCACGCGGCACACGCGCCAAGGTCTCGCCCGGAGGGGAATTCTGTGTTTGCTGGGTCTTCTGTACGGAGGTGGAGGAGGCGTCCCGCCCGCCTCCTCGCCGCGGTCGTGACCTCCGGGCTGGTCGCCGGAGGTTTCATAACCGGGGCGTCCGCCGCCGCGGCCGACGAGGCGCCTCAGCACCAGGGCGGTGCCGCCGCCACCCTCAACGGGCTGACCACCTTCGACCAGGCGGTGCTCCGTGTCGACGGAGAGAGGCAGGAGGTCCCGGCCGGCCTGTTCGAGATGACCGTCGACGGCGGCGGGACCCTGAAGACCTACTGCGTCGATCTGCACAACCCCACCCAGGAGAAGGCCCGGTACCTGGAGGCGTCCTGGGACCAGACCTCGCTCGGCGGCAACAAGGACGCGGGCCGGATCCGGTGGATCCTCCAGCACTCCTATCCGCAGGTCGACGATCTGGTGGGGCTGGCGAAGGCGGCCGGCGCGGGCCCGCTGACCGCCGGAACGGCGGCCGCCGGCACCCAGGTCGCCATCTGGCGCTACTCGGACAACGCACAGGTCCAGGCGCTCGACCCGGCGGCCGAGAAGCTCGCGGACTGGCTGGAGAAGCAGGCCGGGAACATCCCCGAACCCGGGGCGTCGCTCAGCCTGCGGCCCAGCGCCGTGTCCGGTCCGGCCGGGACCCGGATCGGCCCGGTGACCGTGCGCACCGACGCCGACCGCGTCACGGTGGCCCCGCCCGCCGACGCCGCCGCCAGCGGCATCCGGATCACCGACGTCAAGGGCAGGCCGGTCGTCTCGGCGACCGACGGCAGCCGGCTGTACTTCGACGTGCCGGCCCAGGCCGCCGACGGCTCCGCCGCCCTGACCGTGCAGGCCACCACGTCCGTGCCCGTCGGCCGCGCCTTCGCCGGAGTCACCAAGAGCCAGACGCAGATCCTGGCCGGCTCCAGCCAGTCGGCCGTCTCCGCCACCGCCGCCGCCACCTGGGCCACCGCGGGCGCCATCCCGGCGCTCTCGGCCCGGAAGAACTGCGCCGAGGGCGGCGTCGACGTCACCACCACGAACAAGGGTGACGCCCCGTTCACCTTCGAGCTCACGGGCCGCACGCACACCGTCCCGGCCGGCGAGTCCCGGACGGTGACCGTCCCGGTGGCCGAGGACCAGGCGTACGAGTTCACCATCACCGGGCCCGCCGGCCTGCGAAAGACGTTCAGGGGCGTCCTCGACTGCCGGACCACCGGCAGCACGGCCGTCGCCATGACCGGCCCGCAGGGCAGCCGGCCCAGCCCCCTCTCGGTCGACGGCACCTCGTCCGGCCCCGTCTCGGCGGACGACGGACCGGACCTCGCCGAAACGGGAGCCTCCGGCGCCACGCCCATGATCGCGGGCACGGCGCTGGCGATGCTGGTGATCGGCGGGGCCGCCGTGTTCCTCCTCCGCAAGAAGAAGGACCCCGGCGCCGAGGGGTGACCCCGGGGCGCGCCCCTGCGGCGGCGGGCCGGCCGGCCCGCCGCCGCAGGGGCGCGAGGAGATCAGGTCCCGTGAACGCGGGCGCGCGCCAGCGGGTCGTTTCCCGGACGGAGGCGCCGGCGCCCGCACCGCCGGGTGCGAACGGGCACGCGTACCTGTGCTCCCCCTTCCGGAGCCCACGGAAGGACACGTCCTCGCGCTCCCCGTTCCGGAGCCCACGGAAGGACACGTCCTCGTGCTCCCCCGGAGCCCCTGGGGCCTCGGAGCGACACGTCCTCGTGCCCCCGTCCGGGGCCTCGGACGGGCCCGTCCTGGTCTCTGCCGGGCGCGCCGGTGGGCGCCGGTGGCCACTGATCGCCACTCGGTCGACCCGGGGGCCGACCGGCTGGGGTCCAGGTCACACGCTCCCCGCATACCCGTTTTCGTCTGGGGCTGGCGGTCAGGCAAGATGGGGTGTATCTGCCCACTCTCGGACTGCCGGACGGTTTCTCTTGGCTGAGTACATCTACACGATGCGCAAGACGCGCAAGGCGCACGGCGACAAGGTCATCCTCGATGACGTGACGCTGAGCTTCCTGCCCGGTGCGAAGATCGGTGTGGTCGGCCCGAACGGTGCCGGTAAGTCGACCGTGCTCAAGATCATGGCCGGTCTGGAGCAGCCGTCCAACGGCGACGCGTTCCTGTCGCCCGGGTACACCGTCGGCATCCTGCTCCAGGAGCCGCCGCTGGACGAGTCCAAGACGGTCCTGGAGAACGTCCAGGACGGCGTCAGCGAGATCAAGGGCAAGCTCGACCGGTTCAACGCCATCGCCGAGGAGATGGCCACGAACTACACCGACGCGCTCATGGAAGAGATGGGCAAGCTCCAGGAGGAGCTGGACCACGCCAACGCGTGGGACCTCGACGCCCAGCTCGAGCAGGCCATGGACGCACTCGGCTGCCCGCCGGGCGACTGGCCGGTGACCAACCTCTCCGGTGGCGAGAAGCGCCGCGTCGCGCTCTGCAAGCTGCTGCTGGAGGCCCCCGACCTGCTGCTGCTCGACGAGCCCACCAACCACCTGGACGCCGAGTCGGTGCAGTGGCTGGAGCAGCACCTCGCCAAGTACGACGGCACCGTCGTCGCCATCACCCACGACCGGTACTTCCTCGACAACGTCGCCGGCTGGATCCTGGAGCTCGACCGCGGCCGCGCCATCGGTTACGAGGGCAACTACTCCACCTACCTGGAGAGCAAGCAGGCCCGCCTGAAGGTCGAGGGCCAGAAGGACGCCAAGCGCGCCAAGCGGCTCAAGGAAGAGCTGGAGTGGGTCCGTTCCAACGCCAAGGGACGGCAGGCCAAGTCCAAGGCCCGTCTCGCCCGGTACGAGGAGATGGCCGCCGAGGCCGACAAGATGCGGAAGCTGGACTTCGAGGAGATCCAGATCCCGCCGGGCCCGCGTCTTGGCAGCGTCGTCGTCGAGGTCGAGAACCTCAGCAAGGCGTTCGGTGAGAAGGTCCTCATCGACGACCTCAGCTTCAGCCTCCCGCGCAACGGCATCGTCGGCGTCATCGGCCCCAACGGCGCCGGCAAGACCACCCTGTTCAAGATGATCCAGGGTCTGGAGCAGCCCGACTCCGGTTCGATCAAGGTCGGTGACACGGTCAAGATCTCCTACGTCGACCAGAGCCGCGCCAACATCGACCCGAAGAAGACGCTGTGGGCCGTCGTCTCCGACGAGCTCGACTACATCAACGTCGGCCAGGTCGAGATGCCGTCCCGCGCCTATGTGTCGGCCTTCGGTTTCAAGGGCCCGGACCAGCAGAAGCCCGCCGGAGTTCTCTCCGGTGGTGAGCGCAACCGCCTGAACCTGGCGCTCACCCTCAAGCAGGGCGGCAACCTGCTGCTCCTCGACGAGCCGACCAACGACCTCGACGTCGAGACCCTGTCGTCGCTGGAGAACGCGCTGCTGGAGTTCCCGGGCGCGGCCGTGGTCGTCTCCCACGACCGCTGGTTCCTGGACCGCGTCGCCACGCACATTTTGGCGTACGAGGGCGACTCCAAGTGGTTCTGGTTCGAGGGCAACTTCGAGTCGTACGAGAAGAACAAGATCGAGCGCCTCGGCCCGGACGCGGCCCGCCCGCACCGTGCCACGTACAAGAAGCTGACCCGGGGCTGAGGCAGCGACAGTGGCTCGTCATATCTACAGCTGTCCTCTGCGCTGGTCGGACATGGACGCCTTCGGGCACGTCAACAACGTCGTCTTCCTCCGCTACCTGGAGGAGGCGCGGATCGACTTCATGTTCCGGCTCGCGCCGGGGGACGGTTCCCCCTCGTTCTCCGGCGGGTCCGTCGTGGCCCGGCACGAGATCGACTACCTGCGGCCGCTGGTCCACCGGCACGAGCCGGTGACCATCGAGTCATGGGTCACCAAGATCGGCGCGGCGTCGCTGACGATCGCGTACGAGATCAAGGACCCGGACCAGGTGTACGTGCGGGCCTCGACGGTCGTCGTGCCGTTCGACCTGGAGGCCCAGCGGCCCCGCCGCATCACGGCGGAGGAGCGCTCCTTCCTGGAGGAGTACGTCGACGACGGCATGCGCTCCCAGGGGGAGGCCGCCGCGGCATGACTCCGCCGCTGCACTTCGCCGACGCCAGGGAGGCGGCCGACCTGGCCGCCTTCCTGGCCAGGCTGATCCACTACGACCGGGCCGCCGCCGTCCGCCTCCAGGCCGGCGGTGGCGCCCTGGCCGTGTTCGGGCGGCCGCCGTCCTTCGAGGTCCTGGCCATCCGGACGGCGGCGCTCCTGGACGCCACGCCGCTGGACGTCACCGTGTCCGCCGGGCAACTCCTCGACGGCATCGAGGAGTCTGCGGGCAAGGCCATGGTGCCCGCCCCCGTCACCGGCCCGCCGTGGGCGGGCGTCCTGCCTCCGCGCGCCGGCTGGCAGGAGGCCCCCGGGCTGCCGGACGCCGCCGGGCTGCGTGCGGCGGTCGCCGCCGCGGTGGCCGAATTCCGGCGTCGGGACGGCGAGTTGCCTGCCGAGCGGCGCACGCGCCCGGAGCGCGACCGGCTGGGCCGGGAGATCTGGTCCCGGACGGTCGGCGCGACCGGCCTGCCGCTGCGCGCCGTGCACGCCGCCCAGTCGCTGGGCTTCCTGCCCCCGCACGACGTGCCGGTCGCCCTGCTCGCCGCCGGGTCGTGGCTGCGGCTGCGCACCCCCTACGGCTCGGTCGCCGTCCGCAGGACCGGCCTCGGCACCGGACTGACCGTCACCGCGGTCTGACGCCGTCACGGGGCCAGGGGGCGTCGTCGGGGCGTACGGCGAAGTGGCCGTGGCCGGGTTCCGGTTCCGGCAGCACCCGGTGCTCCATGCCCCGCGCCTCGGTGTGCTCGGCGGGGGCGGGCGGCCGGAGCCGCCCCGCGCGGAGCCTCTTCCGTCACTGGCCCGTCACGGGCCGTACGCCCGGCTCAGTCGGCGGTGTTGACCATCGACGCGGCGGCGTAGGTCAGGTAGTTCCACAGCGTCCGCTCGTGCTCCTCGGACAGGCCGAGTTCGTCGACCGCCGCCCGCATGTGCTTCAGCCAGGCGTCGTGGGCCGCCCGGTCCACCGTGAAGGGGGCGTGGCGCATGCGCAGGCGCGGGTGGCCGCGGTTGTCGCTGTAGGTGCGGGGGCCGCCCCAGTACTGCATCAGGAACAGCACCAGCCGCTCCTCGGCCGGACCCAGGTCCTCCTCGGGGTACATCGGCCGAAGCAGCGGGTCCTCGGCGACTCCCTCGTAGAAACGGTGGACGAGGCGCCGGAAGGTGGACTCGCCGCCGACCTGCTCGTAGAAGGTCTGCTCCTGAAGCGTGCCGCGCGGGATCTCATTCACGACACCATCGTCTCAGACGGACCGGCCGAGGACCCGGGCCCTACGACCTCCGGACCGTTCGCCACCGGTGTACGGGGCGGGGAACCCGGCGTTCCGCACACCGGCCGGCCGGTCGGCCGGCCGTCCGCCCCCGCCGGCCGGGCGCGGGGACGCCGCACACGAGGGCCGGGGGACGGACGGCGTCCGGCGGGGTGCGGCCGGACGTCCCCGAGGGCCTACGGCCTGCCCTCGGAGCCGGGCTCCGGCCAGCCGCGCTGGATGGTGATCGTCGTCCAGGCGCCCACGTGGACCCGGTCGCCGTCCTTGAGCGGCACGGGGACGTAGGGCTGGATCGGGTCCTCGGCGCCATTCAGCGTGGTGCCGTTGGTGGAGTTCTGGTCGACGACCGCCCAGGAGCCGTCCGGCTGCTGCACCAGCACGGCGTGCTGGTGCGAGACGCCTGGGTCCTCCGGCGGCACCGAGAGGTCGATGTCGGGGGACTCGCCCGTGGAGTGCCGCCGGCGGCCGATGCTGACCTGGTTGCCGGAGAGCGACAGCCGCTGCTCGGGGGAGTACGCGGGCAGGTTGAGGCCCGCGGCCTCGGGGCCGCTGCGCCGCATCATCGCCGTGAAGTACTCGCGGTCGGGTGCCACGACCGCCGTCCAGCTCGCGGGCGCCGATGGGTACTGCGGGGGCCGGGGGGCCTCCGCCCGCGGTGCCTGGGGCTGGAGCTGTGGCTGTGGCTGGGGCTGTGGTTGCGAGGACTGTGATCCCTGAGGCCCTTGGGGTGCCTGCGGTGCCTGGGGCTGCGGCGCCGGGGGGCGCTGCTGCGAGGGCGGCGGCAGCATCCAGTCGTCCTCGCCGGAGGGGGACTGGGGCCGCGGAGGGGGCGGCGGACCCGGCTGCTGGAACCCCTGGGGCGGCCGGGGCGGGCCGGGAGGCTGCTGGAACGCCTGGGGAACCGGCGGCGGGCCCTGCGGCGCGCCGTGCGCCGGCCCCTGGGGGGCACCCTGCGAAGGCCGCTGTGGCGTCGGCGGCTCGGGCGGCAGCGGCTCGGCCGGGCGGTTCATCTGCGAGGGACGCGAGCCCTGGTACTCGTACGGATCCGGCGGGCGCGGCGCCTGCGGGGCGGACGGTGCCTGCGGCGCGGACGGTGCCTGCGGCGCGGACGGTGCCTGCGGCCGCGACTGATAGCCGGGCGGCAGGGTCATCCCGGGCGGCGGCCCACCGGGACCCGCGGGAGCCCCGTGGCCACGGGGAGTCCCGGGACGGCTCTGGCTGCCCGGCCCCGGGGGAGGGGCGACGGGGGTGTACGAAGTGGCCGTGTTGGTGAGGAAGTTCCACCGGCACTCCTCGCAGAACGGCGCCATGGCCTCCCGTGGGGTGCGGCACTGGGGGCACAGCTCCGCCTGCGCGGTGGCGTTGGGGTCGCCGCCGGCGAAGCCACCAGGACCGCCGGGGCCGCCGTGCCCGCCGGTGGGACCACCCGCCCCGCCCGGGCCGGGGTAGCCGTACGCGGGCGGCGGTGGGGGAGGCGGCGGCGGAACGGCACCCGCAGGCGCGCCCGCCCCGGCCATGCGGTGGCCGCAGACCTCGCACCAGTCGTCGGAACCCGACTGGTGTCCGTTCGGGCAGGTCGGCATGTCGGCGCTTCCCCCTCTCCTCATCCGGCCCGCGGGCCGAGCAGATCGTGTCCTACTTCTTCACGCGAACGGTCTTCGTGGAGCGTGTCTCGAGTGTCATCTCGTCCGCTTCCGCGACCTTCGCCTTCAGTCGCACAGTACCGGTCGCCGCATCGACCACGTCCACCACCTTCGAAAGGAGTTTCGCGGTGTCCGCGTTGCCCGAGGCGGCCGCGAGCTGCACGGCGCGGCCCAGTTTCGCCGTCGCGCCATCGAGATCGCCCGACTTGCGAGCATCGAGCCCCTGCTGGATGACTTGTGCCAGTTCCGCCTGGCCCGTGTAATGCGCGACCTGGGGGTTGATGGACGTGGAGGCCGCCATGTCGTCCGTCCACACCGCGCGCACCAGCCCCTGCGACAGGGGCCGCGGCGTACCGCCGCCCGCCGGGTCGGGCAGGACCAGCGAGACACGCGCCGCGAGCATCTCCCGACCGACCCCGGCCGCCGGCACCCGGACGCACACGTGGTAGTCGCGGGACTCGTCGCCCCACGACCCGGTCGGGTAGTCGCCCGCCCGTGGCCCCGCCTCCCTACGCCGGTCCGTCAGGTCCTCCACCGTCGGCGCCACCTGCTTCACGAAGACGATCTCCACACCCACCGGTGTCCACAGGCGCAGCGCGACGTCGGCGACCTCCTTGCCCATCGCGTTCTCCATCACCCGCGTGAAGTCCGCGGTGAGCCCGGCCGGATCGGCGACGATGTCGGCCGTACCGAGGAGCGCCGAGGCGATCCCGGTGACCTCCTTGACCTCCCAGTCCGTGCCCACACCGCGGGCGTCGCAGGTGAAGCGGCCTGCGCAGGCGTCGAGGGCGGCCCGGAGGTCGTCCGGCGACTCGTGCTCGTTGCGGCCGTCGGTGAGCAGGATGCCGTGCCGGATCGGTACGTCGGCGGTCGCCAGGAGCCTGTCGGCGAGCGTCAGCCACGTGCCGATCGCCGTGCCCCCGCCCGCGCTGAGCCGGCGCAGCGCCTCCTTCGCCCGGGCGCGGGTGCCCGCGTCGGCGGTGGCCAGCCGGCCGCCGCCCGGATAGACCTCGTTCGCGACGTGGGTGCCGGCGACCACCGCGAAGGCCACGCCGTCGCGCAGGGCGCCGATCGCGGCGGCCGTGGCGTCGCGCGCGTGGCGCATCTTCGTCGGCGGGTACTCCATGGAGCCGGAGCAGTCCACCATGATCACCACGGCGGCGGCCGGTGCCCACCCGGGTACGGAGGAGGAGGCCGGCACCCGGGTCAGCGGCCCCCCTCCGCTGATGCCGCCGCCCGTCGAGGTGACCGTGACGATCGCGTTGACCTCGCGCCCGCCCACCGGCAGGTAGGCGTTCTGGTACACGTCCACCGAGAACCGCGGCACGTGCGACTTCGAGAAGTTCGCCATCTGATCGGCTCCTCGGGACGTGGACCGACGCCCGCACGAAGGACGGAGGCGGGTGCGGGCCGGTCGCCGGGCGAAACGGTCAGGCCGATCCTGCCCCTCCGGCCGTCATGGCGAACGGCACGACGGCCACTGTTACGTTGTCGTGGCCGCCGCCGTCGAGCGCGTGCCCCACGAGGACCCGCGCGCTGTGCAGGGGCCGGCGGGCCGCGTCGGGCGGTACCACCCGAGCCATGTCCTCGGCGGCCTCCGCGTAGTTCCACAGTCCGTCCGTGCACACCACGACGACACCGGGCCGGTCCGGCTTGAACGCGGCGATGTGCGGCTCCACTTCGTACGCGTCCGCCCCCAGCCAGCCGGTGATGGCGTGGGCGCGCTCGTCCGCGTACGCCTCGGCCTCGTTCATCAGGCCCGCCGCGACCATCTGCGCGGCCCACGAGTCGTCCTCGGTGAGCCGGGCGGGCGGCCCGCCGCGGTCGTCCGGCACCCAGTAGGCGCGGCTGTCGCCGACCCAGCCCACCACCAGCAGGCCGTTCGCGACGACCGTTGCGACGAGCGTGCATGCCGGGGCGTTCTGGTGGCGGTGCGGGTCGTGCTCCATGGCGTCCCCGTCCTGGCCGTCCTGGCCGCCGTGGCCGCTCGCGAGGGCGTTGACCGCCTCGGAGGCCGCGACGATCGCGTCGTGCATCGCCGTCTGCGGATGCGTACCGCGCGGGAGGGAGGCCAGCAGCGCCTCGTTGGCGGCGGCCGCGGCGGCCGCCGACGCCTCGTCGGGGCGGGTCGCCGACGACACACCGTCGCAGACGATCGCGACGACGGCAGGTGAGCCGTCCGGAAGGGCCGTCGAGGACAGGGCGAACGCGTCCTCGTTGCGGTGGTGGCGCAGCCCCCGGTCGCTCACTGCGGCGACCGCGCCGAGCTCCTCCTCCATGTGGTCCCGCTCCCGTGGTTGCGCGTGACCGCAGTTCTCGCAGTACCCGTCCGGGTCCACCCGCCCGGCCCGGCAGGCCACGCACGGCCGGGTGCCGGCCGGCGGGGCCGCCGTGTGCTCCGCCGCCCGCGGATCCGGCAGGTCCCCGCCGGCCCCGGTGGCCGACCCTCCTCCCGGCACCCCGCCCGTCGGCCCGGCGGGCGCGGGCTCTCCGGCGGGCGCGGCCGAGGCTTCGGGCGCGGGCGCTCCGCCCGCAGGCACCCCGCCCGGTGCGGGCCCCGCCCCGGAGGCGGGCGGAGGTACCGGGGTGCCCGGCCCCCAGGCCTCGCCGACCGGTCCCGGAACGGGCGCCGGACGGGCGGCAGGGGCGGGGGCCGGCAGCTCGAAGTCACCGGCGCCCGCGGCCGTGGCGCGGGCGTCGAACCGCACCGCCCCGGCGCCCGGGGCCGGCCGGGCGCCCGGCGGGTCGCCGAGCGGCTGCTCCCGGCCGGGCGCGGCCGGGGCGGGCCGGGCGGCACCGCTCACGGGGGAGCCCACGACCATGGTCGGACGGTCCTCCGGCGGCGGCGGTACGGCCGACAGGTCGTACCCGCACGCACCACAGAACAGGTCACCCGACTCCAGCGGCTCCTCGCAGCCGGGGCAGGCGGACAGCTGGTGCCTTCGCGACATCAATCACACCCATGTCCGGGGGCGGAAGCGGTTCGCCCGTTCCACCATGTCGATCCTCTCCTCGCCGCGCTGAGCGAGCCGGGCGAGTACCCGGTAGCAGCGTTCCAGTCCGAGACGCAGGGACCGCTCGTCCGGTTCGCTGCCCAGTAGCGGGGTCCGTTCGGTGCCCGCCCCGGGACTACCGGAGAGTACCCAGTCGAGCGCCCTACCCAGCACCTCCGCGGTCAACCGCTCGCGCCGCACCGCGTCCAGACCGAACTGCTGGAGCGCGGACACCTGTGCGGCCGCCGCGGTCAGTTCACCGATCAGCGGCTCGTACGCCCCGCGGCGCCGCAGCCGGGCCCGTACGGCCGCCACGCGCGCGGCCGTGTAGTGGATCGACGCCTCGGGCACCGACTCCAGCGCGCCGACGGCACCGGCCCGGTCACCGGCGGCCAGCCGCACCCGCGCCAGTCCGAACGCGGCGCTCACATAACTCGGGTCCGTCGTCCACACCAGGCGGTAGTACTCGGCCGCGTTGTCCAACTGGCCCAGCACCTCGGCACAGACGCCCAGGGCCAGCTTGGGCGCCGGCTCACCGGGGAACGCGTCGTAGACCGCGTCGAACGACAGCGCGGCGTTCTCGTGGTCGCCCCTCGCCAAGGACGCGACGCCGCGGTACCAGACGACCCGCCAGTCGTCGGGATGCCGCGCCTCCAGTGTGTCCAGGGCCCGGGCCGCCGGACCCGCCTCCCCGGTCTCGAGGCGGGCGCGCAGCTCACGCAGCTCCAGTTCCAGGGAGCTCGCCGGGGCGTTGCGCAGGGCGGAGATCAGCTCGGCGGGCGCGGAGGCCGTCAGCGCGGCCAGGAACCCGGCGTTGGGGTCGGCGGTGTCGACGTGCGGCACGGGCAGCGCCAGCGCGATGGCGCGGGTGTCGACCGGAGCGAGCAGCGGCGTGGGCGCGAGGGCCGGTGCGGCGGCCATAGGTGTGGCGGCCACCGGGGGCGTACGCGGGGTGGGGACGGCCGCCGTCACGGGGCCGCGCCCGCGTCCACCGCCGAGGAGCCCCAGGCCCTTCGGGACCTCCCGGGCGCCCAGCACCGACACCTCACCGTCGTCGCCGGTGAACAGCTCCGTGTCCGTCACGCGCGCTTCCGGGCCGAACAGCGTCGACAGGGCCGGACGCGGACGGCCCGTCTGGAGGGCCACCACCTCCCGCAGCACGCCCGTCAGTTGCTCGGCCATCTCCTGGGCCGAGGCGAACCTGCGCGCCGGGTCCGGGTCGGTCGCCCGCACCAGGAGCCGGTGGAACGACTCGTACGCCCGGAACACCTCGATGTGGTCCGGCTCCGGCAGGGAGTGCGCGAACACGTTCGTGTACCCCTGGAAGTCGAACGTCAGCACCGCCAGCGTCCGTGCCACCGTGTACAGGTCGGAGGCGACCGACGGGCCGGCCTCGGCCACCTCCGGCGCCTGGTAGCCGACCGTGCCGTAGATGGCCGACTCGTCGTCGTCCATCCTCCGCACCGCGCCCATGTCGATCAGCTTCAGCTGGTCCTCGGTCTGGATCGCGTTGTCGACCTTGAAGTCGCAGTACAGCAGGTTCCGGCTGTGCAGGTGCTCAAGCGCCTCCAGTGCCTCGATGCCGTACGCGCACGCCTGCTCGACCGGCAGCGGGTCGCGCCGCCCGTCCGGCCCCCGCCGCGCGTTGGCGATGTCCTTCAGGGACCTGCCGCCGACGTACTCCATGACGATGTAGCCGTCGAGCGAGCCCGTCCGCTGGTCCAGGTGCTCCACGAAGTTGTAGATGCGGACGATGTTGGAGTGCTCGATCTCGGCGAGGAACCGCCGCTCCGAGATCGCCGCCGCCATCGCGTCCTGATCACCGGTGTCCAGCAGGCCCTTCAGCACGACCCACCGGTCGGACACCGCCCGGTCCACGGCGAGGTAGATCCAGCCCAGCCCGCCGTGCGCCAGACACCCGGCCACCTCGTACTGACCGTGCACGACGTCACCCGCGCGCAGCTTGGGCACGAACGAGTAGGGGTGGCCGCACTTGGTGCAGAAGCCCTCCGTACGCCCCGGTCGGTCCCCGCGCGCCCGGCCGACCGGCGCCCCGCAGTCCGACCGCGAGCAGAAGCGCTTCCGCTCGGGCACCTCCGGGTTCCCCATCACCACCGAACGGGGGTCGGGGCGCGGCACCACCGGGACCGACACGAGCCCGGCTCCCAGCCTGCCCCGCCCCGACCGGCCGGTGGACGAACCGGAACTGCGCGCCGACACCGACCGGGACGACCCCGTCCCGCCCGCCGGCGAACGCGACAGCCGCCCCGACACCGAGCGCCGCGACGACCGTGACGACGACCGCGACGAGGACCGCGAGCTGCCGGTCACCCCCTCGCCGCCGCCCGCGATCCCCGTCGGCGGCGACGACAACCTCCCCGACGGCGAGACCACGGGCGCCAGGCCGCACGTGCCGCAGTACAGCTCGCCGCCGCCCATGTCCTCGTACGAACCCTCACAACCGGGTCGCTGACACGCACTCACCGGCTGCTCCCCCCACCGTCCACGGGCCCCGCCCCGGACAGCACCTCCGCCGCCAGCCACTGGTAGCGCAGCACCGCCTGCTCGGCGACCCGCAGGTCGCACGGGGCGCTCCACAGCATCCGGCGTGCCACGTCGTACCGCTCGACCAGCAGCGGATCCTCCGCCATGCCGTGCCGGGCGACCTTCGCCCTGTACGCGTCGAGCCGCCCGCGCAGCTCCGCCCGGACCGCGAGCGGCGCGGTGACCGCCGTGAGCTGCTCGCGCGCCCGCAGCAGCTCCTCCTCGGCCTCCCGCTCCAGCGCCTCCAGCAGGGGCGACAGCCGGTGCCACTGGGCGTGCCGCCGGTACTCGGCCGCGGTCGCCAGCCGCTCCTGGAGCGCGGTCGGCGGGCCGCTCACCACCGGCACCTCCGACGCGGCGATCTTCGCCAGCACCTCGCCCCGCGCGGCCCGCGCCTCGGCGAGCGTCCGGTCGGCGCGCGACAGGACGTCCCGCAGCCGCAGCAGCCGTGCCTCCGAGTCCTGCCGTACCTGGAGCACCGCCTCGATCTCGCGGCGTACGTCCTCCAGCGCCCGGGCCGCCCGGTCGTACCGGTCCGTGTCCGGCCGCCCGCCACCGGGCGCCGAACTGCCCATCGCCGGGCGCCAGAAGGCCAGCGGGTCGGTCACCACCTGCTCCCGCAGCGCCACCAGCTCGCGCGTGATGGACTCCAGGTCGTCACCGGCCGGGTGCTCGCCGGGCCGCACGCCCACCGAACGCGCCAGCGACCGGGTGCGGTTCAGCTCCGCCGCCAGCAGGTCTATCCGCGCCGGCAGCGCGGACCACACCGCGTCCGCCGTCACCACCACGTCGAGCGAGCTCGCGTACAGCTCGTTCATCCGGTCCACCAGCCGCTCCAGCGTGAACCGCTCGGCCAGGCTGGACGACGTGCCCGACACCGTCACGCTCTCGCCGCGCAGCAGCTCCGTCAGCTCGGCCAGTTCCTCCCGGCCGGGCCACCGGCGCCGGGCGCGTACCTCGCGCGCCTCGCGCAACGCCGCCGTGTACGCGTCGAAGTACGTCCACAGCAGGGTGATCGCCTGCTCCGTGGCGGCCCAGCGGTCCTTGGTCGTGCCGGTCAGTCCGGCCCCTTCGAGGAGCCTGCGGCCCGCGTGGTCCTGCAGGGCGAGCAGCGAGTCCTCGACCGCCTTGTGCTCCGCCCCGAGCCGCGCCAGCGCACGGTCCACCTCGTCCCGGTCCATCACCGGCCCAGGGGGTCCCGTGACGCTCATCGGTCACCTCTCCACTCGTACAGGCAGGGTCAGCAGGTCAGTTGGTGCGGTACTTCGGCGCGGGCGGCCCGGTTATGCCGGGCAGGACGGGACGCAGCCACTGGTCGTACGCCTTCATCCAGGGCCCCCGGCGGTAGTCGACGAGCACCTGGTTGACCCGCCGCACCAGGTCGTCGTTGCCGAGCTTCGCGGCGACGCCGTAGTACTCGGTGGTGAACGGCCTGCCCTTCAGCGTGACGGCCGGGTCCTGCGCCGCCTGGCCGGCGGCCAGCGCGTTGTCCGTCACCACCGCGTCGACCTCGCCCATCTGGAGCCGCACCAGGCAGTCCAGCTGGTTGGGCACGGTGTGGATGTCCTCGTCCTGCGGGGAGTCCTCGTGCTCGTCCCGGAAGACGGCGCCGAAGGACTGCTTCTCCAGCGCCTCGTACGCGGTCGATCCCTCCGCCGAGCAGACCCGCCTGCCCTTGAGCGAGGAGTCGTACCCCGTGACCGGGGAGTCCTCCGGCGCCAGTACCTGCTGCCCGGCCTGGAAGTAGGCGGTGGAGAAGGCGACCTGCTCGATACGCTTGCAGTTGATCGTCATCGTCCGCACCACCAGGTCGACCGTCCCGTTCTCCAGGGCGGCGATCCGCTGGTTGGTGGGGACGGCCCGGAAGATGACGGCGTCCCGGCTGCCGAGGAGGTCCTCGGCGATCGACCGGGCGAGGTCGATGTCGAACCCCTCCAGCCTGCCGGTCGCCGGGTCGCGGTACCCCCACCGGTAGCTGTTCTGGTCCACGCCGACGATCAGCTTGCCGCGCGTTTTGACGGCCTCGACGGCCGGCCCGTCCGCGGTGGACGGCGGGAGGGAGGCCTCCGGGTCCCGGCACGTGTCGGCCGCGACGGGCACGAGGCGGGCGACGCCGGACACCTCGGAGGGCCCCAGGCTGCCCCGCGACAGCGGCACCAGGGTCAGCGCGGCGGTCAGCCCGCAGGCGACGGCCATCGCCGCGACGCCGCCCCAGCCCCGCAACCGCCCGGCTCCCCGGGCCGGGTGACGTCCGGCGGCCCTGTCCCGCCCCTCGTCCCCTCGCGCCGCCGGCCCGTCCGCCGTGTCGTCGTCGTTCATCGTGCCTCCCCTCGTCCTCACCGGTACTCCGACAGCCTGCGGTTGATGCCCATGATGGCCCCGGCGGCGCCCACCACGGCCAGGGCCGCGGCCCCGGCCGGCAGGCCGGTCAGCGCGTCCCGCCCGTCCTCGGCGGCCCGGGTGAACTCGCCCTGCTCATGGTCCAGGGCCCTCTCCAGCGCCGCGTCCACCTCGTCGAAGGCCTCCCCGGTGGAGTCCTTCGCGCCGATCACCTTGGCCAGCGCCCCCTCGTAGTCGCCGCCGTCGTCCGTGTCCCGCGCGTCCTTGTGCCGGTTCCGCCACTCGGCCACGCGCCGCGAGGCGTCCGCGACCGGCTGCCTGCCCGCGCCGTCGTCGGCGAGCCCGCGCGCCTCGGTCAGCGCTCCGGTCAGCCGCCCCATGCCCGCGCTGTAGTCGGTCTCGTACTTGTCGCTCCTGCCGTCGGCGGTCAGCACCGCACCGCGGGCGATCAGGGTCAGGTTCTCGTTGGCGCGGGCCTTCAGGGAGTTGATCCGCGCCTCGTTCAGCACCTTGAGCGAATCCTGACCGTGGGCCTTGGCCTCGTTCAGCCCCGCGCGCGCCACGGTGTGCCCGGCCACCAGCCACAGCAGCAGCACCGTCGTGGCGGCCGTGGCGGCCAGCAGGCCCTGGTTGAACACCCGGTTGGTACGCAGGTACGCGCGGCGCTGCGCCCGGAGGAGGGCGGCCAGTGCCAGGACCCCGGCGCCGAGCGAGAGGAACGGCCACCTCCGGGCGTCCCGGTGGTCCTGGCCGAGCCGCGCGGTCTCCGCCTCGTACAGCCGCTCCGCGGCGGGCAGCAGCCGGGTGCTCATCTGCTGGTTGGCGTACCGCAGATACGCGCCGCCCAGCGGCAGGCCCTGCCGGTTGGCCGCGCGGGCGCGCTCCACCAGGCCCGTGTAGCGCGGCAGGTACTCGCCGAGGGCGGCGATGTCACGGGCGGACGGCGAGGAACCGTCCGTGTTCGCCGCGGCCTTGATGAGCAGCCGTGACGCGGTGGTGATGTCCTTCTCGTACCGCTCCCGCACGCCGGCGGGCTCCTGCGCGCCGGCCAGGAAGCCGCCCGCCGCCGCCGTGTCGGCGTCCGCGAGCGAACGGTAGATGTCCGCGGCGTCGGCGCTCAGCGGCTGGCTGCGGCTCACCACGTCGTCGGCCGCCGCCGCCCGGCCGGAGATCTCGACCGCGGTGACCGCGCCGAACGTCACGACCAGCACCACCAGTACGGCTCCCAGGGTCCGCAGCCGGCCCGGCTCGGTCGTCGCCGTGGCGCGCAGCCGTGCCACACCGCCGGCCCACGCGCCCCGCCCGTCCGGTGCGTACGTCACCTGACCTCCCCCTCGGTCGCTCACCGCAGTATGGCTGGAGGGGCCGGTGCGCACACCTGGCTTGACTCGATCTTGTTCCTTTCGTGCCCGCCGCCCCGCCGCACCACCCCTCGCTCTCCCCACCCTGTATACGCCGCCCGGCCTCCGTCGGTTCCCCTGTCAGGGGCGCCGCGCGTAGTGCGCCCGCAGCCGGCGCCGGACCTCCGCCGGAGCCCCCAGGTGATCCAGGCCGAGCAGCGCCGCGCCCAGCACCGGGGGCTCGGTCACCAGGTTGACGGTGGCCCGCGGCGCCTTGACGGCCAGCAGTTCGGTGATCCGACCGTTCAGCCCCTGGTGCCGGGCCGCCAGGACGCTGCCCCCCAGCAGCACCGGAACCTCCGCGTCCAGCAGCCCGAGGCGGCCCAGCGCGACGGTCGCCAGCGCCACGACCTCCTCGGCCTGCCGCTCCACCACCGACCGGGCGACCGGGTCCCCGGCCGCGCTCGCCGCGAACAGCACCGGCGTCAGCTCGTGCCGCCGCTCCGCCGGGATCCGCCCCAGGTGCAGCGCCTCCACCAGCGCGTACACCGAACCCAGCCCGAAGTGCTCCGGCAGGGCACGGGCCAGCGCCGTCGGCTCGCCCCGGCCGTCCTCCGCCCGGGCCGCGAACCACATCGCCTCCTCGGCCAGGCCCGAACCCCCGCCCCAGTCACCGGAGATCCGGCCGACCGAGGGGAAGCGGGCGGTGCGCCCGTCCGGCAGCATGCCCACGCAGTTGATGCCCGCGCCACAGACGACGGCCACGCCGTACGGCTCCTCCACGCCCGCTCGCAGGACCGCGAACGTGTCGTTGCGCACCTCGGCGGTCCGCCCCCACGCGCGCGCGTGCAGGGCGTCGGCCAACTCCGCCTCCTCCGCGGGGAAGTCGGCGTTGGCCAGGCACGCCGACACGTGCCGTACGCGGTCGACGGGCGCCGGCGCGGACGCCAGCGCGGCACGCACGGTGTCCGCCAGCACGTCGAGCGCCGCTCCGACACCCACCCTCGGGGGCTGGAACCCCGGCCCGCGCGACGTGGCCAGGACGGAGCCGTCCTCGCCGACGAACGCCACGTCGGACTTGCTGTTGCCCGCGTCGATGGCGAGGACGGCGGCCGTCACGCCCATGCGAGGTGCTCCCGGTTGTGGGCGATCAGCCGGTCGGTCAGCCCGTCGGCGATCGCGTACTGGCCGACCAGGGGGTGCGCCAGCAGGGCCTTGAACACCCGGTCACGCCCACCGCGCAGCGCGGCCTCCAGCGCCAGGTCCTCGTACGCCGTGACGCCCGCGACGAGCCCCGCGTACAGCGGGTCGAGTTCCGGTACGGCCAGCGGCGAGGCACCGGAGGGGTCCACCGCCGCCCGCACCTCGATCACCGCGTCGTCCGGCAGGAACGGCAGCGTGCCCCGGTTGTGGGTGTTGACCACCTGCGTCGCGGGAGCGCTGCCGCCCAGCAACGCGGCCGCCAGGTCCACCGCCGCCTCCGAGTAGAAGGCCCCGCCGCGCTTGGCGAGCAGCTCCGGTTTCTCGTCCAGCGCCGGGTCGCCGTACATCTCCAGCAGCTCCCGCTCCATCGCGGCGACCTCGGCCGCCCGTGACGGCTTGGTGCCCAGCTCGCGGACGACCTCGTCGTGCGCGTAGAAGTACCGCAGGTAGTACGAGGGGACGACGCCCAGCCGGTCGAGCAGGGCACGCGGCAGCCGGAGGTCGCCGGCGATGGCGTCACCGTGCTCGGCGAGCAGCTTGGGCAGCACGTCCTCGCCGTCGGGCCCGCCGAGCCGTACCGCCCGCTCCCACGTCAGGTGGTTGAGCCCCACATGGTCCAGGTGCACCGCGTCCGGTGCGACGTCCAGCAGCCCGGCGAACTTCCGCTGGAAGCCGATGGCCACGTTGCACAGCCCCACGGCCCGGTGGCCGGCCCCGAGGAGGGCCCGGGTCACGATGCCGACCGGGTTGGTGAAGTCGATGATCCAGGCACGGGGGTTGGACCGCCGTACGCGCTCGGCGATGTCCAGCACCACCGGCACCGTGCGCAGTGCCTTGGCGAGCCCGCCCGCGCCGGTCGTCTCCTGTCCGACGCAGCCGCACTCCAGCGGCCAGGTCTCGTCCCGCTGCCGGGCGGCCTGTCCGCCGACGCGCAGTTGCAGCAGGACGGCGTCGGCGCCGTCCACACCCGCGTCCAGGTCGGACGTGGTCGTGATCAGCCCGTCGTGGCCCTGCTTGGCGAAGATCCGCCGGGCCAGGCCCCCGACCAGCTCCAGGCGGTCGGCGGCCGGGTCGACGAGGACCAGTTCACCGAGGGGGAGGGTGTCGCGCAGCCGCGCGAACCCGTCGATCAGCTCGGGGGTGTACGTGGAGCCGCCCCCGATCACAGCCAGCTTCATGAGGTTCCAGCCCTTCACTCCGGTCCGTGTGACGCCCTCGGCGAATGCCGCCCGGGCGACGAGGAAGACGAGGATCGCCGGGACCATGACCGGGACGGTCGCGGCCATGGCCGGCTCTCGGGTCGGTGAGGTGCGTGCTCCCGGGCGACTCCGGGCCGTGGCCGAGGGCCTTGGGGGCCCTGGGGGCCGGGTTCTCCGGGGCGGGGACCCGCGGCCCGAGGCAGTCGTTCCCGGTGGGGAGGGGCCGGAACAGCGCCACGGCCACGCAATCCGGTCCGGTCACCGGCGGAATCACCCATAGGAGTGTGCGCGGTCGGCAGCGGCCGTCGGGCACGGTTCATGGCGGTGTCCTCCTGGTTCGGTTCTCGGCGCGGTGCTCGGCGGGCGGTCCTCGGGGGTGGTGCTCAGCGGCGAGGGAGCGGAAGGCGTGGAGGGGGACGAGGGGGCGCGGGGGCGAGGGGCGCGGCTCAGCGCGAGGTGTCGAAGACCTCGTCACGGGTGGCGGCCAGCGCGCTCTCCAGCGCGCCGCGCAGCACGGGGTGCCGCTGTACGCCGCCGACGACGAGCCGGGGCCGGGAGGCGGCCAGCTCACCCAGCTCGGCCTCCACGCGCTCGCGCAGCGCTTCCCCGCCGGCGACGATCACCTCGCCGGACAGCACCACCAGCTCGGGGTCGAGGACGGCGACCAGTGACGCCAGGCCGGTGGCGAGACCGGTCGCGAAGGCGTCGAGGAGCCTCCCGTACGGGCCGCCGGCGGCCCCGCCGGACCCGTCCGCGCCGCCCGCTTCCGCCGCCCGCCGGACGAGCTCGGCGGCGACCTCGGCGGGCTCCCCGCGCGGAAGGTCCTCGACGCCGTACTCGCGCGCCATCCGGGCCAGTGCCCGGGCGCCGGCCAGCTCCTGGAAGCCGCCGCTGTTGGCCCGGGTGACCCGCCGCACCAGCGGCGCCCCCGGCACGGGCAGGAAACCCACCTCGCCGGCGCCGCCGGTGAACCCGCGGTGCAGCCGCCCGCCGAGCACGAGCGCGGCGCCCAGCCCCTCCTCGTTCCACAGCAGGACGAAGTCCCCGTGCCCACGGGCCGCCCCGAGCCGCTGCTCGGCCACCGCCACCAGGTTCACGTCGTTCTCGTACTCCACGGGCATGGGGAGCGCGGCCGCCAGCTCGTCGAGCAGCGTCGGGGAGTGCCAGCCGGGCAGGTGGGACGCGTACCGCAGCCGCCCGGTCGACGGGTCGAACGCGCCGGGCGTGCCGATCACCAGCCGGTGCACCTCGCCGCGGGTGATCCCGGCCGCCTTCACGGCCCCGTCCAGCGCCTCGGTCACCTGCCGTACGACGTCCCCCGCCGCCTTCCCCGGGGTGGCCAGCTCGTACTCGCCGGCCACCGCCCCGGTCACGTCGGCGACGGCCGCGCGCACGCGCCGCGGGTTCACGTCGAGCCCGGCGGCGTACGCGGCGCGGGCGTCGACGGCGTACAACCGCGCGTTCGGCCCCGGCCGCCCCTCCGTCACGCCGGTCGCCACGACCAGCCCGGCGGCTTCGAGCCGTGCGAGCAGCTGCGAGGCGGTCGGCTTGGACAACCCCGTCAGCTTCCCGATCCGGGACCGCGTCAGCGGCCCGTGCTCCAGCAGCAGGTCGAGTGCGGCCCGGTCGTTCATGGCCCGCAGGACGCGTGGGGTGCCGGGGGTGTTTCCGGAGGTCGCGGTCACGAGAGGGTGCACCTGCCCACTGTAAGGAAACTTTACTGTCGGGGTGGGCAGACGGTATGGCGAGCGTCAGGCACCCGTCAAGCCCCGGCCCCGCCGACGACGAAGGGCGCCCCCGCCGTCATGGCGGGGGCGCCCTTCACCCGTACCGGTTACGGCTTGGCCAGATTCGGCGGCGGGGTCAGCGGGGTCGTCGCGACCGACTGGGGGGAGGTGGCGGAGGCGAAGGCGGACGGGGGCGCCATGGACGCCGTCGGGTCCGCGGGCGCGCCCTCGGGCGGGGTCGCCGGCAGGCCGCCCACGATGCGGATGCCGACCTCGTCGAAGGCCCGCTTGATGCGCCAGCGCAGCTCGCGCTCCACGCTCAGGGACTTGCCCGGCATCGTCTTGGCGGCGAGCCGGATCGTCATGGAGTCCAGCAGCACCTCGTTGAGGCCCAGGACCTCGACCGGCCCCCAGAGGCGCTCGTTCCAGGGCTCCTCCTTGGCGAGGCTCTCGCCCACCTCGGTGATCACCGCGCGGACCCGGTCCAGGTCCTCGGTCGGGCGGACCGTCACGTCGACGGTCGCCGTGGACCAGCCTTGGCTCAGGTTCCCGATCCGCTTGATCTCGCCGTTGCGGACGTACCAGATCTCACCGTTGTCGCCGCGCAGCTTCGTCACGCGCAGGCCCACCTCGATCACCTCGCCGGAGGCGACTCCCGCGTCGACCGAGTCGCCGACCCCGTACTGGTCCTCCAGGATCATGAAAACGCCGGAGAGGAAGTCCGTGACCAGGTTCCGGGCGCCGAAGCCGATGGCGACACCGGCGACACCGGCGGAGGCCAGCAGTGGCGCCAGGTTCACGTTGAACGCGCCGAGGACCATCAGGCCGGCGGTGCCCAGGATCAGGAAGGAGGCCACCGAGCGCAGCACCGAGCCGATCGCCTCGGAGCGCTGCCGGCGCCGCTCGGCGTTCACCAGGAGACCGCCCAGCGCGGAACCCTGGACCGCCTGGGCGCTGCGGTTCATGCGTTCTATCAGCTTGCTCAGGGCGCGGCGGACGAGGTGCCGCAGCACGACGGCGACCACCAGGATCAGCAGGATACGCAGCCCCGTGCTCAGCCAGGTGGACCAGTTCTGCTCCACCCAGCCGGCGGCCTCGCCGGCCTGCTTGGCGGCTTCGTCGAGCGACACCGGCGCGGGTGTGGGGTCGGCAGCCGGAACGGCGGACCAGAGCACGGCGGGAACCTCCAGGATGGACAAGCGGACCAATTACATTTAACGGCGCATCGAGGGTGGTTCGTTGCCATGTTCGAGGGAGAGCTGCGTCTCACCTGGGGATGATCAGGGTGTGGTCGAGAACACTTCGGGCCCGTTACCGGTACGTGGTGGCGCTTCGACCTGGCATGAGGAGAGACTGAGAGCAGATCGTCCCGGCGCGAGCCACGCGCCGCCGGCGTACAAGGAGGCATCCGTGCCGCACGTCCTGGTCCTCAACGCGTCGTACGAGCCCCTCGGCGTCGTACCGCTCCGCCGCGCGCTCGTCCTCGTCCTTGAGAACAAGGCCGTCTGCCTCGAGGAATCCGGCGCCTTCATGCACAGCGCGACCCGTGCCATCGCCGCCCCCAGTGTGGTCCGCCTGAAGCGGTTCGTACGGGTCCCCTACCGGGGGCCCGTTCCTCTGACCCGCAAGGCCCTCTTCGCCCGCGACGGCGGGCGCTGCATGTACTGCGGTGGTGTCGCAACCAGCGTCGACCACGTCGTGCCGCGCAGCCGCGGCGGACAGCACGCCTGGGAGAACGTCGTGGCGGCCTGCCGCCGCTGCAACCACGTCAAGGCCGACCGGCACCTGCGGGAACTGGGCTGGCGGCTCCACCAGCAACCCGCCCCGCCGACCGGCCTCGCCTGGCGCATCATCGGGACCGGACACAGGGACCCGCGCTGGCTGCCCTACCTGCAGCCGTACGGCGCGGACGACGCCATGGCCCGGATCGACGGCATCTCCGCCTGACGGTCCGGGCCTTCGTCGCACCCCACCCCCGGGGCGTCAGGGCCGGGTGGTGACCTCCTGGGGCGCCACGACCGCGTAGGCCTCCACCGTGAACAGCGAGTAGCCGTACTCGGTGGCCCGCGCGTCGCCCTGGACGCGGACGAAGCGGGTGCCCGGGGCGTCCATGCGGATCGCCTCGCGGCCCCCCTTCCCGTCCCGCACGGTCGCCGCCGTGCGCCAGACGCGGCCGTCGGCCGACACCTGGACGCGGTACTTCGCCGCGTGGGCGTCCTGCCAGTGCAGGACCACCTGGCCGAGCCGGGCGGGCCGCGGCAGTTCCAGTTGCCACCAGGCGCCGTCCTCGGCCGGGGAGGACCAGCGCGACTCCGGGTCGCCGTCGATCGCGGCCGAGGCGGGGAAGTCGGCGGTCTCGTCGCCCGACGAGGACGCCGTCGCCGTACGGGCCAGGTCGGGGCCGCCGGTCGCCGGGTAGGCCCGGACGGTCAGCGTGCGCTCCTGGCCCGCGAAGGAGAGCGGCACCCGGTAGTCCCCCGACGGGGTGTCCGCCGGGACGGTGATGTCGACCGGGACCGTGGCGGCCGTACCGCGCGGGACGGTGGTCTGCTTCGGGACGGTCACCTTCAGGCCCTTCGGGGCCCTCGCGGTGAGCGTGCCGCGTACCTCGCCGGGACGCTGGGCGGCGAGCACCGCGTTCACCCGGCGCGGGGCGCCCCCGATCACCGCGTCCGTCTCGGCGCGCGGGAGGTCCAGGCGGGCCTGCGGCTCGTCGGCGAACCACGGCACCAGGGCCCGCACACCGGGCGACCGCCCGGTCCAGGTGATCCGGACGGCGTCAGCGGTGAGGCCCCGCGCGGCCGCCTGCGTCCAGCCGTCGCCCGACAGGGCGCCCAGCGGACGCCACCCCTGACCGGGCACGTGCGCCTCGACCGAGCCGGTCGCGGGGCGCGCGTCGCCCGGCACCGTCATCGCGGTGACCGTGTCCAGGGGGCGGGGCCGGTCCAGGCGCACGGTGTACGCCCCGTTCTCCCGCGCCACGGTGCCCGCGTCGCGCGACGCGCCCGTCCACCGCGCCCCCTCCTTGACGGCCCGCGTCAGGAACGGGGCGAGTACCCCCTTGCCCACCGTCACCGGGCTCGCCGCCAGCTCCTTGCGGAGCGGCTCCAGCTCCAGGGACGCCCGCCAGGCACCCGCCCCGTCGCCCCGGGCCTGCGCCTGGAGCATGTCGACGGCCGCCTCGCCCGCGCGGCCGTACCGCGCCAGCTGCTCCAGCCAGGGCTGTACCTCGTCGTCCAGCAGACCGTCGGCCGCCCCGGTCAGCCGCTCGGGGGCCTGCCGCATCACGCCGAACGCCGCCCGCAGGTCGCGCGCCGCCCGGTCCCGGGCCGCCGCGTCGGCGGTCGTGCTCGCGCGGGTCCGCCAGAAGTCCGCCAGCAGCGGACGCAGGTACGCCGACTCGGTGGGGCTGAGTATCGAGGACGCGTCGTTGCCGGCCAGGGCGTGCAGTGCCTCCCGGGCCTTGGGGTCACCGCCCGCCAGGTCGTTCAGCGCGGCGTGCCAGGACTCCCCGGGGCGGTAGCCCTTCGGGTTCCAGGCGAAGTCGGCGGCGGTGAAGACGGGGATGCGGGACGCGGTCGCCTGCTCCATCGCGTTGGCCAGCAGCGCGGCGGAACCGGCGGCCACGGCGGGCTCGCGGCCCATGTACGGGCCGAGGAAGATGCGGTCCTGCGCGTAGTCGTTGACCGGGTAGTTGTCCATGGTGACCAGCGGGTGGTCGAACACGTCCCGCGCGCCCGCCAGTTCGCGGCCGGTGATCGTACGGGGCACGACGCCGACCCCCGTCCACGCCACCTGCACCCGGTCGTCCAGCTCCGCGGCGAGCGCCGTGCGGTACTCGGTGGCGCCGTCCTGGTAGTACTCGGTCGGCATCAGCGCCGGCGGCTGCGCGTCCGGGTACCGGTCGGCCAGGTGCCGCGCGAGTTCCGTCGCCACGCGCGCGTGGGCCCGCGCGGCCGAGGCGGGGCCGGAGCCGAAGGCGTCCGCGTCCCGGGAGCAGTGCCACTCGTCGTAGGAGGCGTCCTGGAACTGCACCTGGAAGGCGCGCACCCCGAGCGCGTACATCGCGTCGACCTTGCGCTTGAGCGCCGTCAGGTCGTCCTCCGAGGCCAGGCACATCGACTGGGCGGGGGCCACGGCCCAGGCCAGCGTCACGTGGTTGCGCCGCGCCCGGTCGGCCAGCTCCCGGAACTCCGCCCGCTGGGCGGCCGGATAGGGCTCACGCCACTGGGACTGGCGGTAGGGGTCGTCGCCGGGGGCGTAGAGGTACCGGTTCTGCTTGGTGCGGCCCATGAAGTCCAGCTGCGCCAGCCGCTGCCGGTGGCTCCAGGGGCGGCCGTAGAAACCTTCCGTCATGCCGCGTACGGCCGTTCCCGGCCAGTCGCGCACGACGACGCCGGGCACCGTCCGGTCGGAGGCTATGAGCTGACGCAGCGTCTGCACGGCGTGGAACAGACCGTCCCCGCCGACGCCGTCCACGGCGACCGTGTCGCGACCCTCGTACCGGCCGGTGGCGATGCGGTAACCGCCCGCCGGAAGGTCGCCCCGCTCGGGCGCCCGCAGGGCCCGCAGCGCGTGCCGCGCGCCGGTGCCGCCCAGCAGCACCACCGGCCCGCGTCCGCCCGGCCCGGTGTCGACGGTCCGCACGCCCGCGTCGCGCAGGGCGGCTTCCAGTGCCGCCACCGCGTACGGGTCGGCGTCCCCCTCCGTGAGGATCGTCACCTCGTCACCGAGGGGCACCGCGGTACCGGCCGCCCGGAGGGACTGCGGACGCGGCCACACCGGGGGCAGGGCGGTGCCGTCCCTCCCGGGGGAGGCCGTGGTGGGGGAGCCGGGGCCGCCGGGCGCGGCCAGCGCACCGGGGGCGCCGCCCAGGAGGCCGCCGATCACGGCGACGGCGACGGCCGTCGCGGTCCGCTTTCCGCGGCTGAAGCGCCCGAACTGCACGCGCGTCTCCCCTCGTCTTTCATTGTTCTGCGAGTAGCTTTGCCGGTGTCCGGAGCGATGGCTGAACCGGTCGGTTTCGAGCCCACCACCGACTCGCCGAAGGTGTCAATGTGCGTGGCCGTTGTGTCGTATTTGCCTACCGGGTCACGGGGGAGGGTCCAACGCCCCTCCCGGAAAGCCGATGTGACCGACACCACATTCCGCGGATGTGTGGCCGCCCGCTGGGTAGGGCTGGGGTGTCCCACCGTCACCTTCACAGGGAGGCCACCGTGGCCGCTTCCGCCCAGCTCCTGCTCTCCGCCCTCTCCAAACAGGTCCCGGGGCCCGCTTCCGCCGCCGACCTGCCGGTCACCGGCTACGGCCCCGGCTTCTGCCCCCTGACCGGGCTGCCCGCCGCCGGCACCCCGCTGACCAGCGAACCGCCGCTCGCCGACGCCGCCCCCCTGACCAGCGAACCCGCGCTGACCGACTTCACCCCCCTGACCAGCGAGCCGACCGCGCACCGCACGGCCGGCGGACCGGAGTCCCCAGGAGCCTGAATGACCCTTGCCCGGCTCGCCGCGCTGCACGGTGTCGCCACCGCGTACTCCCCGTCCGCGGGTGTCACCGTCCCGGTCCCCGACGCCACGGTGGTGGAGGTCCTCGCCGCCCTGGACGTCGACGCCGCCACGCCCGAGGCGCTGCGTGCCTCCCTGGCCGCCACCGAGGCGGCCAGGGACGCCCGGCTGCTCCCGCCCACGCTGGTCCTGTGGCGGGACGGGCCGGACGACGGGGCGCGGCCCCAGGGCCGCCCGCCCGAGCTGCCGCGCCCGCTGACGGCGCTCCCGCCGGGCACCGACGTACGGATCACCACCGAGAACGGCGACGAGATCTCCGGCACGCCCCGCTGGGAGCGGCTGCCGCTGGGCGTGCACCGGCTCGAGGCCCGGGCGCGCGGCGGGCGCACCGCGCACAGCACGCTCGTCGTCGCCCCCGGGCGGGTCCCGCAGCCCCCCGGGCGCGGGTACGGCGTGCTCGTCCAGCTGTACTCGCTGCTGTCCGGCCGGTCGTGGGGCATGGGCGACCTGGGCGACCTGCGCGAGCTGGCCGGCTGGGCGGGCCGGGACCTGGGAGCCGGGTTCGTACAGGTCAACCCCCTGCACGCGGCCGTGCCGGGGACGCCCACCGACCCGTCCCCGTACCGCCCCTCCTCGCGGCGCTTCCCCGACCCGGTCCACCTGCGGATCGAGGACGTCCCCGAGTACGCGTACGTACGCGGAGAGGACCGTGCCGAGCTCGACGCGCTCACCGGGCGCGCGGCGGAGCTGCGCGAAGGGGTGCTGCGCAAGGGCGAGCTGATCGACCGGGACGCGGTGTGGGTGCTCAAGCGGCAGGCCCTGGAGCTGGTGCGGCGCGTGCCGCTCGGCCCCGGCCGGCAGGCCGCCCTGCGGGAGTTCCGCGCCGCGCAGGGTCAGGCCCTGCTGGACCACGCCACCTGGTGCGCGTTCACCGAGCGGTACGGCGCTGACCGGCGGCAGTGGCCCGAGGGCCTGCGCGACCCGCGATCGGCCGCCACCGCGCGGGAGCGGGACGAGCTGGCCGACCGAGTCGACTTCCACTGCCGGCTCGCCTGGCTCACCGACGAGCAGCTCGGCGCCGCGGCGCGGGCCGCCCGGGAGGCGGGCATGCCCGTCGGGATCGTCCACGACCTCGCGGTCGGCGTGCACCCGGACGGCGCCGACGCGTGGGCGCAGGCGGACGCGTTCGCCGCCGGGATGTCGGTGGGCGCCCCGCCGGACGCGTTCAACGCCCACGGCCAGGACTGGGGCCTGCCGCCCTGGCGCCCCGACGCGTTGGCCGCCTCGGGGTACGCCCCCTACCGGGACCTGTTGCGCGGTCTGCTGCGGCACGCGGGCGCGCTGCGCATCGACCACGTCATGGGGCTGTTCCGGCTCTGGTGGGTGCCCGAGGGGCGACGGCCCACGGAGGGGACGTACGTCCGGTACGACGCCGACGCCATGCTCGCCGTCCTCACCCTGGAGGCCCACCGCGCGGGCGCCGTCGTGATCGGCGAGGACCTCGGCACGGTCGAACCGGGCGTACGGGAGTCCCTCCAGCGGCGCGGGGTCCTCGGGACGTCCGTGCTGTGGTTCGAGCGGGACTGGGAGGGCACGCGGCGACCGCTGCCGCCCGGGACGTGGCGGGCGGACTGCGTGGCCACCGCCACGACGCACGACCTGCCCTCCACCGCCGCCCGGCTCACCGGCGAGCACGTCGGGCTGCGCCACCGGCTCGGGCTGCTCGCCCGCCCCCTGGAGGAGGAGCGCGCCGAGGACGCCGAGGAGGTCGCCGAGTGGCTGGCCTACCTGCGTGAGCTGGGCCTGCTGGAGGAGGGCCCGCGTGACGAGGAGGCCGAGATCCGGGCCGTCTACCGTTTCCTGCGCCGTACCCCCGCCCGGATGACCGGGGTCTGGCTGCCGGACGCGGTGGGCGACCGCCGCCCGCAGAACCTGCCGGGCACCTGGGACCAGTACCCGAACTGGCGGCTGCCGGCGGCCGACGCGGAGGGCCGTCCCGTCACCCTGGAGGAGCTGGCCGTCTCACCCCGTCTGCACGCCCTGATGGAGGTTCTCCGGCCGTCGACGCCACCCCCGGGCGCGCGCGGTCTCTAGGCGTTCGCTACGTTTGCACCGTGGACAAGAAGAACGCCCTGCGCGCCGGCGCCGTCGCGGCCGGTACGACGCTGATGATGCTGCTCATGTCGTCCCCCGCGCTCGCGCTCACGCGTGACGACGGTGACGACCCGGGCCCCGGCCTGAGCGTGGCCGAGACCCTCGGCCTGTACGTCGCCGCCCCGATCGTGCTCTTCGCGGTGATCGCGGGCCTGGTGATGGTGCTGGACAAGTCCAAGAAGGTCTGATTTCCCGAGGGGCTCATCCGCCTCCGGGTGCCGTCCGCCTCCGGGAGCTGTCCGCCACGTGCGTGGACGGCCGCCGCGGGAGGTGGCCCCGCCCGGGTCGTGCGCTCGTCGCCGGACCCGCGCGTACCCGCTCCCGGCGCCCGCGCTCCTCAGGCTCACTCGCCGACCCCACCCGGGTGGTACTCCGTACCGCCCGGGTCGTCGGCGTTGCCGCCCGGCGGTAGGGGGCGCCGCCCGGTTGCAGGCGTTCGCGCCCCGGCTGTCGGTGCCCGCCCGGAGCCGGGGCGCGGCTATGGCGGGGTCACGCGCCGGTGGCCGTGAGCAGCTTGCGCAGCAGACCGCTCAGCTGCTCGGTCTCCCGGTCGTCCAGAGCGGCCTGGAGGGCCTCCCGCTGCACCGCGAGCCCGGCCACCACCGCCTCGTCCACCAGCTCGCGGCCGCGCTCGCTGAGCGTCACCCGCAGGCCGCGCCGGTCGTGCGGATCGGGGCTGCGGCTGAGCAGCCCGGCCCGCTCCAGCTTGTCGAGCCGCCCCGTCATGCCGCCCGTGGTCAGCATGAGCGTCGCGGACAGCTCACGGGGGGAGAGGGTGTAGGGCTCACCCGAGCGCCGCAGGGTCGCCAGGACGTCGAACTCGCCGCGTGAGACGCCCAGGGGCGCGTACGCCTTCTCCATGCGGGCGGCCATGGCGCTGCTCAGCCGGTAGATCCGCCCGAAGACCGCCATGGGCGTGGTGTCCAGATCGGGGCGTACGACCGCCCATTGGGCGGTGATCGCGTCGACGGGGTCCTGGGGCGTGGGTGTCGCGGAGGTCATGGCGGCAGTCTGCTGGTCGGTTTCCCTCGCTCGCAAGAAAGTTGCTTGTACGTAAGTAGCTTAGTGCTAAGCTACTTACTGCTGAGCTATTTGAGGGGGAAGCCATGTCCCGCAACGCCGCCGTCCTGGGTCTCACGGCTCTCGCGCCGATCTCCTGGGGGTCGACCTACGCGGTGACCACGGAGTTCCTCCCGCCCGACCGGCCGCTGTTCACCGGCATGGTGCGCGCCCTGGCCGCCGGGCCGGCGTTGCTGGCCCTCACTCGGACGCTGCCGCGAGGCGCCTGGTGGTGGAGGTCGGCGGTGCTCGGAGCGCTCAACATCGGCGTGTTCTTCCCGCTGTTGTTCCTGGCCGCCTACCGCCTGCCGGGCGGGCCGGCCGCCGTCGTCGGTTCGGTGGGGCCGCTCTTCGTCGTCGGTCTGGCCGCGCTCCTGCTGGGCGAGAGGCCGACGGTGCGGACCGTGCTCGCCGCCGTCGCCGCCGCCTTCGGTGTCAGCCTGGTCGTGCTGGAGGCGGGCGCGGCGTTCGACCCCCTGGGCGTGGGCGCCGGTCTCGCCTCCACGGCGTCCATGTCGGCGGGCACGGTGCTCACCAAGCGCTGGGGCAGGCCGGAGGGAGTGGGCCCCCTCACGATGACGGGCTGGCAGCTGAGCTTCGGCGGGCTGCTGATCACGCCGGTCGCCTTCCTGGTGGAGGGCGCGCCTCCGGCCCTCGACGGCCGGGGCGTCGCCGGCTACGCGTACCTCGCGCTCGCCAACACCGCCGTGTCCTACTGGCTCTGGCTGCGCGGTATCGAGCGGCTGCCCGCCACCTCCGTCACGCTCCTCGGGCCGCTGTCGCCGATCACCGCCGCCGTCATCGGCTGGGCGGCGCTCGGCCAGGCGCTGGGGCCGGTGCAGCTGGCCGGGATGGCCGTCGCCTTCGGGGCGACGCTCGCCGGACAGTGGACGCCCCGCAGAACGTTCAGTTCCACTGAAAGTATCGATAAAAAATCTTCGATAGACCTAACGGCTTCCGGCCTGCGACGGTAGGCCCCTGACCGAGATCCCCGCGCGCCGGGGAGAGAGGCAAGGGGCAACCGTGGCAGTCCTGAACCGCGTCCGTATCCGTGGGACCGAGCGTGCGAGAGGGGCGGCCGTCCGGATCTCCGGCCCGGGCCTCCTCCTCGCGGCCCTCGCGACGGTCGTCTGGTCGGGCAGTTTCGTGACCTCCCGGGCCCTCCACGACTCCGTGCCGCCCATCCAGGCCGCCTTCTGGCGCTGGATCGTCGCGATCCTCGCCGTCGCCCCCTTCGCCGCCCGCGAGGCCTGGCGGCAGCGCGGCCCGATCCGGCGCCACCTCGGCCTCGTCACCCTCGCGTCCCTGCTCGGAGTGACCCTCTACAACACCCTCGTCAACCAGGCCGGCCTCACCACCTCCGCGGGCACCATGGGCATGGTCATGGCCGCCTCCCCGGTCCTGATGGCGGTGTCCGAACGGCTCGCCGGCGGCCGCCTCGGCCCGCGCCGCGTGACCGGCATGCTGATCGCCTGCGCCGGCGTCCTGCTCCTGGCCGGCAGAGGCTCGCTCGTGCCCGACCCGGCCGCCGGTGACCTGTGGATCGTCGCGGCGGCGGTCTGTTTCGCCTCGTACAGCGCCCTGCTGAAGCGACGGCCGGCCGCACTCGGCGGACCGGCCTTCCTGTTCGCCACCTTCGTGCTCGGCGCGCTGATGCTGCTGCCCGCCTACGGGGTCAGCCTCGCCGTGCAGGGCGGGTTCGAGCCCACCGCCGGGACGGTCGGCCCGCTGGTGTACGTCGGGGTCTTCTCCTCCGCCGTCGCCTTCTTCGCCTGGAACAAGGCCGTCGCGCTGATCGGCGCGGCGCGCGCCGGAGCCGTGTACTACCTCCAGCCGGTGTGCGTCGCGCTGCTGTCCTGGGCGCTGCTCGGCGAGGAGATGGGGCCGCTGAAGTTCCTGTGCTTGGCGCTGATCCTGGGTGGCGTCGTCCTCGGGACGGGCCGCGACAGGTGAGCGGCCGGCCGCGGGTAGGTTGCCGGGCATGACCGAGTGGGACATCAAGAAGCTCCAGATCCTCCGCACCCTGCGCGACCGGGGGACGGTGACCGCGACCGCGGAGACGCTGCTGATGACCCCCTCCGCCGTCTCCCAGCAGCTCACCAACCTCTCCAAGCAGCTCGGCGTGAAGCTGCTGGAGGCACATGGCCGGCGCGTGCGGCTGACGGACGCGGCCCAGCTCGTGCTGCGCCACGCCGAGGCGGTGTTCGCCCAGCTGGAGCGGGCCGACGCCGAACTGACCGGCTACCTCCGGGGGGAGGCGGGGGAGGTGCGGGTGGGGGCGTTCTCCACCGCCGTCCCCGCGCTGGTCGTGCCGGCCGTGCTGCGGCTGCGCGCCGCGCACCCGGGCCTGGAGGTGCGGGTTCGGGAGGCGGAGGCCGCCGAGGCGTACGAGCTGCTGTCGGCCGGGCAGGTGGACCTGGCGCTGTCGCTGGCGGCGCACGCGCCGCCGGCCCGGGACGCCCGGTTCAGCCGCGTACCGCTGCTCGCAGACCCGTTGGACGTGGCCCTTCCGGCCGGCCACGCGCTGGCGGGGGCGCCGGGGCTGCGGCTGGCCGACCTGTCGGGCGAGCGGTGGATCTTCGGGGGGAGCGGGCCCTGGTCGGAGATCACCCGGGCGGCGTGTGAGGCGGCCGGGTTCGTGCCGGAGCAGGCGCACTCGGCCGCCGGATGGACGGCGATCCTGGCGATGGTGGAGGCCGGGATGGGCATCGCGCTGGTGCCGCGCATGGCGGCCGCCGAACGGGCGTCGGGGGTGGTGACGCGGGTCCTGGAGGCGGATCAGCCCCGTCGCCATGTCATCGCGGCGGTGCGCCGGGGCGCCGAATCCGCCCCGGCGGTGTCCCGGCTGCTGGCGGCGCTGCGGGAGGCGGCGACGCGGCGGTAGGGCGGCCCGCGTTGTCGGGACGCAACCACCTCGACGGAGAGCTGCCCCTTCCGCCTTTCAGTTCAACTTAACCGTCAGTGAAGAAACTTCCACTGGACCTGACCGGTACGGCGGCGGGAGAGTCGAGGCATGACCTTCGTAACCGGCCTCACCGCCCAGAACCAGGACCAGGACCAGGACCAGGACCAGGACCCGCACGCCAACGACGCCGCGCCGTACGGCGGCGGTGACCCGTACGCCGACTACCGCGCCGGTGACTTCCCCTTCGCCGAGCTGGTCGACCTGGCGGACCGCCGCCTCGGCGCCGGAGTCGTCGCCGCCAACGACGAGTTCTTCGCCGAGCGGGAGAACCTCCTTGTCCGCGAGCGGGCCGTGTTCGACCCCGAGCACTTCGGCCACAAGGGCAAGGTCATGGACGGCTGGGAGACCCGCCGCCGGCGGGGCACGGACGCCGGTGACCCCTTCCCGGCACCCGAGGACCACGACTGGGCGATCATCCGCCTCGGTGCCCCCGGCGTCATCCGCGGCATCGTGGTCGACACGGCCCACTTCCGCGGCAACTACCCGCGGCGCGTGTCCGTCCAGGCGGCCTCCGTCGCCGGAACGCCCAGCCCGGAGCGGCTGCTCTCCGACGACGTCCGGTGGGAGGAGCTCGTACCCCCCACGCCCGTGCGCGGCCACGCCGCCAACGGCTTCGAGATCGGCGTCGAGCGCCGCTTCACCCACCTGCGCCTGTGCCAGCACCCCGACGGGGGCGTCGCCCGGCTCCGCGTCCACGGCGAGGTCGTGCCCGACCCCGAGTGGCTGGGACTGCTCGGCACGGTCGACCTCGTCTCCGTACTCAACGGCGGCGCCTACGAGGACGCGTCGGACCGGTTCTACTCCTCGCCCACGCAGATCATCCTGCCGGGTACGTCCCACAAAATGGACGACGGCTGGGAGAACCGCCGCCGCCGTGTGCGCGGCACCAACGACTGGGTGCGCTTCCGGCTCGCCGCGCAGGGCGTCGTCCGGGCCGTCGAGATCGACACCGCGTACCTCAAGGGCAACTCCGCCGGCTGGATCGCCCTCCACGGCCGCGACGGCGGGCCCGAGGACGGCGCGGAGTGGTTCGAGATCATCCCGCGCACCAGGCTCCAGCCCGACACCCTCCACCGGTTCGCGCTGCCCGAGCCGGTCGTCGCCACCCACGTCCGGCTCGACGCCTTCCCCGACGGCGGCATCGCCCGGATGCGCCTGCACGGTTCGCCCACGGACGAGGGCGCGGCCGCCCTGCGGGCCCGCTGGACCGGCCTGACGGCCTGACGGCCTGACGGCCTGACGGCCTGACCGGCTCCGCCCGGCGGGTGGCCGCGCACCGGTCGCCCACCCGCCGGGCGGGTTTCACCGCGGTTCTCGACGGCGAGGGGCGCCCCACGGGGGAGGGCGCCCCTTCCCTCGGTCCCGGACGGTCAACTTCGCGCGGAATGTGGCCCTTTTGCGCGTGACTATGCTCAAACTCTTGGTGGCTGATGACTTTTTTCAGTGACTTCTGGGCAGGGTGGGGCGGCCGATGAACACCCCCACATGACCGCAGGACCGGAGAACCGATGGACAGCAACCTCGCCATTCAGCCGACGACTGATGGCAAGGCATTCGACCAGGCGCAAGTCCCGCTCTACTACAGCCGCAAGACCGCGGACATCCTCCACAAGTACGGACCGGGTCCCCGCGTCCACTTCCACGTGGGGCTGTTCGCCCCGGGCGCCGCTCCCAACACCACCGTCGCCCAGCGGGTCCTCAAGCGGCGCATAGTCGAGTCCCAGGAGGCGATCGTCGCGCACGCCGCCCGCAACTGGGGCGCGTACGCCACTCCGCCCGGCAGGCTCCTCGACATCGGTTGCGGGGTCGGCGGCGGCTCGCTCTACTGGGCACAGGAGCACGGCACCAAGGTCACCGGGCTCACCGTCACCGGCGAACACGTGCCGGTCATCGAGGACTTCGCCCGCCGGGCCGGCGTGTCCGGCCGGGTCAGTGCCGTCCTCGGCGACATCCACGACTTCCGTACCAAGCGCAGGTACGACGCCGCCTACGCCAACGAGAGCTCCGGCTACATGGACCGTGAGCGGCTCTTCCAGGTCGTCGCCAAGTCCCTCAAGCCGGGCGGCTGGTTCGGGATCCAGGAACACTTCATCCGCCGTCCCGAGTGGGCGGAGTTCATCGACGGCTACTACAAGACACGGCTCGGCACCCTCACCGAGTACATCACCGCCGCCGAGGCGGCCGGTTTCGAGCTCGAACAGGACGAGGACGTCACCGACGGGGTCGCCGAGTTCTGGGTCCAGTCCATGGCCTGGAACACGGCTGAGCTGGACCGTCTGGAGCGCGACGGGGGCCAGGCCGGCGCTCCGGGCAGGACCGCCTGGTCCCGCGAGCGGCTCCAGGAGTCGACCATCACCCACGGCAAGCTGTTCCGCATCTGGCGGGACCACGCCATGGAGACCCGGCTGCTGCTCTTCCGACTGGGCGGGGGCAGCTGACGATGCCACCCGCTTACGCCGAGGACGCGCACCCGTCCCGGATCGGCTGGCGCCTGCCGCCGTTCTACTCCCCGTTCGACGAGGGCCTCATCCACCCGAAGGCCGCCGAACTGGAGGAGCGGGCGATCGCCTGGATCGACGCGTTCGGTCTCTACCCGGACGCCACCGAACGCGCCTGGGGCCTGGCCACCCGCAGCGCCGACTTCACCAGCCGGATCATCCCCTACGGCGACGTGGAGCCGATGCTGTTGTTCACGCAGTGGAACTACTGGGGTTTCGCCATCGACGACTGGCAGGACTCCGGCACCACCACCACCCGGACGGCGGACATCGTCGACCACAGCGCACGGCTCGTCCGCGCGGTCGAGGCGCCCGGCTCGGCGACGCTGCCCCCCGGGCCGCACACCGCCGCGCTCGAAGACCTGGTCAGGCGTACCCGGGCGATGCTCACGCCGTTCCAGGCGCACCGCTTCACGGAAGGCGTCCGGGACTGGGTCCTGGGTGCCGCCTGGCAGTCGGCGAACGCCGAACGGGGCGTCATGCCCTCCCTCAACGATTTCGCCGCCATGCGTACGTCGGTCAACGGCACCCGTTTCACCCTCACCTGGTGCGAAGTGGCCAACGGCATCGACCTTCCGGCCGACGTGCTGTACTCCACACCCGTCCAGGCGCTCACCGACGCCGCCGGCTTCATCGTCTCCTGCGACAACGACCTGCTCTCGTACAACAAGGACGACCACCATGTGCCCTGGGAGCAGAACCTGATCAACGTCCTCGCCCGGCACCACGGTTGTACGCCCCGTGAGGCGCTCCCCCGGGCGAGTGCGTTCCGGGACGGGGTGGTGACGCTCTTCGTGCGGCTGCGTGACCAGGTCGCGCGGGACGCCGACGAGCCGTTGCGCCGGTACCTGCGCTCGCTGGAGCACTGGATCGCCGGCGATCTCGAGTACCACAACCGGGCGCCCCGTTACGCCAGCCCGCGCAACCGCAACGAGCTGCCGGTCGAGGGCGCCTCGTACGACATCACCCTGACCGGGGTGCCCGGCGACCCGAGCGCCGAGCCGCCGCCCCTCCCGGCCATCGCCTGGTGGTGGCGGCAGCTCGACCGCTGACGGACGCCCCGCTCAGCGGCGTCCCAGCAGGCGACGCCACCACGGCGCCCGGCTCGGAGCGCCGCCCTCCACGGGGTCGGGACGAGCCGGCGCGGTGACCGCCTCCGGCAGGGGCCGCGAGACGGCCGCGGGGGCGGCCGTGGTGCCCGTCGCCCCGCGCGGGGTGAACGTCACCGGCAGCGACGTCAGACGCCGGGACATCAGGGACGAGTTCCAGCGCAGGTCCGTCTCCAGGACCGCCAGTTCCAGGTCCGGCAGCCGGGACAGCAGGACGTCGATGCCGGTGTCCGCGATGGCCCGGCCGATGTCCTGGCCGGGGCACTCGTGCGGGCCGCTGCTGAAGGCCAGGTGGGACCGGTTGCCATGGAGCGGAAGAGTCAGGTCCGGCCGGATCCCCGGATCGACGTTGCCCGCGGCCAGACCCAGCAGCAGCATGTCCCCGGCCCTGATCCGCTGCCCGGCCAGTTCGGTGTCGCCGGTGGCCCAGCGCCCCAGGACCGTCATGAGGGGAGGCTCGTCCCACAGCACCTGCTCCAGCGCGTCGGGCAGCGTCATATGGCCGCCGGAGAGGTTCGCGCGGAAACGGCGGTCCGTGAGCACGATCCGCAGCGTGTTCGCTATCAGGTTGGCGGTCGTCTCGAAGGCCGCGATCAGCACCAGCCGCAGATGCTCGACGATCTCCTCGTCGCTCAGCGCCGTGGAGTGCTCCAGCAGCCAGGACGTGAAATCGTGGCCGGGCACCGACTTCTTGCGCGAGACGAGCTCCCGCAGGGCCACCGTCACGTACTCGTTGCTGGAGACGGCCGTCGCCGTGCCCTGGATCATGTCGCGGGCCGCCTCGACGAGCCGCGGTCCGTAGGAGTCGGGCGCCCCGACCAGCTGGGTCATCACCAGCATCGGCAGGGGCTCCGCGAAGTCCGCGACCAGGTCCGCGCGGCCCGTCTCGGCGAAGCGGCCGATCAGCTGCTCGGCGAAGCGCTTCACATAGCGGCGCACCCCGCGCCGGTCGAAGCGCTCCAGGGACTCCGTCACGGCCCGGCGCAGCCGCTGGTGCTCCTGCCCGTCGACGAAGTGGCACACCGGTTGCCAGGCCGTCATCGGCGTCAGGGGGTGGTCGGCCGGGACGTTCCCCTGCCGCATGTCGCGCCAGTGGCGCGGGTCGCGCGAGAACCGCGACGGCGTACGGGCCACGTCCAGGTTCTCCCGGTGGCCCAGCACCAGCCAGGCCGGCAGGTCGCCGTGCACCAGGACGGGGGCGACGGTGCCGTGTTCGGCGCGCAGCTTCTCGTACAGGCCCATGGGGTCGGCCTCGGCCTCGGGGCCGTACAGCCGGTGCGCGGGGCAGCCCGGTGGGGGGCCCGGCCGGGTCGGGGGAGTGGGCGGGGTGGTCACGAGGCGGCCTCCGGGGTCACGGCGAGGGAGTGCAGGTAGCGCATCAGCGTCATCAGGACGTCACGGCTGGAGTCGCGCCGCCGGGCGTCGCACACGACGATCGGCACGGACGCGGGCAGGTCGAGGGCGCCCCGCAGCTCCTCCAGGGGGTGCTCGGGCGCTCCGGGGAAGGAGTTGACGGCGACGACGAACGGCACGCCGCGCTCCTCCAGCCTGCCGATCACGTCGAAGCTGACCTCGAGCCGCCGGGTGTCCACCAGGACCACCGCGCCCAGCGCGCCCTCGAACAGCCCGCGCCACAGGAACCAGAAGCGTTCCTGACCGGGCGTGCCGAAGAGGTACAGCACCAGTTCCTCGTTGATGCTGATCCGGCCGAAGTCCATGGCCACGGTGGTGGAGCTCTTGCGCTCCACGCCCGCCGTGTCGTCGACGCCGACCCCGGCCTGGGTCATCGTCTCCTCGGTGGTCAGCGGCCGGATCTCGCTCACCGAGCCGACCAGGGTCGTCTTGCCCACCCCGAAGCCGCCGACGATCACCACCTTCACCGCGGCGGTGGCCGTCTCCGGCAGGGTGTCCGCGCGGGACGGCCCGGCGGGTGGCTCAGAGCTTCTGAAGTCCATCGATCACTGCCTCAATCAGTGCCAGGTCGGGGAGTTGGGCGCGGGCGACGGGCGCGCGTGCCAGCACGTCCCCGCCGGCGAGCAGGTCGCCCACCAGGACGGTCACCACGCTCATCGGCAGGGAGAGGTACGCGGAGATCTCGGCCACCGACAGCGGAGCCTGGCACATCCGCATGATCGCCGCCTGCTCCGGCTGCATACCGGGCCGGGGCGCCGACCTGGCCACGATCAGCGTGACCAGGTCGAGGGGGGCGGACCCTAACGAACCGCTGCGGCCACCGGTGATCACGTAGAGCCGCTCGGGACTGCCGTCCTCCCAGTCGTGGCTCTCACCGCGCCGGTGGTCCGGGTCGCTCACGCGGGCTGCCCGTCGCGGCGGGGCGGGCTGCTGAGGTGTTCTCCGATCCGTGCCACCAGGTCGCGCATCCGCTGGCCCATCAGACCGGCGTCGACGCCCTCGTCGGCCAGCACGGCGAGGTAGGCCCCGGCACCGGCCGCCATCAGGTAGAAGAAGCCGCCGTCCATCTCGATCACGACGAGGCGCATCCGGCCCTCGCTGTGCGGGAGTTCGGCGGCGACCGCGCCGGCGAGGCTCTGCAGACCGGCGCAGGCGGCGGCCAGCCGGTCGGCCGTGTCGGTCGCCGCGCCGTACTGGGCGATGCGCAGGCCGTCGGCGGAGAGCACGATGACATGGCGGGTCTGCGGAACGCTCTCGGCCAGATCCTTGAGCATCCAGTCCATGTCGGGCCGCTGCTGACTCATGGCTGTTCCCCCTCGTTCGCCGAGGCCGGCGAGGCCTCGCTGTTCTGGTCTGCGCCGGTCCGGCTCTCCCCGGACAGGCCGCTCTGGAAGGCGGCCAGCCACATGCCGGGCTGCACCTGGGGTGCGGGCTCCGGTTCGGTGGTGGCCGTGGCGGCTGCGGTCCGGGTGGTCATGGTGGTGTTCGCGCTCTCCGGGGCCCCGTCGGAGGCGGCGGGCGCCGCCGGTGCGGTGGCGCGGGACTTGCGGCGGCGCTGCGGCAGGCCGCTGGGCGTCCGCTCGGTCACGGCGGGCACGTCGGCGCCGGACGGGCCGGTGGCCGCGCGGGACGGGCCGGAGGCGCCGGTGGCCGTGCGGGAGGGGCCGGAGGGGCCGGACGGCGTTCCGGCCGTACTCCGGGAGGCCGGGGCCAGCGCTCCGCGGGGCCCGGAGGAGGTACCGATGCCGTGGGCGATGCCCGTCGCGGCCGAGGTGGTGGTGATCAGGTCCTGCGGAACGACGAGGACGGCCCGGACACCGCCGTACGCGGAGGACCGCAGCGAGACCTGGAAGTCGTACGCCTGCGACAGCCGGCCCACCACGGCGAGGCCCAGACGCGGCGTCTCACCGAGGTCGTTGAGGTCGATGCCCTGCTGGGCCTGGCGGAGCATGCGCTCGGCCCGGTTGCGGGCCTCCTCGCTCATGCTGACGCCACCGTCCTCGATCTCGATGGCGATGCCGGCGTTCACGTCCACCGCGGTCAGGTGCACCCTGGTCTGCGGCGGCGAGTAGCGGGTGGCGTTGTCCAGCAGCTCGGCCAGCGCGTGGATGAGGGGTTCGACGGCGGGGCCGACGACGGCCACCTCGGAGACCGAGTGGAGTTCCACGCGCTGGTAGTCGATGATCCGGGACATCGCGCCGCGCAGCACGCTGTAGAGCGGCACGGCCCTGTTCCACTGGCGGCCCGGCCGCGCGCCGCCGAGTACGGCGATGGAGTCGGCGAGGCGGCCGATGAGCGCGGTGCCGTGGTCGAGCCGCAGCAGGTCACCGAAGACGGCGGGGCTCTGGCCGTGCCGGTCCTCCATGTCACGGAGTTCCTGCGCCTGTTGGTGCACGATGGCCTGGACGCGGCGGGCGATGTTCACGAAGGCCCGCTGCGCCGACTCGCGCAGGTCCTCCTCGGCGACCACGGCGTCCAGCACGGAGCGCAGCACCGCCCGGTGGGCCGCCCGGAACTCCGGGGTGAGCCCGGACCCGTGGGCGCCCGGGGCCTCCAGTGAGGCGAGGACGTCCTCGGGGAACTCGCCCTCCCGCAGCCGCCGCACCACGTCCGGCAGCAGCGTGTCGGCGAGCCGCACCGTCTCGGCCTCCTGGCGCGCGAGGGCCGCCCGCTGCTCGGCCACCGCGTCCCGCAGGCGCGCCAGCTCCCGGCCGCGCCGGGCCGCCGTACCGCAGGCGAGCGCGACCGCGACGAAGGCGGCGGCCCCGAGCCAGGCGACCGGGGTGCGGGCCGGTGCGGGGGTCAGGGCCACGGCGACGGCGGTGCCCGCTGCGATCACGATGGCGGGCAACGCCCATATGACGGGTGAGGCGGGCCCTGGACTACCGGGCGACGATCCCTCTCGAACCATCAGAACCCTCAAACGATCGAAAGCGAAAGATCAAAGGACACAACGGCCCGGAAGCTTATCGGTTGTTGAGCATGACTCTTGACATCGGGTCAGCATGCGGACCGCCCCCACGACAGCCCCTGGCGCAAAGACGCCCCGGACCCGGTCGACCCGGGTCCGGGGCGTCACCCTCGTCCGTGGCTACGCGTCGGCCGCCTGCGCCTTGAGCGCGCGCTCGACACCCGCCCGCGACTCCGACACCAGCCGCCGCAGCGCCGCGTTGGGCTCGGCGCTCGCCAGCCAGGCGTCCGTGGCGTCCAGCGTCTCCCGGGACACCTGGAGCACCGGGTAGAGCCCGACCGCGACCTGCTGGGCCATCTCGTGCGAGCGGGTCTCCCACACGTCCTTGACCACCGAGAAGAACTTCTCCGTGTACGGGGCCAGCAGTTCACGCTGGTCGGTCTGGACGAAGCCGCCGATCACCGCCTCCTGCACGGCGTTGGGGAGCTTGTCCGAATCCACCACCGACGCCCACGCCTCGGCCTTGGCCTCCTCGGTCGGCCGGGCCGCCCGCGCGGTCGCCGCGTGCCGCTCGCCCGCCGCCGTCCGGTCCCGCTCGTACTCGGCGGCGATCTCCGTCTCGTCGTACACCCCCGTGGCCGCCAGCCGCTCCACGAACGCCCAGCGCAGCTCGGTGTCGACGACCAGGCCCTCGATCGTCTCCGTGCCCTCCAGCAGGCCCGTCAGCAGGTCCAGCTGCTGCGGCGTACGGGCGGTCGCCGCGAACGCCCGTGCCCACGCCAGCTGGTGGTCGCTGCCCGGCTCCGCGGTGCGCAGGTGGGCGAGCGTGGCCTCGGTCCAGCGCGCCAGGGCCGCCTCGCGCCGCTCGGGCGCCGCGTACAGGTCCAGCGCCAGCTTCACCTGCCGGTGCAGCGACTGCACCACACCGATGTCCGACTCCTTCGCGATGCCGGAGAGCACCAGCTCCAGGTACGCGCGCGTGGCCAGCTCGCCGTCCCTCGTCATGTCCCAGGCCGATGCCCAGCACAGGGCGCGCGGCAACGACTCGGTGAAGTCGCCCAGGTGCTCGGTGACGCACTCCAGCGACACCTCGTCCAGGCGGACCTTGGCGTACGACAGGTCGTCGTCGTTGAGCAGCACCACCGCCGGACGCCGCTTGCCCACGAGCTGGGGCACCTCCGTCCGCTCGGTCGCGGTGACGTCCAGCTCCAGGCGGTCCGTACGGACCAGCTTGCCGCCCTCCAGCTCGTACAGGCCGATCGCGATCCGGTGCGGCCGCAGCACCGGCTCGCCCTTCGCGCCGGCCGGCAGCGCCGGGGCCTCCTGCCGGACCGCGAAGGAGGTGACGACCCCGTCGCCGTCGACCTCGATCTCCGGGCGGAGGATGTTGATACCGGCCGTTTCCAGCCACGCCTTCGACCAGGTCCGCAAGTCGCGCCCGGAGGTCTCCTCCAGCGCGCCCAGCAGGTCCGACAGGCGCGTGTTGCCGAACGCGTGCCGCTTGAAGTACTGCTGTACGCCCCGGAAGAACGCGTCCTCGCCGACGTACGCCACCAGCTGCTTCAGCACGGAGGCGCCCTTGGCGTACGTGATGCCGTCGAAGTTGACCAGGACGTCGTCCAGGTCGTTGATCTCGGCCATGATCGGGTGCGTGGACGGCAGCTGGTCCTGCCGGTACGCCCAGGTCTTCATCGAGTTGGCGAACGTCGTCCACGAGTGCGGCCAGCGCGAGCCCGGAGCCGCGGCCTGGCAGGCGATCGAGGTGTACGTGGCGAACGACTCGTTCAGCCACAGGTCGTTCCACCACTCCATGGTGACCAGGTCGCCGAACCACATGTGCGCCAGCTCGTGAAGGATGGTCTCCGCGCGCACCTCGTACGCCGCGTCCGTGACCTTGGAGCGGAAGACGTACTGGTCACGGATGGTCACCGCGCCCGCGTTCTCCATCGCGCCCGCGTTGAACTCCGGCACGAAGAGCTGGTCGTACTTGGCGAAGGGATACGCGTAGTCGAACTTCTCCTGGAACCAGTCGAAGCCCTGCCGCGTCACCTCGAAGATCGCGTCCGCGTCCAGGAACTCGGCGAGCGACGGACGGCAGTAGATGCCCAGCGGCACGACCTGCCCGTCCTTCTCGTACGTGCTGTGCACCGCGTGGTACGGGCCGACGATCAGCGCCGTGATGTACGTCGAGATGCGCGGCGTCGGCTCGAATACCCAGAGGCCGTCCTCGGGCTCCGGGGTCGGGCTGTTGGAGATCACGGTCCAGCCCGCCGGCGCCTTCACGGTGAACTGGAACGTGGCCTTCAGGTCGGGCTGCTCGAAGCTCGCGAACACCCGCCGCGCGTCGGGCACCTCGAACTGGGTGTAGAGGTAGGCCTGGTCGTCGACCGGGTCGACGAACTTGTGCAGACCCTCCCCGGTGTTGGTGTACGCGCAGTCCGCGACGACCGTCAGTTCGTTGCGGCCCTGCTTCAGGTGCTTCAGCTTGATACGAGAGTCCCGGAACACGGCCGCGACGTCCAGCGCGTGGCCGTTCAGCGTGGCCTTGTGGACGGCCGGGGCCACCAGGTCGATGAACGTCTCCGCCCCTTCTTCGGCGGAGTCGAAGCGCACGGTGGTCACGGACCGGTAGGTCGCGTCCTCCTGCGCGCCACGGAGATCGAGGTCGATCTCGTACGAGTCCACGGTCAGCAGCTCCGCCCGCCGCTGGGCCTCTTCACGGGTCAGGTTCGTGCCAGGCACCCGGTCATCTCCTCGTTGTGTGACGTTTGCGGTCATCCTTCCACGGCGGGCTCGGAACACGATGACCTATTACCACCGGCAGGGTGTGCCCCGTTTCGCGTATGGCCCGGGTCTCCGTCCCCGGCGGCGAGCGCGACGGCTTCACGAGCCCGGGCCGTCCGGCGACCGGGGAGGACGACGACGGGGACGAGGGGAAAGACGACGGGGACGAAGGGATGACGAAGGG